>DATBQJ010000026.1:0-10651 GCA_036560885.1 Methylocella sp.
AGGTCGCGAAATTTCGGCAAAAGATAAGCGTCAAGCAGACATATTTTGGAACATTCTGATGGCCACACGCCTCGTCATTCCGGCGTATGTGGTTTACGCGATTTACCTCTATTACACCTTGCCGCCAAGCGCTTACTTGGCAGGTGGCTATTAACTGGCATTCCCCAGATAGCCGCGGTTTCCATGCCAAATTCTTCTCGATTTGGCATCTTTAACAAGCCCGACGAACCGGCACTGTTTGTGGACCGGGGTCGGGCGGCCCAACTTCTCGCCGAGCGCCGAAAAATGACGAATGTTCTGTCGTTGAGACGCGCAGGATGTCGGCGAGCAAGGTGCTCGGAAATGTCGAGGTTGGATGTCTCGGTGATCGCATTCTTGTTCGAATAGCCGTCGACGCGCGCACAACGTTCCGCGTATCGGCCGCATCACAGTCGCTCGCGGTCGTGATGCGGCCGTGGGCTCGCTCGTTTGCTTCGAGCAGTCTTCTCAGTGGCCCCCGCCACCTTTGTCACCACCTGGACCGCCGCCGGGCCCTTGCCATCCCGCGGGATACCAACGATATCGGCGGCCGCCGAAGAAGAACTGGACGCTTTCGATGTTACTCACAGGAGCGGCGTCTTGCAGCCCATTGAACATTGGTACTGCTTGCGCGCGATTGACGTAAAGAGCATTTCGCGCTGTCCACCGCCGACACCGTTGCCAGAATAAATGTTCGCATGCGGGTCTCCTCTTGGCCTTCCACCGACAATTCTACCTATGACTATCATCTGAGGCTTGGCTCCTGAGCGAATTAACGCCGGCGGCCTGTAGCGCGGGATGCTCCCAAGCGAGTGTGAGCGACCTCGGAGGCGCCGCGAATTCGGTTCGCGACGAGGCTCCCGCCAATAGCGAGCGATAGGCGGCGACATAGTTGCGAGCCATCCGCGCGACAGTGAAACGCGCTTCGAATTCCTCTCGAACGGCAGTCCGACTCATCGTTGCAGTCTCCCGCACAGCGGCTACGGCGGCGTCCAGCGAATCGACGAACACGCCGCTGACGTGATCGGTGACGACCTCAGGAACCGAGCCATTACGCCAAAATATCATGATTGGCTGGGATGGTGGCGCCAGGGCGGCTCGGGCTGTTGGGGATGCCATGCCTTTGCTAACGCGTGCGGAACAGGTCGAAATTGTGTGCGTCTCGCCCGATGCTTCAAAGGGCGTCTCCGGTGCCGCTCTGTCGGCTCACCTCGCGCGACATTGTAAGAACATGATGATCACCGATCTACCGACGCAGCACGTCGGCGGCGTGACCAATGGCGTGCTGTCCGAGGCGGAGCTGCCGGTTCTTCTTTCCTACTGATCGGATTAATAGGGAAATGTTTATGGACATCAAATTCTCATCATCACATGTCAAGCAGCAGCATTGATGGAGACCAGATGAGGAACCATGGGCGGCACAAATGCTGCCTTCCGAGACGAGGTTTCCTGAAACCTGCTAACACTAATGTTCCCGCTGAACACACCATGAAAGGTTCGAAGGAAGTGGATGCTCGATCGCTTACGAGTTGTTTTCCCGGAGTTCGCCGTATTTCTGCCGCTGACGGCGCCGGTTCGACCTTCGTCGCAACGGACCTCTATGTTGGCGAAAGTGAAGGACCCGCGCCAACATGTTTGAATCGACAAATAGCATGACACCTATGCTCAACGAGCGGGCCGTTCGGCGCGCCCTAATAATAATCGCGTTAGCAGCGCTTGCCGTCGGACTTGTTGCCGCTTTCACGGGATATAACGGGCTTGCTCGGTGGATATGGGCGGTAGGCACAATTCCAGTGGTCGCGGGTCTCGCGATCTCGATCGCTCGCGACGTTCTGGCAGGAAGAATGGGCGTCGATGCGGTTGCGTTCGTATCAATGGCCGCTGCGCTGGCGCTCGGCCAGACACTGGCCGGCGTGATCGTTGCCATCATGTATGCCGGCGGCTCCGTGCTGGAGGATTTTGCGGTCGGGCGCGCGGAGCGGGATTTGAAGGCTCTTATCGACCGCGCGCCGCGCGTGGCGCATCGCAAGGTCGCCGAATTGTTCGAAGACATATCTATTGATAAAGTCGCGGTTGGCGATGCGATTATTGTTCTCGCGGGCGAGGTTGTCCCGGTCGATGGACAGATCGTGAGTCCAAATGCATCGCTCGACGAGTCAGCTGTTACGGGAGAGCCTATTCCCGTGACGCGGCTCGCCGGCGAGGCGGCGCGCAGCGGAGCGATCAACGCCGGCGAAACCTTCGAGATGCGCGCCTTGGCCACCGCCGGGGAGAGCACTTATGCCGGCATTGTCAAAATGGTCACGGCGGCGCAAACAGCCAAGGCTCCCTTCATCAGGATAGCTGACCAGTTTGCGTTGTTTCTCCTCCCGGTGGCGCTGGTTGTCGCTGGCGCCGCCTGGGCTCTTTCCGGAGATCCCATTCGCGGGCTCGCCGTGCTCGTCGCGGCGACACCATGTCCTTTGATCCTGGCAGCGCCCGTGGCGTTTATCGCCGGCGCCGCCCAGGCCGCCCGACGCGGCATCTTGATCAAGGGCGGCGGCCCTCTCGAAGCGCTCGCCCGCGTACACACCGTGATGTTCGACAAGACGGGCACTTTGACAGTTGGCGGCGCGCGCCTGGTCGCTGTGGAAACCGCCCCGGGCCAGGATCCCGACGCTCTGCTTCGATTCGCGGCCTCGCTTGAGCAAGCTTCCCATCATGTGGTCGCCGGCGCCATCGTCTCTGCGTCCGTCGCCAAAGGTCTTAAGCTGCAGATTCCCCAAGATGTGCGCGAGACCATGGGATCCGGGCTCGAGGGCGTCGTGGAGGGGCGTGCCATACGCGTCGGATCGCATCAGCTAGTCTGTGGCGAAGCGCGGATGGAGGAATGGGCGGCGAGAGCGCTCCGGCGCGCGTCCTGGCGCTCTGCTCTTAGTGTGTTCGTTTCGATCGACGGGCGCGCCGCTGGCGCCTTGCTGCTTGCGGATGAATTGAGGCGGGAGACCCCGCGGGCCGTCCGCGCGCTTCGCAACGCGGGTGTCGTGCGCATCGTCATGGTGACGGGCGACCGGGCCGATGCGGCCGAGACGATCGGCGCGGCGCTTGATCTCGACGCCGTGCTCGCCGATCGTGTCCCCGCCGACAAAGTCGAGGCGGTTGCGCTGGAGCAGCGGCTGAACCCGACCCTCATGGTTGGCGATGGCATCAACGACGCTCCAGCCTTGGCGGCGGCCGACGTCGGTATCGCCATGGGCGCGCGCGGCGCGAGCGCGTCATCAGAGGCGGCCGACGTCGTCATCCTTGTCGATCAACTCGATCGCGTTTCGGATGCTGTTGTCATTGCACGCCGCACCCGTGCCATCGCCTTGCAAAGCATCGTCGTTGGCATGGCGTTTTCCGGGCTCGCCATGGGCGCGGCCGCATTCGGCTGGCTAAGCCCAGTCGCCGGAGCGCTTACCCAAGAGGCCATCGACGTCGCGGTGATCCTCAACGCTTTGCGGGCCCTGAGTCCTGGAGGGGCACGCCGCCGCGCGTCGATGCCTGTCGCCGCCGCGCAAGATCTCCGGCAGGATCACGAGAGGCTCGAAACCAGTCTCGACCGTCTGCGCCAGATCGCGGACGCCCTCGACGATGCGGACGCCAAAACCGCGGTCGACTATGTCGCCGAGGCCAATCGCATTGTCGCAACGGACATTGTCGCGCATGAACGTGCCGACGAATGCTCCGTCTATCCGCGGCTCTCAAACATGCTTTCCGACAGCTATGGCCTTTTCGCAATGAGCCGCGCCCATCGCGAGATTTTACACATGGCGCGGCTCTTGGCCCGCCTCGCTGATGGGCTCTCCCCAATTGACGCCGACCGTTACCTGATCCGGGACGGGCAACGCATCATCGAATCCATCGAATCGCTTGTGCGCATCCACAATGCGCAGGAGGAGGACATCTACGAGAACGCCGGTTCAAAGCGTATGGCTGAGAAGCGATGGCTCGGCGCGGGCCAATTGAAAGCGCCCGGAGGCCGCGGCGCGGTCCCCATTCCAGCGTCCCAAAGTGTGTCCATGAGCGGCTTAGGCCGGCGCATGGCGGCCGCCGCCCTTGCCGTTCTGGTTTTCGGGGGCGGCTGGCTCACCTGGTCCTTGTATCGTGGCACAGTGGCGCATTACGTCACGCAGAAGCTCGAACACGGCTCGATCGTCCGCACCGTGACCGCGAGCGGCGTCATCGGTCCGACGGCGGCCGCGCCGGTCGGTGCTCAAGTGTCCGGCGTGATCCAGGCGCTCTATTGCGACGCCAATATGAAGGTGAAGGCTGGCCAGCGCTGCGCCAAAATCGATCCACGTCCTTATCAAATCGTGGTGGATCAGGCCAAGGCCGGTCTGGCGGCCGCCGAGGCTCGGCTCGAATATGACAAGGTCAATCTCGCGCAGGCTCAAGCGGCCTTCGAGCGCAACCAAATTCGGGCGAAGCGTCGAGCGTTCAATAAGTCGCGCAAGTCCTATGAGCGGGTGCAGACGCAGATGAAGCGCGCCGAGGCGACGGTCGCCCAGCTCCAAGCAACTCTTCATGCCGCTGAGATTAACCTGGGTTATACTGATATCGTTTCGCCGATTGATGGAACCGTGATCTCGCGCAACGTAGAAATGGGCCGCACGGTCGCGGCAGGCTTAGACACGCCACCGCTCTTCCTGGTCGCTGCGGATCTCACCGTCACTTATTTCAACGCTATCCTCAGCGAGAAGGACATCGGCGAGCTCAAGCTCGGCGACAAGGCCTCGATCTCGGTAGCGTCCTTCCCGAACCATCCTTTTACCGGAGAGGTAACGCAAATCCGCCCATCGCAGCAGAAGATCCAGAACGTCGCGACCTATGATGTCGTCATCAGTGCGCCCAATCCGGATCTGTTGCTCAAGCCAGGCATGACAGCGACGATTCGGATCCTGGTCGACAGGCGCGACGACGTCCGCCGTGCGCCCAATCAGGCGCTGCGCTATTCGCCTAGGGAACTTACGGTTACGAACGGCGCTGGCAATCCAAGGACGTCGCCGGATGGCGCGTCGCGGCTCTGGATACTACGCCATGGAAAGCCATCAGAGATCACCATCCAACTCGGCCTCGACGACGGCGCCTACACGGAAATTATCGCAGGTGATGTGCAGTCCGGCGATGAGTTGATCATCGGCGAAAGCGGCGGCCTTTTGGAAAAGCCGGCGGCAATTGTTCCTCCTGATCCGAGACCGGGAAGTTAAAGAGCTGATTCCGTAAGCCACGCGCCACCAATCCGGCCAAATCGAATGCCGTTTCTGCACAACGAGGAAATTATAACTTGCGCGAAGTTACGAGTATTCTTGACCCAGTAATTCTGAGCCTTGCCGTCGCTCTGGGCATCGGCCTCCTGATCGGCACGGAGCGCGAGCGCCGGAAGGGAGAAGGGCCAGACCGCTCGCCCGCGGGTCTTCGAACATTTGCACTTGCATCAATCATTGCGGCGATCAGCTTTATCGTTGGTGGGGTCTCTCTACTTGCCGTCACGATGGCTGGGATTTTTGCGTTGACAGCGCTTGCCTATTGGCGCGGGCGTGAGGACGATCCTGGTCTCACCACGGAAATCGCGTTCAATGCCACGACGCTCCTTGGCGGCCTTGCGATGACGCGACATGGGCTCGCGGCCGG
This sequence comes from Methylocella sp., assembly GCA_036560885.1. GTDB lineage: Bacteria > Pseudomonadota > Alphaproteobacteria > Rhizobiales > Beijerinckiaceae > Methylocapsa. The sequence goes on from DATBQJ010000026.1 coordinate 5,671, forward strand.
TATTGCCGTCTCCGTGACCTTCCTCCTGAACGCCCGATCGGCACTCCACCGTTTTGTCCGCTCCGTTCTCAGCGAAGACGAAGTCAGGGACGGTTTGATCTTCGCCGCTGCCACGCTGATTGTCCTCCCGCTGATGCTGGATCAAGCAATGGGGCCTTTTTCCGCCCTCAACCCGCATTCAATTTGGATCATCGTGATCTTGGTCATGGCGATCGGCGCCTTCGGTCATATCGCCGTTCGGCTTCTCGGTGCTCGCTTCGGCCTTCCGATCGCGGGCCTCGCATCGGGTTTCATTTCCAGCACCGCAACGATCGGCGTCATGGGCGCACGGGCGGTCAAAGCACCTTATCTTCTTGGGCCAGCGACGGCCGGTGCTGTTCTATCCACGGTTGCGACCGTCATCCAACTGGTCCTGCTTCTGGCTGCGACCAACATGGCAACTCTGAGGGCACTTCTGGTTCCGCTCGCCTGCGCGGGCGCAGCCGCCCTCGCCTATGGTTCAGTCTTTACGATCCGAGCTTTGAGAGATAGTTCGGGCGAAGTGGATGAGCGCGGAAGAGCATTCAGCCTCAAGACTGCATTCTTGTTCGCGGCAATGCTAAGTGGAGTTTTGCTTGCCTCGACAGCCCTGAATGAATGGTTCGGCGCAACGGGCCTCGTGGTGGCGGCTGCCGTCGCGGGCTTCGTCGATACACATTCGGCTGCGATTTCGGTGGCCACCTTGGTCGGCGCCGGGAAGATGACGGCAACCGACGCAGCGCTTCCCATTTTGATTGCGCTCTCTACAAACACAATCACCAAGGTCGTCATATGCATATTCGCTGGCGGCGGCGGCTTTGTTTTGCGCGTCATTCCGGGTTTGGTCTTGGTGATTCTCGCCGCATGGGGAGGGACCGTTCTTACAAGCGTCCTGAGCTTCTGAGGCTTGGCACAATGCGACATGACATAGGCCCTAGGCTGGCTTCGTGTCGACGGTTGGTTTCAATATTGCTGTTAGATTTCTTCCGATGATTGGTGGTTTTGTGATATCATGCGGCGCAAAGACTGACGCTGTCGTGATCATGGCGACCATCAAGCACTAGGGCTGTCGTGGTCGCGGGGAAAGCTATGGCGAGAGCGTCGAAAGCGTCCTCGCACGATTCAGTTCAGTTCGCTCCGCCCGAATACATCGCTTTGCCAGGCCAGATCGTCGACGCCGTTCTCGTGGCGGCTCCCCGCCATCGAAACGCCAACGACGAGAATAAAGCGAGTAAGAAATGCGGCATTCCGGACGGCTGGAAAGACAAGTTAGCGAAGCTGCGCCAAAAGAATCGTTACGCGCGTTGGACGGTGAAATTCACCAAGGCCAAGCCGCGCGAAGACGGTTCAACGCCGCTGGTTGATCTGACGATTCCGGTGTTCGGAATCAGAACCAATTTTTGATCGATCGCGGTTTCGGCTACATCGGCAAATGGAAGATATCATTGAAAAGCGTGAAGATTGGGGACGCATTGACATGGTCGAGTTCGTTCTATCAATGGTGGTAACCGTTGGTCCTCGCTGCTGCGGGGACGGCGGGGCGTGGAGTTGTGGTACTACCCCGCACTTCAGCGCTAATCGAGAGACATTATGAATGACAATGGCGTGGTTCGTCCGCCAGGATTTCTCGCCGATCCGCCCCGCTTTGTGTTCTTCACTGGCAAGGGTGGCGTCGGCAAAACCTCGATCGCTTGCGCCACCACCTTAGCGCTCGCTGATGGGGGCAAGTCGGTGCTGCTCGTGAGTACCGATCCGGCATCCAATCTCGACGAAATATTGAACGTGCCCCTGAGCAATCTACCGGTCGCAGTCCCCGGTGCCGAGCGGCTGCATGTCCTTAATATTGATCCCACCGCCGCCGCCGAATCCTATCGCATAAGGGTGCTGGGCCAAATGGGGCCGGGCGCAAGCGACCAGGATCGGAATACTGTTTGGGAACAATTGTCGGGCGCCTGCACGACAGAGATCGCTGCGTTCGATGAATTTGCCGGCCGCTTGGCCGGCGACGACGGGACTTACGATCACATCGTCTTCGACACCGCACCAACCGGGCATACGCTTCGTCTCCTCAGCCTGCCGAAGGCGTGGAGTGGCTTTCTCGAGGATAACAATCAGGTTGTCTCCTGCCTAGGCCCGCATTCCGGCCTCAAGATGCAAGAGGCTTGCTTCAGGGCGGCGATGGCAACGCTCTGTGATCCAGCATCGACGACGATCATTCTCGTTGCTCGGCCCGAAATCAGCGCGATCGCCGAGGCGGCGCGAACCTCAGTGGAGCTTCGCGCGCTTAATCTCTCGAACCAGCGTCTGGTCGTGAACGGCGTGTTCCGGGCCAGCGACCGATCTGACGCTACCGCTGCGTCGCTGGAAGACCTGGGCAAGCTGGCGCTCTCGGATCTGCCGGCGGCGCTCCAAGATCTCCCGCGCGACGATATCCGGCTACGACCTTCGGACATGCTGGGGTTAAGCGCCTTGCGCTCGCTGCTTGGCACGACCCCGACAATTGCCACACCTGTGCCCTCCTCTCCCGCCGTACCGTTCGCCAACGACCTTCCTACCCTAGATCGGCTGACCGACCTTCTGGCGGCACCTGGACGGGGCTTGGTCATGGTCATGGGGAAGGGCGGCGTCGGCAAGACCACGATCGCTGCATCCATCGCCCTCGGTCTGGTCCAGCGTGGTCATACCGTGCGTCTCAGCACGACGGATCCCGCGGCCCATCTTGTGATGACGCTCGCGGGAGAGGTTCCTGGTTTGCGCGTCGACAGAATTGATCCCAAGGTGGAGACCGAACGCTACGTCGAGAAAATCATGAAGGAGCGCGGTCGTGATCTCGACGCACAGGGACAGGCCCTGCTGCGCGAGGATCTGCGCTCGCCCTGCACCGAAGAAGTCGCCGTCTTCCACGCCTTCTCGCGAATTGTCGCGGAAGCGCGCAGCGCGTTCGTGGTGCTCGATACTGCGCCGACTGGGCACACCTTGCTTCTCATGGACGCAACCGGCGCCTATCATCGTCAGATGACGCGTCAGACGGATTTGCATGCGCCAACAGGTCGAATCATTACGCCGCTGATGCGTATCCAGGATCCGGCCTATACGTACGTCCTATTGGTTACCTTGGCGGAAACCACCCCTGTATCCCAGGCCAGCGCTCTGCAGGAAGACCTGCGGCGTGCGCAAATCGAGCCCTACGCCTGGGTCATCAACAAGAGCCTACTCGCCGCCGGCACCAGTGACCCGCTACTACGGCAGCGATTGCTGGGTGAGCGAAAACAGATCGACCGTGTATGCGGATCGATGGCAAAGAGAGTGTTCTTCGTACCGTGGCAGGCGAACCCGCCAGTTGGCGGGTCCGCGCTTCAGGAGATGGCGTGTCCCCGACCCCAAGCGCCGCCCCTCTCTTAAGTCGGACGTCAAAACGGGATGCACGTGGCCTATTTGTCGAGCCGAACTCGATCGCACCCGATGGCCATGTCTATGGCCGACAGTCAGTTCGTCTGGGTGATCTTCCGCAGACGGTGCCGACCACCGCTCATAGCCCGGACGCGACAGCGCCGTCTTCAGTTCCACTTCAATCATCGTCTCCATAAAGTCCCGCACCTTCGTGTGCATTGCCGTCTCGACCGGATTGAACCAATTGTCGAAAAGCCTTTCGTCGGCCACATCGGCCGCCGCCTTCTTGATATCTGTTGAAACAACCGGGAGATTGCGCCACCTTCAAATTCCAACCACTCCCCCAACGGCACCTTCGATCTCTTTTTTTGTGTCGCATTATTCTCTGGTATGGGACGATTTGGAATACTGTGGTGGCCGCAACCAAGCTCGAAGACGTAATTAAGAGGAAAGCATGAGTCGTCTTCGCCTGCACTCGGAGAACCACCGCGTCGACCGCATTGGGTGGTTGCGAGCAGCGGTGCTCGGCGCCAACGATGGGATTGTCTCAACAGCAAGCTTGATCGTTGGCGTTGCCGCAGCGGCCGCGACGCAGCATGAAGTCTTGATCGCGGGTGTCGCGGGACTGGTGGCTGGCGCCATGTCGATGGCCGCTGGCGAGTATGTGTCCGTCAGCTCGCAATCCGACACCGAACATGCGGATCTCGGGCGCGAACGCATGGAGTTGAGCGAAAATGCTGAGTTTGAGCTTGATGAGCTCGCTGGGATCTACGTCAAGCGTGGTGTCGATCAGGAGCTTGCTCGGCAGATTGCCAAGCAGATGATGGCGAAAGATGCCTTGACCGCCCACGCGCGCGATGAGCTTGGCATTTCGGAAGTCACCACCGCGCGTCCTGTGCAAGCCGCACTGACATCGGCCGCAATGTTTTCGGTAGGTGCGGCCATGCCCTTGCTCATGGTTGTCGTATCGCCTGCTGGTGCGCTTGTCTTCATCGTGTCTGCGGCGTCTTTGGGCTTTCTCGCTCTTCTGGGAGGGATTGGGGCAAGAGCAGGCGGTGCAAACGTTCTGCGGGCCACGGCCCGCGTGACCTTCTGGGGCGCGTTGGCGATGGCTCTCACCGCCGGAATCGGGAAAGTTTTCGGCACAGTTGTCTAAAGATTGGGACTGCAAAAGATATAGAATTAGCCTCGTCACTGGCAAATGCTCGCACCCACGCTTCACCTAGGCTACGAGATCCTGATCCTGACATCAAATGAGTGGTCGCTCATAAGATAAGTTCGTAAAATCTCTCGATCATTGTCTCGGAAGCTCCGAGATCGCGCTTCAGTACCGTGCCTTCACTTCTTGTGTGTCGCTATATCAGCACCTCTAGGCGACATTGCCGGCCTCACGCATGGCGCGGCGGCTCAGCCTTGCCAATATTCCAACTCGAGCCAATCTAAGAGTCCAATTCCCAGTCATCCGGGAAATGTCGGCAAAAAGCCATTCGTTCCGGCGCGGGCTCGAATCCGAGATGCGGTAGCCAAAGCGATGAGCAATGTCTATTATCGCTTCGTCCGTCTCGCCGCGAAC
>DATBQJ010000027.1:0-7822 GCA_036560885.1 Methylocella sp.
TCCCGCCGACGCCGACGCAAGCCTTACCGGTGCCCTGTCATGCGTCTGGATTGTTTTTATCCTCAAGAGCCAACTGATCGCAGTCCAACGAGGCGAACGCAAGTATCACACCGACCCACTCAGGGAAGTCGACCGCAGCATCTCCTCGAAGGTGTTTGGCGAAGCGGCTTGCCAGGAACCAACCAACATGCATGGCGTTCTCACTCGATCCACCGAGGGGATGCGAATGGCGCCGCGCTCGTTCTGGAAGGGCTATCTGAAACTTTCGCTCGTGACCTGCCCGGTCGCGATGATGCCGGCGACGAGCGAGAATGAGAAGGTCCGCTTCCACACCTTGAACAGCAAGACCGGCAACCGTGTCGTCAGCCAATATGTCGACGCCGTTTCCGGCAAGACTGTGGACGAAGACGATGAGGTCAAAGGCTATCCGCGCGGCGAGGATGATTACGTTCTCCTCGAAGATGACGAACTGGAGGCCGTCGCGCTCGAAAGCACACGCACCATCGACATCAATATGTTCGTGTCGGCTGATAGCATTGACTGGATCTGGTACGACAAACCGCATTATTTGATGCCCGACGACCCCGTCGGAGAAGAGGCGTTTTCTGTCATTCGCGACGCGATGGAGTCGACGGGAACGGTGGGCGTCTCTCGTCTTGTTCTCTATCGCCGTGAACGTGCTGTCATGCTGGAGCCTCGCGACAAGGGGATCGTCCTCTGGACGCTTCGCTATGGCGATGAAGTGAGAGATCCGAAGGAATATTTCGGCGAGAGCAGCGATGAAAAAATTGATGCGGATCTAATGAAGCTTATCATTAAGCTGATCGAAGATCGCATCGCGCCCTGGGACCCAAAGATGGTTGGGGATCCTGTCCAGGCCAAGCTGCTCGACATCATCACGGCCAAGAAGAAGGGTCGCAAACGCCCAGTCAAGACTAAGACCAAGACCGAGGCCGCAGCGCCGCCGAGCAACGTCATCAGCATCATGGATGCGTTGAAGAAAAGTATCACCTCCGACAGCAAGCCAAGACGCCGATAGCCAAGAGCTCACGCCGATTTCTTGCGGCGGGGCCGGGCGAATTCAAGCGGAACGGCTGCAGCTCGGTAGCCTTCCCAAGGATCGCTGGCGAGCGCCGCAAGCCGCGTCGGCATTTTGCCGACCGTGAAATAGGCTGGCCCGACGCCCGGTCCGAGTTCGTCCCAGCTCAAGGGCGCCGAGACGGCAGCGCCTGGCCGGGCGCGCGTTGAATATGCTGCAACGGCGGTGGCGCCACGCTGGTTGCGCAGACAGTCGATCAGGATCTTGCCCCGGCGCTTCGACTTGGTGATGGTTGAAACAAAACGGTTAGGATCGTCGGAGGCCATCGCATCGGCGAGCCCTTTCGTAAACGTTTTGACCGCAGGCCAAGCGGCCTTCGGCTTCAGTGGCGAGACGACATGAAGGCCCTTGCCGCCGGAGGTCTTGACGAAGGCCGCCAGTCCCGCTTCGGCCAGCCGCTGTCGGGTCTCCCTCGCGGCATCGATAACGTCCTGCCAAGGCACATCCTCGCCGGGATCCAGATCCATGACGATCACGTCGGGTCGCTCCCAGTCAGAGACGGTTGAGCCCCACGGGTGGATTTCGAGGACCGCCGACTGCACAAGGCCGAGCAGCCCCTCAAGATCATTGATGCTGATTAGCGGCTCGCCTGATGGATCCTTCGGATCCTTTACCAGCACAATGTTCGGGTTGAGCCCCTTCCATGCGTGCTTCTGGAAGAACTTTTCACCAGTGATGCCGTTCGGGCCGCGAAGCAGCGCGAGAGGTCGGCCTACGACGTAAGGCGCGATGTGACGCCATACCTCGGTGTAATAGTCGGCCAGACCTTCCTTCGTGACTCCCTCGTCAGGCCAGTAGAGGCGGTCGGGATGGGTGAGCTTGAACGCGCGCTGCTGCGGTACTGTGGCCTTGGCGGCCGATTTTGGAATTTCCCGCCTGATCTCGCGAGCGGGTTTGTCTTCGCGAAGCCCGCGGAACGAGGCATGGCGCAGATGGCCGTCGGCCGTCCATGCCCGGAATTCGATTTCCGCTACCAATTCCGGCCGCACATACCTGACCTGGCGAGCCTCTTCGGTGGTCAGGCGGCCGTCGAACGGGTTTGATGCGATACGGAGCCGCTCGAGTTTGCGGAAGACGTCTTTGGCGACTGCGGCGGTAAAACCCGTGCCGGCCCGACCCACGTGATGAAGCTTGGCCTCGTCATAGACACCCAGCACCAGCGAGCCGATCGCTTTGCTCGATACCGTTGAGGGCACATAACCGCCAATAACGAATTCCTGCCTCGCGGAGCATTTCAATTTGACCCAGCTCTTGCCGCGCCCCGATAGATAGGGGGCGTCGCGAAGCTTCGAGACAGTCCCTTCGAGGCCGAGGCGACAGGCATGACGCAGCACCTTGGTGCCGCTCTCTTCAAAATGGTCGCTGTAGCGGATCGTGCCGCCGTCTTCCGCGACGATCTGCTCGAGCAGTGATTTGCGCTCGATCAACGGAAGCGCGCGGAGGTCATAGCCGTCGAGATAGAGCAGATCGAAGACGTAGAAGACGAAGCGATCGCTGCGATCTTCACTGAGATCGGCCTGCAGGGCCGAAAAATCCGGCGCGCCGGAATTGGTCTCGACGACGAGCTCGCCATCGATGATGGCTGTGCCGACGGCCAAATCCTGCAAGGCGGCGACGACGGCTTTGCCGAATTTCTTGGTCCAGTCGAGCCCGCTTCGCGTCAGCAGCTTCACTCGCCCGGCCTCGATGCGGGCCTGGAGCCGGTAGCCGTCGAACTTGATTTCATGTAGCCATCGGTCCCCGGCAGGCGCCTGCGAGGCGAGCGTTGCGAGCATTGGCTCGACGAAATCCGGCATGGACGCCTTTTTGGCACCCTTGAATTTCGAAGCATCAGGAAAAGCACGCTGCGATGCCCCAGCAGAGGCTCGCTTTGCTGCACCTGGCCGCGCTCGTGCCTTTGTTGCCTGGTTGATGCGGCCAGTCTTTGAGGACCAGCCTGGCGCCTCTCCTGCGACCTCGGCAACCTCGCGCCCGGTGTTCACCGAATTCGGCTGCTCCTCAAGAATGTCTTCACTGCCCTTGGGCCGTGCGAATTCATCATCGCCCTTGATCAGCAGCCAGTTCTCGCGCTTCTCACGCGGTTTGCCGTGCATGCGTACGAGATGCCAGTGTCCGCCTAGCTTCTCACCCTGAAGCTCGAAATCGAGATGTCCCTTGGCGAAACCTTTATGTACATCACCGATTGGCGACCAAGTGCCGCGATCCCAGACGATGACAGTGCCTCCGCCATATTCGTTCTTCGGGATCGTGCCCTCAAAGTCACCATACTCCAGCGGGTGGTCCTCCACATGGACCGCTAGCCGCTTCTCGCCTAGGATCAGGCTCGGTCCCTTGGTGACGGCCCAACTCTTCAGCGTGCCATCCATCTCCAGCCGGAAATCATAGTGCAGCCGTCTTGCATCATGCTTCTGGATGACGAAGCTGTTGCCGGCCTTGCGGACACGTCTGCCCCTCGGCTCTGGTGTCGTGGCAAAATCCCGCTTCTTCCGGTAGGTCTCGAGCGCCACGGTCAACTCGCCTTCCGCCGCGGCACGGCGGCGCGCGAAGCGCGTGTCGTCGGCTTCGAAGTTGCCTTAGCCGCTGGCTTCTTTCCGCCAACGGCCGCACTTTCGCGCAACGCGGCCATGAGGTCTACGACCTTCTCGCGCTTCGGCTCCCTCCGTAACGCGATTTTTTTACCTTCGAGCTTCGCCTTCACGAGATCCGCCAATGCCGTCTCATAGCGGTCATCGAACTTAGAGGGGTCGAACTTGCCCTTTTTGGTGTTGACGATGTGCTTGGCGAGCTCGAGCATCTCCTTCTTGATCTTCATGGCGGGGACGTTGCTGAACGCTTCCTTTGCCGAGCGCACTTCGTAATCGAAGTTCAGGGTGGTGGCGATTAATCCGCTGCCATGGGCGCGAATGAGGACAGTGCGAACACGCCGGAACAACACGGTCTGAGCGATGGCCGCGACCTTTTTCCTCTGCATGCCCTCACGGATGAGGGCGAACGCCTCCTCGGCCATTTTGTCGGCCGGCGCGAGATAATAGGGCTTGTCGAAATAGACGTCGTCGATGTCGACGCAGCCGATGAATGCCGAGACGGACAGCGTCTTATCGCTATTGGGGACCGCCGCAGCAACTTCCTCCGGATCGAGCACGACATAGTCGCCCCTGCCGACCTCATAACCTTTGACCTGATCGTTCTTCTCAACCGGCTTGCCGGTTTGGCTATCAACGAACTGGCGGTGCACGCGATGGCCGGTCGATCGGTTGATCATATGGAAGGCGACCCGCTCCGAAGTGGAGGCGGCGGTGTAGAGGGCGACGGGACAGGTCAATTCCCCGATTTTCAGGAACCCCTTCCAGTTCGCCCTTGGTGCCATGCGACGTCCCTTCATTTTCACACCCGGCCTTTCAGAGTCGCGACACGATGGGTGGGCGAGATGGCCAAAGATGGGAACGTTCGATCAGCATCGTGGTTCCGTTAGTCCGGAGCAGCCGGGGAACAGACTAATCGGGTTTGCACGAAATGGAGTCTTGCATGTGAAGTATCCTTTCACTTGCGAATTACCTCGCGAGTGTCTCTTGACTGTTCAAATCGGTCCCGAGCCGTTCGAGCGCAAGCGTAGCGTGACGAGGATACTTTCGATTTTTGCACGCCTTTCCCAACCGATCCAGCGGCTTCAGCGTTAGGCTAGACACGAAGAGAAAAGGAATCTGTTCATGCTGCTTCAACCGATCGATTACTTTCTCGTGTTTTGGTTCCTCCTCGCTGGGCTTTCGACTCTCTACGTCGGCGTCGATCAATATCGGAATAACCCCGAGCCCGTCGTCATGAAATGGGGTTTCATCCTTGTCACGCTTTACATGGGTCCTCTCGGCTTGCTGCTCTATGTCCTAGCCGACAAGGAGCCGCGACCGGGAGAGCATGAGGACTTTATCAAGCCTCTTTGGAAGCAAGGGATCGGCTCGACTGTTCATTGCGTCGCGGGAGATGCGACCGCAATTATCTTGGCGGCGGCAATCACCGCGACGCTCGGGCTAGCAATGGGGATTGATCTCATCGTCGAATATTTTGCCGGTTTTGCATTTGGGCTCTTCATTTTCCAGTCGCTCTTCATGAAATCCATGATGGGCGGAACATATTTGGAAAACGTCCGAAAAAGCTTCGTCCCCGAATTCATCAGCATGAACTTCATGATGGCCGGTATGGCCCCCGTGATGAGCTTTCTGATGATGGGCCGCGATATGCGCGCGATGCAACCAACAGAGCTTCTGTTCTGGGGCGTGATGTCGCTTGGCGTGATCGCAGGCTTCATTTTTGCCTATCCGTCAAACGTCTGGATGGTCGCCCACCAGCTGAAACATGGCCTCATGACCGAGCGCAAGCCAGGACAAAAGCCCGTGGCAATGTCTGGAGACGCCGCAGCGTTCGAGGATCAACAGCCTCAACTGGAATTTGCGACGAATGCACAAGAAGAGAATGTCAGCCATAGCCATGGTGGTCAACATGGCAGTGGTCATGAGCGAGCGTTTGAACATGCTCATCACGATATGAAGCCGAATGCGACGCTGCCGCAGCTTGTCGCCCTCGGCGGGGTTTCGTTGCTGGCACTTGCCATTGGCCTGCTCGCTCCGGCAAACTGGCTCAATATGAGACTGTCGGCTCGCGATGTCGGAGGCATAATCATGCCGCCGGGCATGATTATGGATCGCGATACTTCCGCCAATGCGATGCACGATATGGCGGCGGTCGATCCGCGCCGCGTGGTTGCATCTTACAACCTTGGTGTCCGAGGAGATAATGTGCTGCCCTATCGCATGGAAGGCGGTGTGAAAGTGTTCGAGCTTCGCACGTCTATGATCCGTTGGACACTCCTGCCTGGCCTGACTGTCGATGCTTACGCATACAACGACCAGATCCCGGGGCCGCGTATCCGTATCCGCCAGGGCGACCATGTGCGCGTCAATGTCACAAACAATCTACCCGAGGATACGACGGTGCATTGGCACGGGCTCATTTTGCCAAATCAAATGGATGGTGCAGCAGAGGTTACACAGCCGGCTATTCCGCCAAACGGAACATATAGTTACGAATTTACGTCTGAGCAGCACGGCACCTATTTTTATCATCCGCATGCCAATCCCGACCGAACGCAGGCTCTTGGCCTTTACGGTGCCTTGATAATAGATCCAGCAAATCCCGCGGATGAGGTTCCGGCCGACCACGAGTATGTCATGCAGCTTCAGGAGTGGCTGATGCGGGAAGGCCTCACCTATCCGGCTATGCCGATGGATGGCGCGCATCCCAATTACTTCACCATAAATGGTAAGTCATATCCCGCGACCGATACGATCCATATGGCTCTGGGTGAGACCTTGAAAGTTCGTTTTATAGGAACCAATAATGGATTCATCCATCCGATGCACATTCACGGCGGCCCATTCGAGGTCGTCGCGCGCGACGGGCAGACGATCCCTGCGTCGGCCCGATTTCTTGCCGACACAGTCAATGTGGGACCTGGCGAGCGGTATGACGTGATCTGGATCGCGCGCCAGCCGGGAAAATGGTTGATCCATTGCCATATCCCGCACCATACAACGAACAACAATACAGAAACGGGCGGCGGCGGAGGGCTGATGATGATTATCGACGTCGCCGGCACAATTGGCAAACCTCAGCTATAGGGATGGAACCGGCCGGAAGAGCATTTATTCTTCCGGCCGAGTGTTGGTTAGCCTTTACGATGGGTGCTTTCTCCGCCGCGACGCCCCGCCTCCGCTGCGCGCTCCGGATCATGGGCAAAATTGCCACCCGAGGCGTGTCCGCCCTTACGACCAGCCTCCGAAGCGAGCTGATGATCTTGAGTAAAGCTCCGCTTCTCGTCGGGAACGCTTTGCCCGCCCTTACGTCCTGCTTCGGATGCCAGCTCGTGATCCTTTGAAAAGCTCCTCTTCTCATCGGGGACGCTTTCGCCACCTTTTCGAGCGATTTCGCGTTGCTTATCCTCGTCCATGGAAGCGAAGCCGCGACGAGAGGTATTGCGATCCTCAGCCATAAAATTCTCCATTAGTTTGGTGTTGTTGCTTGCAGTCCTGGGGACCATTCAGCAGCAGTTCAATCGCGATGCCGAGGTACTTGTTCCCGGCGTTACTACGTTTCAACACGGCGATGCTTCAATTGTGATTATCGCTACGGGTTAGCCTCGCTTTATAGGAGCGCAAGGCCGACCATATAATCTGGATAATCTGGCCGCCGAAGGGCGGCGCAGCCTCGGCTTGCCGCTCGCCATCAGGCCGATCCGCGTCTGCAAGGAAGCATGGCCATACGCAAGCGGAGGGCAATTCGTCAGGATCAAGGATTGGCCTGATCGCAGCGTCCGCTTCGAGCCCGCTTTGAGCCCACAGCGCAGCTTCCGCGCCTCGAACCTCTCCGAAGGCGCGCGCACCCAAGGAACATATTGCGCAATTTTCCGTTATTTTATTTCGAACGGACAGGGACAGAGACGATGGCAGGCAAGGAACAAAAAGTCCGCAAATGGTCGGCTGGAGTTACACGAAATAGCGATGCTTTGGATCTTGAGAAGAATGTTTTTGAAAAGGATGACCCGGCCGAGATCGCGCGGTCACTTGAAAAATCGGCGGAACATAGCAAGCGACGCAAAGCGCCGCCTTTCCGCTCGGCAATGTCAATGCTGACGTTCTACATAAATAGGGCGGGCAAGAACTTGAGCCCGAG
>DATBQJ010000028.1:0-14822 GCA_036560885.1 Methylocella sp.
CGGTGATCGCAGCCGGTCTGGACGCCAAGAAAGGCGCGGGTGTGATCCTCGACGCCCTCGTGCAAAATCGTTGGAGCGGCCTTCGCCACCATAATGTTTGAGACCCCCACCCCGCTGCCGCCAGGCGCCCAACTCGCCGGATCGGCTTTTTCCGCATTGCCGATCACCCGACAAACGTCCGGCATGGCGGCAAAACGATCGGGATCAATCTGGGCCGCGCATCCGGTGACGGCGATTTCGGCTTCGGGCCGCTCGCGCTTGACGCGGCGAATGGTTTGCCGCGCCTGCCTCACCGCTTCTTCCGTCACCGCGCAGGTGTTGACGATGACAAGATTGCTTCGCCCGTGCGCCAAGGCGGCGCGGCGCATGGCCTCCGACTCGACAAGATTGAGCCGGCAGCCGAAGGTCAAGACTTCGACATCTTGTGGATCGCGCTTCCGTGATATCACGCCGCGATGTCCTTGAAGATAACGGGATCGAGAAGCACTTCGAATTCGTATTCGACCGGGCCGGTCATCGTGACGTGGCCGTCGCTCTCCCGCCATTCGATTTCGAGATTGCCTCCCGGCAAGCTGACGATGGCGTCACGGCCAGTGAGGCCCTTCCGCGCGGCCGCGACGAGAGCGGCGCAGGCGGCCGAACCGCAGGCGCGGGTCAAGCCCGCGCCACGCTCCCAGACTTTGAGCGCGATGTGCGCGCGGGAAGCGACATGAGCGAGCGAAATATTGGCGCGTTCCGGGAAAATAGGATGATTTTCGAGCAAGGGGCCGATTTTCGCAAGATCATAGGCCTCAATGTCATCGACCCAGAAAATCGCATGGGGATTGCCCATGTTCACGGCCGAGGGCGTATGCAAAATTGGCGCGTCGATTGGACCGATCTGCAATTCGATCTTGCGCGTGTCATGAAATGGCTCGCGGAGCGGGATTTCGTGCCAGGCAAGGCGCGGGCGGCCCATATCGATGGTAAAAACCGCCTCGGCCCTGCGCAGGCATTCGAGCCGCGCGGCGGCGGTCTCCAAAACGAGTTTTTCGCGCGCTGTTTCTCGCGCCAAGAGGAAGGCGACGCAGCGCGTGCCGTTGCCGCAGGCCTCGGCTTGCGAACCGTCGCTGTTGTAAATCGTCATGAAGGCATCGGCCTGGGCCGAACGCCGATCATGCAGCACCATGAGCTGATCGAAGGCAAGGCCTTCGCCGCGGGAAATCGCGCGCACCTCCACGGCGCTGACGCTCAAGCCGCTGCCGCGCAGATCGAGCACGGCGATCTCGTTGCCGAGCCCATTCATTTTGACGATGCGCCTATTTGCGAGCGGGCTCAATGGGAGCAAGTCCTTTCATCCATGGCTTCGCGTCCGTCTGGCATCGGACTGCGGGCCGCCTCATTTTGACGGAAATTGGCCCGCAGAAGGTACCGAATCACGAAACCGGCCTTGGCTGCGGCCGGCCAATTCGTCTCGTTTGCAGGAACAAAAGGCGCGGCACGCGAATTGCTCACCCATCATATAGAAAAACCTCGGCGGGAATTGAGATTTAACGCAGCCCGTTGCTTTTCTGTGCGAGGATTGGCGCAGTCTCGCGCGCCGGGCAATCGAGAATGGAGTCGTTGGCGCAAACCACAATTTTGGAGCGGTACATGAGGTTAGGCAGCATCACCCGTTCGCGCGGCGTCGAACTGGCCTTCGGCCTGTTTTTGGCGGTCTTGGCCGCGCAGGCGGAGCCCGCTTTCGCGCAGGCCCCCGCCGCCGCACCCGATGCCGGGGCCGCGCAGGCCCCTGTTTCGCCTGGCGTCGAAGCAAAACCGGCTCCCTCCACTCCCGCCGAGACCGGCTCCAGTCCCCCGCCGGGGGTGCCGGACGACGCCTCGGCGGTGACCCTTGAGCTCACATCCCGTCCGGTGGCCTTCACGAGCGCGAGCGCGGAATGGGCGAATGGGTTCAAGTCGGTAATGGGCGAAATAGCCAAGGTGAAAGCGGCAATTAAAAAGGCCGGGCTCACTCAGACGGGACACCCTTTCGCGGTGTTTTTGGAAACCGGCGACAAGAACTTTCAGTTTGAGGCGATGGTGCCGCTTGCCGAAAAACCCGAGGGCAAGGAGCTATCCGATGGCGTGAAAATTGGCGAGTCCCCTTCCGGCAAGGCGATCAAGTTCCTGCATCGCGGCGCCTATGACGATATCGATTCAACCTATGATCTCATCACCGCTTTTCTCGATGAGAAAGGGCTCGAATCACAAAACCGCTTCCTCGAGGAATATCTCACCGATACGACCGAGCCAGACGATGCCAGCCTCGAGGCCGACATTTACGTTTTTCTCAAATAGCCTCCCAGAATTCCGGCCGCGCTTGCGAAAGCCTGCCGCCGATCCGCACCGGGGCAATTTTTGCCGCAAGGCCTGTGGCGTCGAGTTCGACCGCGACGCCGCAGAGGGTTGCCGCACCAGATGCCGGTTCGAACCGCGATGCGGGTAACTTTGTCGTAAACCTGCGAACCGGTTCCTCTTTTTCCATGCCGATCACCGAATCATAATCCCCCGTCATTCCGGTGTCGGTCACAAACGCCGTGCCATTTGGCAGTATTTGATGATCGGCAGAAGGCACATGGGTATGGCTGCCGGCGACGAGCGAAACGCGGCCATCGACGAAATGCGCGAAAGCCTGCTTTTCGCTCGATGCCTCGGCATGGAAATCGACAACCAAGGCATCGCAGCCAACTCCCAAGGGGCAGGCCGATATTTCGCGCGCGATCGCCGCGAAAGGATCGTCCATGGCATCCATGAAAACGCGGCCCAAAAGATTGATCGCAAGTACGTGGGCGCCGGTTGCCGTTTCGAAGAGGTTGGCGCCGCCGCCGGGCGTCCCGCACGGATAGTTGAGCGGCCGGAGCAGGCGCGGCTGGCGAGCGATGAAGACGAGCGCCTCGCGCTGGTCGAAGGCATGATTGCCAAGCGTCACGCAGTCTGCGCCTGCCGCGAGAATATCGGCGCAGATCCTCTCGGTGATCCCAAAACCGCCGGCCGCGTTCTCGCCGTTAACAATAACGAAGTCGAGTGCCCACTCCTGACGCAATTTGGGCAGATTTTCCAACAGAACCGCGCGGCCGGCCCGGCCGACGACGTCGCCGATCGCCAGCAGGCGCATACTAACGAAGCACCCGGCAGCTGATCAACTCGCGCTCCGTGAGCACGTAATCGAGACTTTCGTCGTGTTCCTCGTGCGGAATTTTTGGAAATTCCTGACTCGCATAGGCGACGCCAACCGCGCAAATCGGCTTCTTGGCCCGCAACTCCGCTAGGGTGCGGTCGTAGAAGCCTGCGCCATAGCCGATCCTGTGCCCTGTGCGATCGAACGCGGCCAATGGCACGAACAAAAGATCGGGTGCGGCTTCCGGCGCGGCGGGCAGTGGCTCCTCGATCGCCATTTTTCCTTGGAGGGTGGGTTCGCCTGGCCGCCACAGCCGGAATTTAAGGGGCATGCCCCACCGCCCGGTGATTGGCAAAGCGGTTTTGAACCCTGCCTCGCCAAGTTTTTCGAGGAGAGGCAAGGTCGAGGGTTCGCCGGCAAGCGGAAAATAAGCCGAGACAATCGCCGGACGCAACCGCAGGACGAGCGCGAGTCCTTCGATTGCGAGATGCTGGGAATAAGCGGCTGCGGCCTCAATGCTCGTCTCGCCCCGCCGCGCCATAGCCCGCGCCCGCAGGGCCGGCTTGGTGAGGACCATGGCGCTACCGGCTGGAAGAATTGCATGCGCGGGGCCGCGATGGCCGTGGGATATCGATCCCGGGAACCTACAACGTAGGTGGGCGCCGTGTGGCCAAGCCCACGGGCAAGGCCAGGGACAGCTCCCTTTGAGATCGATAAGGCCCCGGGAATGCTGATCCAACACGCACCCCGCAGCTCCGCGCGCCTAATGTAATGGTAGACCGGCGAAGATGCCAGGGCAATTACCTCGACGTGCCGACAGCCCATGATCGCTTCAAGTCCGAATCTCTCATGGTCTCTACGCCTTGATCTTATTGCATGATCTTATCCAAAAAAAGCTGCAGCTTTTTCGGATCATGATCCACTCCCGCCAAAATGGCCTCGTGTCGCGCCTTGCCGTGCCGGGCCGGTGCCCTTGTCATGAGAGCGTGGGAAGATCCACTTTGCTTTTTGCGAGCCTCTTCTCCATCTTTCTTTCCTCGCGGCGAACGATGTAGATAATAGCGATCGCGCCGGCGATAAAACCGGCAAGCCCGATGACCCCAAGCGGGCCACTGATTCGATGAATCGAATCGCCCAATACAAAGGCGCCTATTCCGAAAACAAGCGCCCAAACGATACCTCCGGCCGCATTGAAGAATAAAAATGGCGGCCATGGATATTTGTTCGCTCCCGCGAGCAACGCCGCGAGAACGCGCAGGAAGGCAAAAAACCGGCCGAAAAAAACGATTTTCCCGCCGTGCTTTTCGAACAGATATTGTCCGAGTATGAGCCTTTCTTCCGGAAGGTGAATAAATTTGCCGTAGCGCAGAAGGAATTTCCTGCCCCACGTCCGGCCGACCCAGAAGCCGATATTGTCGCCAGTGATCGCGCCTGCCGCCGCGCAGGCGATGACAAGGGGTAAGTGAAGCTGACCGGTCGCTCCGGCATAGATCGAGGCCAGAACCAGAACAGTTTCTCCAGGCAGAGGAACGCCCGAGCTCTCCAGCATGACAATGAGGAATACGAACCAATAGCCGTGCTGCGCGACGAGCGGTTGAATATGGGTTAAAAACACGAAGACTCCGCTCTATCCCGCGCCGGCGAGTTTTGCTTAAAAGCGCGCCCATCCGATACGCAATTGAAGCGGGGGAGGCAAGCCCGTTTGTCAACTCGCATCGAATGAATGCAAGGCTCGAGAGAATTGCGAACTTTTTGGATAAATAATGCAATAAAATTAAGATTAGGGGTACCATGAGCTCATCAACTTGAAGCGAGCATGGTCTAAGTCGCTGATTCCGGAATTGGGATCCGCTTCAGCCCCTGGGGTCAGCTGCGGATCAGGTTCAGTAATTCGCGCTGGATTGCCTCGTTGCCGGCGCAGATGGACCCCTTGGCCAGCATCGAGGCACCGCCATCTGCGTCGGTCACGAAGCCTCCCGCCTCTTTGATCATGATTATTCCAGCCGCGACATCCCAGGACTGCAAATTACGCTCCCAAAAGCCGTCGTAACTTCCCGAGGCGACAAAGCAAAGATCGAGCGCGGCAGCGCCGAGGCGGCGAAGATTGCCGGCCTTCGCCATGACCGTGACGAAATCGGTCATGAAGCGCGGGTGCTCCTTGGCTTTGCCGAGATGCGGAATGCCGCAGCCGATCAGACAATCCGCGAAATCGCGCCGCGAGGCCACCCGCAGCCGCCGATTGTTTTGGTAGGCGCCCTGCCCTTTCTCGGCGATAAACATGTCGCCATTTGCCGGGTTATGGACGAGTCCCGCGACGATCTGGCCTTCGCGGGCAAGACCGATCGAGATTGCGAATATTGGCAAGCCGTGCAGGAAATTGGTGGTTCCATCGAGCGGATCGATGAACCAGGTATGGCTTTTGTCGGTCCCTTCTATCTCGCCGCTTTCCTCCATCACGAAGCCATAGCCTGGCCGCGCTTTGCTTAACTCCTCATAGAGAATCTTCTCGGCCTTGCGATCTGCGGCGGTGACGAAATCCCCCGGTCCCTTCACCGAGACTTGCAGGTTCTCCACCTCGCCGAAATCGCGCTTTAAGCCACGCCCCGCCTTAAGGGCGGCGGCGGTCATCACGTTCATGAGCGCGGATCTGATCATGGACTCGCCGTAACCTGCCCGTCTAATCCGCCCGCCTTATACAAAATCGGGGCCGAAAAGGGCGATTGGATAGGATTCTACTTTTCTTTTTTCGGACCCGGCGAAGAAAAAACGGCGCCGCCTCACACCCGCATTGGCATCAACACATAAAGGGCGGCCGCGCCATCGCGGTCTTGTACAAGCGTGGGCGAGCCGGGATCGGCAAGCTTGAACAGCACGGTGTCGCTGTCCAGCTGCTCGGTAATGTCGAGGAGGTAGCGGGCATTAAAGCCGATGTCGATCGGCGCGGAATCATAATCAACGTCGAGTTCCTCGATCGCCGAGCCGGAATCGGGATTGGTCACGGAAAGCGTAAGTTTGGCGTCCGCCACGGCAAGCTTGACGGCGCGGCCGCGCTCCGAGGAAATCGTCGAAACCCGGTCCACTGCGGCCGCGAAAGGCGCCCGCTCGACAATCAGGCGTTTGTCGTTGCCGGAAGGAATGACGCGCATATAGTCGGGAAAGGTTCCATCGATCAGTTTCGTGGTCAACACCACTTGCCCCGCGCCGGCCGAAGGTCCGAAGGTGAAGCGCGCCTTTGCCGCCGATATTTCGACGCGAACGTCCATGCTCGCGTCCTCGATGAGTTTCTGCACCTCTAATACGGCCTTACGCGGCACGATCACGCCCGGCATGCCAATTGCACCATTGGGGGCGGGAATATCGATCCGCGCTAATCTATGCCCATCGGTCGCGACGGCACGCAACATCATATGGCCTTCGACATCGGGGGTATGCAAAAATATGCCGTTGAGGTAATAGCGTGTCTCTTCATTGGAAATCGCGAACTGCGTTTTGTCGATCAGCCGTTTGAGATTGCCCGCGGCGAGGGTGAAAGAGTGAGTGAATTCGCCGGTCGCGAGGTCGGGGAAATCGCTGTCCGGCAAGGACTGCAAATTGAACCGCGAACGCCCGGAGCGCAGCTGCAACTGGCCGGACTCGCCATGCGATTCGAGCGAAACTTGCGCGCCGTCCGGTAGCTTGCGGACAATCTCATAGAGGATATGCGCGGGAACCGTGGTCGCGCCAGCGGGCCCGGCGTCCGCCGCCAAGCGCTCGGTAATTTCCAGATCGAGATCGGTCGCCTTCAGGAGCAGGCTCATGTCTTCGGCGCGCAATAGGACATTCGAAAGAATGGGAATCGTATTGCGGCGCTCCACGACGCGATGCACATGGCCGAGAGACTTCAGCAAAGCCGCTCGTTCGAGAGTAACTTTCATGGGCGGTCCAATCGGGCTTTTGTTCGATCCATCACGCCCGCGCCTTGCCTGCGCCGGGGACGGGGGCGACTTTGGCGCGGCTTTCGCCAAATCGCAAGCCGCTGCGATGAATCCGCGAGCGGTTTTACACGGCGGCGCGCGGACCTCGGCGCGCGGCCAGACCTTTACCTGCCCTTAATCCGCCGGAAATAAAATAAAAACTTCCCTTCTGGCCAAGAAGCGATGATTTGAAACGAAAAGTCGATTAAATTCTTCTGCGTAGCGGCGATTGATATGCTAGCGACCGCGCGTGTGAGAGCGTCCAAGCAGGTGGTAGCTATTTTGAGTGTAATGAAATGTGGTTCAAGGCAGAGATTACCGAATATTTGGCTTCGTTGTTAGATTTTCGGGTAGCTAGAAAAGGACGAGTTGGCCCCCTGCTCGAGGATGACTTTCTTGAGCGCTTTTTTCAGTATTTTGATATCGACTGTGTGTTCGATGTCGGTGCCAATGTGGGCCAGTTTGCAAGGAAAATCCGTAGAAAGCTCAACTACAAAGGCCGCATTATTTCTTTCGAGCCGATGCCGGACACAGCGGCGCGGTTAAGGCGCGAAGCGGAGAACGATGGCCTTTGGTCTGTCGAAGAGGTAGCGCTCGACAACGTGAACAGGCGGGCTACTTTCAATATCATGCAGGACACTGAATATAGTTCTTTGCGCATACCAGAATGCGGCGATATTGGCATACATGCGGAACCAACAAATATAGTTAGTACGATTGAGGTTGAAACAAAAACGCTTAGTGAGTACTATAAGAAATACAAAAATATATACGGGTTCTATCGGCCATATCTCAAAATAGATGCACAGGGAAATGATCTTGAGATCGTAAAAGGTGGGTACGATGTCATTAGGAATTTTGTCGGATTGCAAATTGAGTTGGCGTTTAAACGGATTTACGCTGGCTCGGCATCCTATCGGGATGCGATCGATTATTATGAATCGCTAGATTTTGAGATAAGCGCTCTAGTTCCTAATAACGGTGGTACATTTCCATACCTTTATGAAATGGATTGTATTATGATCGGCAAATCATTTCTTCCAAACAGCGGCACAGCGGCTCGCCGCCCATCCCCCGGCGCGGCATTTGAATGATTGCGAGCGGCTAGCCCATTATATACTGCTCGTTAAAGGATGTGACGTTACTGTTAATTTGTCGACACAATCGCTAAAGTTTTCGATCGCTGCACGAGAACTCTGCAACAAGACCCTTTGAATTCCCTGCAGCCGGCAACGATGCCAATGGCCTATACGGCGCGGCCTTCATATGAATACGGACTTGACACTTCGTGTTTACGGACTTGACACTTTGAAATTGGCAGGCAGCGCTGAAAATGCTTCTTCCCGGCGGGATGACCGCCAAAGGGGTGGATTGAAATGTCTTCAAATCAAACCGGCACTGCTTACCCCAGGCTCCCGGCTCCCAGCCTCCGGCAACCCCTGACTAAGGATTGACGAAAACATGCCGCGCCGTGCCGGACGATCGCGGATGAACCGAAAACGCCGTTCGCCTGCCGCCTTGTTGCTGTACTGGTGCATGATCGCAACGGTATGGGCCGTGGCGGCGGGCGCGGGCGTAATTGCCTATCAAGCGACGAAATTGCCACCGGTTGACGCGCTTGCCGTGCCAAAACGGCCGCCGAACATAGCTATCCTCGACGAAAACGGCGTTTTACTTGCCAATCGCGGCGATACCGGAGGCGCAGCAGTCCGGATCGCGGACCTACCGCCATATCTGCCAAAAGCCTTTATCGCCATCGAGGATCGCCGCTTTTATTCGCACTTGGGAATCGATCCCTTAGGAATTTTGCGCGCCGTGATGCGCAATATTTCAGGCGGCGGCATGGTGCAAGGCGGTTCGACACTGACGCAGCAGCTTGCCAAAAACCTCTTTCTGACTCAGGAGCGGACCGTTTCGCGCAAAATCCAAGAGGCGATCCTCGCTCTCTGGCTCGAGCATAAGTATTCGAAAAATCAGATTCTCGAATTGTATCTTAACCGGGTCTATTTCGGCTCCGGCGCCTATGGCGTCGAAGCGGCAGCGCAAAAATATTTTGGCCACGGCGCCCGCAATGTGACGCTGCCCGAAGCAGCCATCCTCGCGGGTCTGATGAAGGCGCCGACCAGGCTGGCGCCCAATCGCAACCCGTCTGGCGCCGCCGAGCGCGCGGGGCAAGTCATCGAGGCCATGCGTCAGGAAGGGTTTGTCACCGACGCGATGGCCGCGCTCGCCTCGGCTCATCCCGCGCAAGCCGTCCGGGACCAAAACGCTAGCGCGGTCAACTACGCTGCCGATTTCGTGATGGATACGCTCGACGATACGATCGGCGCGATCGATGAGGATATTTCCGTCTCGACAACGCTCGATGGAGGTCTGCAGGCGCTTGCGGAAGCCTCCCTTGACGACGCGCTCGATCGCAAAGGCGCGGCCCTTGGCGTTGGCCAGGGCGCCCTTGTCGCGCTCGCCCCTGATGGGGCGGTCAAGGCGCTGGCCGGTGGCCGCAACTACGCCGATAGCCAATTTAATCGCGCGGTTGCCGCGAAGCGCCAGCCGGGTTCGGCATTCAAGCCTTTCGTTTATCTCGCCGCGCTCGAAGCCGGCCTGACCCCGGATTCGGTGCGCGAAGACGCTCCGATCAATGTAAAAGGCTGGCAGCCGGAAAATTATTCGCGCGAATATTTTGGGCCGGTCACGCTCACACAAGCGTTGTCGCTATCCTTGAACACGGTGGCGGTGCGGCTAGGCTTGGAGATTGGCCCCAAGACAATCGTCAGGGTCGCGCACCGTCTTGGAATCGCATCCGGTCTTTCCGCCAACCCGTCGATTGCGCTCGGCACATCCGAAGTCACGCCCCTTGAAATCGTGACGGCCTACGCCGCTTTTGCCAATGGTGGCATCGGCGTGCAGCCGCAGATTATTTCGCGCGTAAAAACCGCCTCCGGCAAACTCCTCTATCAGCGCAAGGGCGCCAGCAATGGTCGGGTCATTGATCCAGCTTATGTGGCGATGATGAACACCATGATGCAGGAGACCCTTTTAACGGGCACGGCGCGCAAGGCCTCGCTGCCGGGCTGGCAGGCAGCGGGGAAAACCGGCACCAGCCAGGAGTTTCGCGATGCCTGGTTCATCGGCTACACCAGCCATCTCGTCGCCGGTGTCTGGCTCGGCAACGACGACAATTCGCCGACAAAAAAAGCGTCCGGCGGCAATCTTCCCGTCGAAATCTGGTCGCGTTTTATGCGCGCCGCCCATCAAGGCATTCCGCCCCAGCCCCTCGCCGGCGGACTCTGGCGCGACAACAGTTCCGGAGGTATGCCGATGGCGGACAACAATGGCTGGCCCTCGCTGCCAGATTTGTTCGGCGCGCCTCCCTCCAGCCAAACGCGGCAAGTTGCAGCACCCCCGTCCCCGCCAGGGGAAGCTACGCGCACAGCTTCGCCCGTCTACGGCAGCGGCGCGCCGGTGCCCCCGGCGGATATCCCGAATTCCGGGATTTCCGCACAAAGACGCCGAGCCCAATCCCGCCAGCAAAATTTCTTCGATACGCTGTTTGGCGGTTAAGATATCCGGGCATCGACGTACCAGTTTACGGGTCCGGCGGCGCTAAACGCGGTGGCGGTGCCCGGCGTGGCGCGCAAGTTCTGGCGGCGTCATCCTTCAGCCACGGAGGCCCAAAGGGCTGGCCAAGACAAGCCCGCCGTCACGCTCGCGAGCCAGGGCCTCGTTCCACCAGGACGTCTTCCTTCGCCTCGCAAGTCCGGTCGTCCAACAACTTAAAGCTAAGTTCCCGCATCCCGGCCCGCGAGAAGCCAATAAACCGAACCGGAAACTAGGCCGGCGATGAAGAATACAATGGCAAATCGCAATTCCGCGAAACTGACGTCCGCCGCTCGTGGCAAATGAAACACCGCGCGCATGAGCCATGGAGCGGATGCGGCGGCAAGACCAGTAGCGCCAGCATACCATGAAAGCGCGCGCACTTTTGCCACCTCGCCAATCGAGACCACGGCAATGACGGGAACGGCGCAGACCGTCATGACCGCCGTCCAGACGAAGCGAGTCAGCGCGGCCAAGCCGCCGCCATAAATCCCATCCGCGAAATCCGCATTGGCAAGAGCCGAGACGGCAAACTGAATCAAGGCAAAACCGGCCGCACGAGTCACCGGGTCGGCGAGCGCCGCGACCGGTAGACAGACGAGTCCGGTGCCGATCGCAACCAGCGTAGCGAAGATCACGCCGATTGCTCTTCGCGGCCAAACCATGCAGCCCTTTCGTGCAATCAACCACGACTGTTTTTTGAATTGCGTATTTTTAGGGTAAAATCTTGTCGATATTTCCCAAAAATACGCGACTATATGCAGCCTGAGGCTGTCTGGCACAAAGCACGCGAAGCGCCTTTCAGGAGCAAGCACGGGTTGAAGCCGACATGTATATTATCGCCCGCAACATATCCGGCCCGCGCTTGCGATGCGAAGCCTTGATGGTCGATAAGAAAAGCTTTACGCCCTGGCCCCCGGTCACGGACGACGGCTGGCGGCGGGCCTATAAATTCCGGGACCGCCTGATGGCCGAGGTGGTGCGTCTCGAACTCGATCCGTTGGGGGAAGAGCTCAAGGTCATCGAGGCGGTTTATATCCGCTGATCTTCCGCGCGCTTCACTCGGGAAGAAAATTCATCGCGACGCCATTGATGCAATAGCGCAAATGCGTGGGCGGCGGCCCATCTGGAAAGACGTGGCCCAAATGGCTGCCGCAGCGGCTGCAGTGAACTTCGGTCCGCACCATGCCATGGCTACGGTCATCGGTGCTCTCGATGCTGCCTTCGAGGGGATCAAAAAAACTTGGCCAGCCCGTGCCACTCTCGAATTTTTTGGCCGCCACGAACAGGCGCTGTCCGCAGCCGGCGCACAGGAAGACGCCGGGGCGTTTTTCATCGTTGAGGGCGCAGCTGCCAGGCGCCTCCGTGCCATGAGCGCGCATAACTCGATATTGTTCCGGCGTGAGAAAGTGCCGCCATTCGTCCTCTGTATGGGTGACTTCAAAGTCTTTTTTGGGCTCCATGATCAGGCGCTCCTTTTGAAGATGCATCAGTGCAGGATTTCCAAAATTCGAATCCGCTCAATTGGCGTCGTCGTTTCCTTTGTTCGCAGCAAGGGTTTGCGCCTGCGGTCGCGGGGACGATCCTGCTAAAGCGCGGCGCCGCCACCTTGAATGCGGGCGCGCGGGCTAACTGTCCCTATGCGGCGCCATATCCACGCCCGGAATCAAACTGTAACGCGTCGACGTTAGAGCTGGTTCAGCAGGGCTTCCGCGCTTGATGCTTCGACCTTGCCCGGCTCC
Source organism: Methylocella sp. (assembly GCA_036560885.1). Taxonomy (GTDB): domain Bacteria; phylum Pseudomonadota; class Alphaproteobacteria; order Rhizobiales; family Beijerinckiaceae; genus Methylocapsa. The sequence continues at coordinate 12,432 of DATBQJ010000028.1, forward strand.
GCTTCGATGTTGAGTTTTCGCACCACGCGATTGTCGACCATCATCGCGTAGCGCCGCGAACGAATGCCGAGCCCGCGCGCGGTGAGATCGAGCGATAGCCCGAGCGCACGCGCGAAATCGCCGTTGCCGTCAGCAAGAAAGCTGATCTTGCCATCGGCTCCGGTGCTTTTTGCCCATGCATCCATGACGAATACGTCGTTGACGGCGGTCACCGCGACCTCGTCGATGCCCTGCGCCTTGAACTGATCGAGGTTGGCGAGAAAACCTGGCAAATGGTGTTTGTCGCAAACCCGCGTAAAAGCCCCGGGCACGCCAAAAAGGATCACTTTATGGCCCTTGAAAATCTGATCCGCGGTCCGCAATTGCGGGCCATCCGGCGCCATGATTGTGAAAGTTGCGTCGGGTATTAAATCTCCGGTCTGAATTGTCATCATTGCTCCTCGTGCATCGGGCACCGACTGTACATGCCCCAAAAAATCATCCCGCCGTTACAGCGTTAGGTCAGATGACAACGCCGCCATGATCACGGACTCGCGCCCGCGAATTTCGCTTTTTTCCTGACTTCGGCCCGATCGCGAGCGGACCCTCTTGACTATTCTTCATGGGATGGCAGCGGTATCGAGGTCAACGGCAAACTCGTAGCTTTGCTGTTCATTCCGCAATGTCAGGGTCACCGGGACGGGCTCGCGGCTGCCGGTTCGCGGTTTTTCAGCTTCGACGATCAGGAACTCGTCCGGGCGGCCGGATTTCCTTGTCTCGAAATACCAGCCAGGGGGGGCCTCGGCGAAGAGGTCCTGCGCGCCGCCGGGCAGCGACAGCCGCCAGGTAGGGGCATGCGCCGCTTCACCCCGCGCGATCGCTACTTTGGCATCGCGTTGATCCGGCGTGAGACGGACAGGCACCGCGGCTTCCGCCGCGGCGATCGCGGCTGCTTCCGGGCTCGCGCTCCCGGCCTCCGGGGCGGGGAGAAGGGTAAGGCTCGCCTCCGCTTTGGCCGGGAGGCAGATCCGGGCGCAAACAGCATAGGACACGTTAGTGGCCAATAAGACAGGGCGGGTGGCATCCTTAGGGGTGACACGAACCGGAAAAATCACCCGGTCGCGATAGCCAAAAGCCTCGGTTCCGTCTTCGTCGATTCGCATCGGTGCAGGATATGAAACCTCAATGTTGGAGACGTTCGCAGAGCCTTCGAAAGAAAACACCGGCGGGACGCCGGCGCTGCCCGGCATGCGCCAATAGGTGAGTGCCCCGGGATCAAGGCGGATCTCGATCCCCGCGCGATAGGCGCCTTGCGGCGGGCCGCCCCCAGCGGCAATCAGTCGCAACGAAGATTTCTGTCCGAAAGCCCACGTGCTCGCGTAAGGATCACAGTGTAAGCTGGACGGAAATACGAGCGGCGACAGATTCGCGCAGGCAAACAGGACAACCGCTTTCCAAGAAAAGTTTGAAGGCTGGAAGGACATTTGCATGGAAAGATACCGGTCAGTGGCCGATGTGCCGGTTAATTTATTTTGCAGGGGTGAAAATCGCAACCGCGATTGCCGCCACTGCGGTTGGCTGCCTTGAGGCGTGTGTCATGGGATCGAAAATTCCGCCAACTGCGTCGCGGCAAAACCCGAGCAACTTTCTTGATGGACAATTGCTGATAGCGATGCCGGGGATGCCGGACGACCGCTTTGCCCGCTCGGTCATTTACGTTTGCGCTCATTCCGAGGAGGGCGCGATGGGGATTATCGTGAACCGCCCGGCGGAGACGGTCGATTTTCCGCAGCTCCTGGTGCAACTCAATGTGATCGGCCCGGATGAGGCGATTCGTCTGCCGACGCAGGCAAGTTCTATGTTGGTAGTGAATGGGGGCCCTGTAGACACCAGCCGCGGGTTCGTTCTTCATTCCAACGATTTTTCAATCGATAATTCCACTTTGCCGATTGGGGGAGGCGTGTCCCTAACCGCAACAATCGATATTTTGCGGGCGATCGCCCGAGGCGCGGGGCCTGGCCGGGCGCTGATTGCCTTGGGCTATGCCGGTTGGGCTGCCGGTCAACTCGAGGCCGAGATGCAGCACAATGGCTGGCTCAATTGCCCGGCCGATCCTTCTCTCATTTTCGATTCCGCATTGGATTCGAAGTATGAGCGGGCGTTTCGCAAGGCAGGCATCGACCTAGGGCAACTTTCTTCCTATGCCGGTAATGCTTGAGCGCGGCCGTAGGCGAGCCGCGCTGGGTTAGCGATAAGCAACACCGCCATCTCCTAGGGCCTGTTAACACTATAAGATGAGGTATGCGAGCGCGAGATGGAGGAAAGCTCTGAACATGATGTCGAGTTTTTCGAAACGCGTGAAGATGCGCCTAAAGCCTTTGAGCTTGCGGAAGAGCCGTTCGACTTCATTAC
>DATBQJ010000029.1:0-8275 GCA_036560885.1 Methylocella sp.
TATGCCGAATTCTTTTGTCACGGCGGCCGCGCCGTCGCCGCCGCGATGGTCAAGGCCCTCGGTGCCTTCACTGGTGCCCGCCCGGCCGAACCAGGGGAATTCACTCGCCGCGCATTGTTAAACGGCAAGATGGATCTGGCGGAGGTCGAGGGTCTCGCCGATCTCATCGACGCGGAAACCGAATGGCAGCGCCGCGCGGCGTTACGCCAGAGTGAAGGCGTGCTCGGTCGTCAGGCCGCGATCTGGCGGGGCGCTCTCCTGGAGGCGGCGGCGCTCCTCGAAGCTGCAATCGATTTTCCAGAGGAAGAGGGCGTGCCGGGATCCGCCGGGCGACAGGTAGGCGAAATCCTCGCCCCCGTTCTTGCCGGATTGAAAACCGAGCTTGCCGCCGGGCGCGCGGGGGAGCGGCTCCGCGAGGGCGCGATCATCGTCATCGCCGGGCCGCCCAATGTGGGAAAATCAACCCTGTTCAATGCCCTCGCACGCCGCGACGTAGCAATCGTTTCCCCCTTTGCCGGCACGACGCGTGATATAATTGAAGTACATTTGGATCTTGGGGGCTGCCCGGTTACTTTAATCGACACGGCCGGGTTACGGGAGAGTTTTGACGCGGTCGAAGAAATCGGCATTTCTCGCGCGAGAGATAAAGCCGAGGCGGCCGATCTCGTGTTGTGGCTTTCCGAGGCTTGCGCCTCCGTGCCGCCCGGCGTTCAGGGCAGCGAAATCTGGCCGGTTTTTACAAAAAGCGATCTTTTGGCTCCCGCCGAAAGGCAAAGCTTGGCGGAAGGGCTTTACATAAGTGGGGAGAGCGGCGAAAATCTCGATTGCCTGCTCAAAAAAATGGAAGAGTTTGCACGCGCCGCGGTGAGCCACGGCCACGCGGGATTGATCGCGCGGGAGCGCCACCGCAAGTGCTTCGAAAAGGCGGCGGCTGCGCTCGCCCAGGTTTTGGACGATCCCGGTGCACCGGCGGAATTGCTGGCGGACGACTTGCGCGTGGCTATGGTTTGCCTGCAAAGACTAACAGGCGTGATAGACGTCGAGGATATTTTGGGCGAGATTTTCGCGCGATTTTGCATCGGGAAGTGAGCCGGTCCAATATGTTTCACCTGGAACAATATTATTATTATTCTAGACGTTAACGGCAATCGGCATATCCGAAAAACGGGGAAATGTTTCACGTGAAACATTTTTAGATGAATTCTAAATCAAAGGCAACAGGATGATGGGCGGATTTGACGTGATCGTGGTGGGCGGCGGCCATGCCGGCTGCGAGGCGGCGGCGGCGGCCGCACGCATGGGCGCAAAGACCGCGCTCGTCACCCTGTCCTTCGCTACAGTCGGCGTCATGTCCTGCAATCCTGCCATCGGCGGCCTCGGCAAAGGCCATCTCGTGCGCGAAATCGATGCCCTCGATGGGCTCATGGCACACGTCGCGGACAAGGCCGGAATTCAGTTTCGCGTTCTAAACCGCACGAAAGGCCCTGCAGTGCGTGGCCCAAGGGCGCAAATTGACCGTAAACTCTACCTTGTGGCGATGCAGGCGGCAATCCGGGACATTCCAAATCTCAGCGTGATCGAAGCCGAGGCTGCAGATGTTCTCTTGAAAAACGGCCACGTCGAAGGGATCGAGACCGCCATGGGCGAAACAATCCGCTGCGGTGCCCTTGTCCTAACGACCGGGACTTTTTTGCGTGGCGTCATCCATATTGGTACCAAGACTTTTCCGGCGGGCCGCATGGGGGAAAGTCCCGCGATCCGCCTCGGCGAGAGGCTGCAAGAGCTACGCCTTGGTCTCGGGCGTCTCAAGACTGGAACACCGCCGCGGCTCGATGGCAGCTCGATCGACTGGGCGAACCTTGAGCGCCAGAACGGCGATCCCGAGCCGGAGCCTTTCTCGTTTCTGACCGAAGCGATCGTCACGCCCCAGGTCGATTGCTTCATCACCCATACGACCCCTGCGGGCCATGCCATTATTGCCAACAACCTTGGCCAGTCGCCAGTCTATTCCGGCGCCATTGCCGGCCGGGGGCCCCGCTATTGCCCCTCAATCGAAGACAAGGTGGTGCGCTTCAAGGAGCGCGAAGCGCATCAGATTTTCCTCGAGCCGGAGGGCCTCGATGACACTACCATCTATCCAAACGGCATTTCGACCTCCCTGCCTGAAGCGGTCCAGGAGCAATTCCTCCACACTATTCCCGGTCTTGCCAAGGCCCGGATTCTGCGGCCTGGCTATGCGATTGAATATGATTATATCGATCCGCGCGCCTTGCATCCGAGCCTGGAGACCAAAAAAATTCACGGGCTTTTCCTCGCCGGGCAGATCAACGGCACCACCGGCTATGAGGAGGCGGGCGCGCAAGGCCTTGTAGCGGGACTCAACGCCGCCTTGCGTGCCGGCGACAAGGATCCCGTCGTCATCAGTCGCTCAGACGCCTATACCGGCGTCATGATCGACGATTTGGTGATGAAAGGCGTGAGCGAGCCCTACCGCATGTTCACCTCGCGTGCCGAATATCGCTTGTCGCTGCGCGCCGACAACGCCGATCAGCGGCTAACCGAATGGGGAATCGCTCTCGGCTGCGTTGGTGTGGAGCGGCGACGGGCCTTTGCGTCGAAGGGGGCGGCCCTTTCCCGTGCGCGGGCGCTCCTCGAAAGCTTGAGCCTCACCCCGAACGAGGCGCGCAAGCATGGCCTCAAGGTCAACTGCGACGGAACCCGCCGGACCGCGTTCGAGCTCCTGGCGTTGCCTGGCGTCTCGATTGGCAGTCTGCGAGCGGTCTGGCCAGAGCTTGGCGGGATCGCACCAAAAGACGCCGCGCAAATCGAAATCGACGCCAAATACGCCGTCTATCTCGACCGTCAGACGAAAGACATCGAAGCCTTCCGCCGCGACGAGGCACTGACCATCCCCGACGATGTCGATTATGCTAGGCTGCCCGGCCTTTCCAACGAGATACGGGCGCGGCTCGACCTCATCCGGCCGCGCACCATGGGACAGGCCGGGCGGATCGAGGGAATGACACCCGCCGCTATGACCTTGCTTGCCGCAAAGCTTCGCCGCGCCGGCGCCGGACGCTGAGTTTTGCCGCGCGCCTCGGTGCGATCCGCGCACGGGCTCCTCGCGGCCCTTCCAGAAGAGACGCTGCGGCGCCTGGAGATCTATGCAAATCTCCTCGAAAAATGGCAGCGCGCCGTCAATCTCGTCGGCAAAACGAGCTTGGACGATCTCTGGGTCAGGCATTTCGCCGATTCGCTTCAGGTCTCCGCGGCGGTGCCGGCAGCGCGGCATTGGCTCGACCTCGGCTCGGGCGCCGGTTTTCCGGGGCTTGTGACGGCGATCAACTATGCGGATGAGCCGGGTGCTTTTGTCCATCTCGTCGAGGCCAATCAACGCAAATGCACCTTTCTGCAAACGGTTGCGCGCGAGACGGCGGCGCCCGCGATTATCCACTGCGGCAGACTCGAAAAAGTGTTGCCCGGCCTCGACGAGAAGATCGAAGCGGTGAGCGCACGGGCGCTGGCGCCGCTCGACGCGCTGTTGCGCTACGCGGAAAAATTCATCGACGAAGGCGCGGTTGGAGTATTTGCCAAGGGAAAACATTTTGAGGCGGAATTGACCGATTCCTTATCGGCCGGTAAATACTTTATCACGACTACGCAAAGCCAGACCTCTTCCGCAGCGCGCCTGGTGCTGGTCAGGCGAAGGGCTGGGGGTATGGAGCAGGTTGAGTAAAGCGGGCTACTCAATGTCTATGGATCGATTACAAGTATTTGAACGGTATCAATATGTATATATAAATTATTACCAAATATTACTTACGAGAACCCACCTGGCGTGAGCCGTCATTGCGAGCGAAGCGAAGCAATCCAGCTTGAATTCGCCGCTTGTAGATTGCTTCGTCGCTTCGCTCCTCGCAATGACGGTCAAAGCCGTGAGTCACCTTCATGGAATTTTCGTATAAGATGTTATTTATATAAAATCACGTAAATAATAACTCGTTGATATATTTCGTCATGGCCGCGTTTAAAGTGAGACTCATGCAAAAATGGATTTGGGATTAGATAAAGGCCTTTCAATCTTGTAAAATCGACGCAATCGATGCCGAGCGTCTCCTCGATTGCAAGTTGGTCGCTGTCCCAGCCGGACTTTGCCAGGCGTGGTGCAATGCCGTGCTGCATGCTGACACCCACGCGCCTCGCGTTTGCCATGGATGAAGTTGCGCCGTAGTCTGCCTTAAGGCATGAGGACCGTACCACTCACTTGCGCCGCGCGGGGGCGAGAGGGGAGAAGCGCGCCAATGCGATTTTTTTCCATGGTCTTGGCGGCGATGCTCACACCACGTGGCAGGCCGATGAACTAAATAAGGACACCCTCTGGCCGGCATGGCTGGGGGAGGACATCGAGAGCCTATCAGTTTACTGCGTTGGCTATGAGGCGCCGATATCGGATCGCGATCGCGCCACGATGCATCCCACCGATCTTGCGAGCAACGTTCTCAATAGCCTTTTGGTGGACACTCGACTTGGTGATGGGGAGCTGATCCTTATAGGTCACAGTCTCGGCGGTCTCATCATCAAGATGATGTTGCGAAAAGCGCAGGCCGAGAAAAACCGGCGCGCCGAGGCGGCTAGTTTTATTGATCGCGTGAGAAAAGTCGCTTTCTTGGCGACCCCGCATAGCGGGGCAGATTTGGCGCGGGTGGCGGACGTCTTACGCGTTTTGGTCCGCCCTTCGGCTGCAACTATGTCTCTCGTGCGGAATGACGCCTATCTGCGTGAGCTGAATGAAGGCTACAGAGATTTAGCGAGAGACCGCGAAATCAATCATCTCATACTGATAGAGCGAAAGCCCCTCATCATTCGCCGCAAGGCGCTCGGCGTAACCTATTTCCGCAAGAATCTCGGGGTGATTGTGAAGCCGGATAGCGGCGATCCTGGCTTGCTGACAAATCCCGTTCCGATTCCCGCCGATCATATCGAAATCGCAAAACCGGCGAATCGCGACGGCGATAATATCTATAAATTCGTTCTCGACTTCTTCCTGCGCCATGCTGAACGGCCAGTCTCGCATGAAGAAAAAAAGATCGACGCCGTCAAGGAGGATACGCAGGCGATCCGCGAAAATGTCGAGCGTCTGACGGCCGAACTCTCGATGAGCAATGCACAGCGCGAGGCACTTGTAGGAGAACTCGCGAAAGTCAAGGCGGAGTACGGCGGCACGGTTGAGCTTGCCTCGGGGTTTCTCGAAACCATGGTGGGGCGCGAGATCGCGCCGGAACAGTTTGCGACGACCTTGTTCAAGATCGCGGGCGATTGGAAAACCGCAGGCGAAAAGATCGATGCTCTTTCTTTTTCCGGCAATCTTTCGCCCCGCCTCTCCGCATTGCGCGATCAGGCAAAAGCCGTGCATGTGGCCGGGCGCCTTGATGAAGCCGAAAAGTTGCTCGCGGAAATCGTGCGCGCCGAAAGCGACGCCTTAAAGAGGCTTGAGGACCACGAGCGCAAAATTTTGGAAGAAATTCAGCTTCGCAAGCGGGGCATCGCGGAGACAAAAGCCGCACAAGCCTCCGTGGCTCATGCGCGCTTGAATTATAGAGGTGCGGCGGCGCTTTACGGCGAAGCCGCGTACCTTGTCGAATCGTTTGACTTCGAAGGCCGCCGCACCCTGCTCCTTGCGCAGGCAGCAGAGCTTTATGCACAAGGCGAGGAATTTGGCGACAATGCTGCGCTCAGCGAGGCAATTGCGCTTTATCGGCAATGTTTAGATCTAGCGCCGCGCGAACGCGTGCCGCTCGATTGGGCCATGACCCAGAATGATCTCGGCCTTGCGTTTTCGAGGCTTGGCGAGCGGGAGAGCGGCACGGCGAGGCTTGAGGAGGCGGTCGCGGCCTATGGCGAAGCGCTGAAGGAATTGACCCGCGAGCGCGTTCCGCTCCAATGGGCAACGACGCAGAATAATTTCGGCAATGCGCTTACGAGGCTTGGCGAGCGGGAGAGCGGCACGGCGAGGCTTGAGGAGGCGGTCGCGGTCTATGGCGAGGCGCTGAAGGAAAGGACCCGCGAGCGCGTTCCGAACGATTGGGCGATGACACAGAATAATCTCGGCACTGCGCTTTTGAGGCTTGGCGAGCGGGAGAGCGGCACGGCGAGGCTTGAGGGGGCGGTCGCGGCCTTTGGCGAGGCGCTGAAGGAATGGACCCGCGAGCGCGTTCCGCTCCAATGGGCAACGACGCAGAATAATCTCGGCACTGCACTTTCGAGGCTTGGCGAGCGGGAGAGCGGCGCGGCGCGTCTTGAGGAGGCGGTCGCGGCCTATGGCGAGGCGCTGAAGGAAAGGACCCGCGAGCGCGTTCCGCTCGATTGGGCGATGACGCAGAATAATCTTGGCAATGCGCTTTTGAGGCTTGGCGAGCGGGAGAGTGGCACGGCGCGGCTCGAGGAGGCGGTCGCGGCCTATGGCGAAGCGCAGAAGGAATATACCCGCGAACGCGTGCCGCTCAACTGGGCCATGAGCACCGGCAATCAAGGGGTCACCCTCACGCTGCTTGCCGAGCGGCGCGGCGATGCGGAGATGGCAAAACACGCGGTGCAGCAGATCGAGGCGGCGTTCACCGCCATGCGTGACGGCGGCGACGCTCCTTCGGCCGCCTATTACGAAGCGCAATTGCCAAAAGCCCGCGCGCTTGCCCAAAAGCTCGCCAAGCGCTGACGGGCTGTCTCAAAAGCCTGCACAGAACCCAAGCCCTCATGCTGAGGAGGGCCCGAAGGACCCGTCTCGAAGCACGAGGGCGCGTGCGGCTCATCCTTCGAGACGGCGGCTGCGCCGCCTCCTCCTCAGCATGAGGGCGAGACTTTTGAACAGGTCTTAAAAAAACCGCCGCGCACGCCCGTCCCAAAATAGTGCAACTCTGCCCAATTGCTCGCGGGGAAACAACAAATCAGCCGTTGGGCGGCCATTTAGAATTGTTTGCTATGGAAGGCACGGATTTTCCGCAACACCGTCGTATCGTATAGGCTCGGTGTTTCCGCCTCACCGGTAACCCAGCTGAAAACGTCGCGGTCCGGTGCTTCCAGCAAGCGTTCGTAATCGTCGAGTTCGCTTTCGCAAAGGCCGGCGATTTCCGCGTCGGCGAAACGGCTAAGAATGAGATCCATCTCGCGCGTACCACGATGCCAGGAGCGGAATAGAATCCGGCGCCGCCTTGTTTCCAGGCTCACGTCCGATGTCTGCTGGCTAGGCATGGAGTGCTCCTTCGCAAATGACAGCTGCCCGTTTCGTCGGATTCAGCATGGCCGCTTGCTCAAGATTCGGCAAGCCGGGGCGGCCAATCGGACCAAATCCACCGCCTCAGCACCCTTCGAGACGCGAGCTACGCGCGCGTCTCAGGATGAGGGGAGCGGCTTGCGCTGCTACCCATGACGATCGCCAGCGCGGCTTGAAACGCCGCTTCGGCGTCGAGCGCGGTCGTATCGAGCACGATGGCGTCCTTGGCTGCGATCAGGGGTGCCGTAGTGCGGCTTTTGTCGCGCTCATCGCGCTTGATAATCTCGGTGAGCACGGCGGCGTAATCGACCGCTTCGCCTTGCGCTCGCAGCTCCAGGGCGCGGCGCGTGGCGCGTACTTCCGCGCTTGCTGTCACAAATATCTTGGGGCAAGCCTCGGGACAGATTACGGTGCCAATATCGCGGCCATCAAGAACGGCGCCGCCGGGCCTAAGCGCAAAATCGCGCTGGAGTTCGACGAGCGCCGCACGAACCTCGGGGATTGCGGCGACAACCGACGCCGATTCCGCCATCTCGCGGCCGCGCAACAAGGTTTCGTCGAAACCGCTGAGCGCAAGGCTCCGCGCGGCGGCAATCGCGGCATCTTTCGAGGATAGGTCATGGCCCGCAACCATCAAAGCGCGTGCGGTTGCCCGGTAAAGCAGTCCGGTGTCAAGATGCGGCAGGCCAAAATGCCGCGCGAGATTGCGCGCAAGCGTGCCCTTGCCGGAAGCGGCCGGCCCGTCGATGGCGATGATCATTGGAACCGCGCCCCCAATTGCTCCATGAGCACCCGAAACCCCGGAAAGCTCGTCGTGATCATCTGCGAATCGTCGATCGCCATGGGCCTGCGAGAGCCAAGGCCAAGACAAAGAAAACTCATCGCGATGCGGTGGTCGAGATGGGTTGCAACCATGCCGCCTCCGGCGACATCGCCGGCGCGGCCCTCGACGATCAGATCGTCATCGATGATTTGGCAGGCGATCCCCGCCGCGCGCAAGCCATCGGC
>DATBQJ010000030.1:0-4451 GCA_036560885.1 Methylocella sp.
AAAGACGGTATTCGAATGGGGCACGGCGCTGATCCTTTTCATGTCCAGTTGAGTCGCAAAACTCTGGACACCCTTAGAATCAATGCCGTGCGCTTTGCCCAGCAAAATCGAACCGGACAGCCGTGGCCTTGACCCGGGCATCCACCCCTGTGGTTTCCGTGCTGGATGCCGGCTCAAGGCCGGGCATGACGTGAGAGTCGATCATAACGGGACTTGGTATTAATTCTCGATATGCGGTTCGTCGTGGAGAACGACATTCAACAATGAACTGCGGACTTCGATGTGGCCGTTGTATTCAATGAGACCCAGTTTTCGAAATTTGTTCATGAAGAAACTCACGCGGGACCGGGTCGTTCCGATCATCTCTGCAAGCGTCTCCTGGCTGATTTTCGCGAGGACTGGCTCCGGTTTCTCTTCCTTGCCAAAGTTAGCCAACAGTAGGAGCAGCCGGGCAAGCCGTTTCTCACTCGAATTGAACAGCTGATCGACGAGGTCTGCTTCGACGCGGATAGCCCGGGCCAGAAGATGGGCAATGAACATCTCGGAGAACGCTGGTTCTTGATGAATCACGCGGACAATCGCTGGTTTTTCCAGCCGCACGATGACGGATTCCGTCATAGTCGTCACCGTCGCTATGCGCCGCGTCTGCCCGGCAAGACAACCTTCACCGAAGAATTCGTTCGTTCCAAGCATTGCGACGACGGCTTCCTTGCCTTGCTTCGAAATGACGGTGAGCTTCACCTTGCCGCTCTCGATGTAGAAGACCGCATCCGCGGGATCACCCTGGGAAAAGACCACCTGGTCCTCGCGATACGTGCCAACGCTCGCGCCCTCGCCAACCTTGGCGAGAAAAGATTGCAGATCGAATGATGGCTGGCGTTTGTTTGCCATGGCAAGGCCTCATGCCCCATGGGGCTCTCACGAGCGAACCTTCTATTATTAAATATTATCATATTGTCGCGGCCGAAGTGAGCTCTTTTGAACAGACAGCGCTCGGAAGTCTGCTATTTCAGCCCAAACAGCTAAGGAAGCGCTGTACATAGCTGCGCAACAAATTCCAATTGCTGCGGCATAGTCGAAAACGGCATCGAGGCGGCGTCGAATGACCAGCCTTGCAATAGGGAGTGCGTTGCTTGGAATAGTCTTCGGACGGTTTTTCAAGGTTTGGGTTCTTGTTCCGGCCAGCGTGTTGACGCTTCTAATCGTTTTTGCCAGTTCCGCCTATTACGAATATAGTCTGCCAAGCGCGCTTCTCGAATTCACCGTGATTGCGGCGTGCCTGCAAATCGGCTACGCCTGCGCCGCCTTGCAGGCATTATCCGAGTCAGGTAGCGGCGCCTCGAGATACCGCGTGAATCGCCGCATCCGGCGGCGACGTCTATAGCGGCGACGCGGCACCTACCCCCCTGACGGCTCCACGGCCGCGTCTTCGTTCCTTGCCATCGTGGACCGGGTGGGAGTGTTCAAATTTGCTCAGACCCCACGCGCGACCCTGTCTAATCTTAGCAAGATCGGCGTCTCCTCTGGGTAGTCTCGGGCGTCTTCAATGTCTCCCAATGCCCCAACTTTCGGTACAGAACCCGGCTGCAAAGCACTAGCCGGGTTCTTTTTGCAGCCTCCTGGGCGAAAAAATACTTTGATGGATTGCATACCGCTTCCGCGTTAACCTAAGCCTATGCCAGATGGAATAGGCTCATACGCCGATCCATCATTTCCGGCCTTAGCGCAAACCGGACCAATCGAACGGGCCCCTGACCGCGCTCCGATTGAAAGATTTATAGCCTGAGATTTTTACCTTTCGCGTGATTTTTAGAGAAACCAGGGCCCGCTGCTGGAGCCTCGCACGCAGTACCGCTCCGGCCTTGTCCTGCGGAGAAGGCCTTTCGGGCCACTCTCCGGCCGCCCACTTCCATTGCGTTCGCTTCGCGAAATGCTTCCTCTCGCCTTGACGCTACGTCGAACCGGCTGATGCCGGACACTTTGCTTTCGACGTTGCCCACGCTTTCGGCTCGTTCGCAATGGAACTGCAGGCTTCCTTTCGCTCAGGACGAGGGCTTGCAAACCGCTGTAGCCGGACCGTCCCCCAGTCTATCAACACCATGAGCTTCGCGGTTTTCACAGAAAAATCATTGCAAACCCTTGCGCTTGTCAGGGCGTTCGCGCCGTAATCGGCATTAGCGAATCATGCGGCATTTGGTCCGGCACTGCGGCCCCCGCGCGATTGGTTAACCAAATGCTAGGAAGCTTTGTCGAATAATAGGCGAGGATCCAAAGCCTTTTTTGCGGCACAAGGGCCGGGCCATGAAACTCACAAAACTTCGCATCGCGGGTTTCAAAACCTTTGTCGAGCCGGCCGAATTCCTGATCGAGCCGGGGCTGACCGGCGTTGTCGGACCCAATGGCTGCGGCAAATCCAACCTCGTCGAGGCGCTGCGCTGGGTCATGGGCGAGAATTCGTCGAAAAGCATGCGCGCATCGGGCATGGACGATGTGATTTTTTCCGGCGGCGGCGATCGGCCCGCGCGCAACATGGCGGAGGTCGTGCTTTTTCTCGATAATCGGGACCGCTCGGCGCCGGCGAGCTTCAACGATGGCGAGATGATCGAGGTTTCCCGCCGCATCGAGCGCGAATCCGGCTCCACCTACCGGGTCAATGGACGCGAGGTGCGCGCCCGCGATGTTCAGTTGCTGTTCGCCGACGCTTCGACCGGCGCGCGCTCCCCGTCGATGGTGCGGCAGGGCCAGATCGGCGAGATCATTGCCGCCAAGCCGCAGGAGCGGCGCCGGATCATCGAGGAAGCCGCAGGCATCGCGGGGCTCCATTCCCGCCGCCACGAAGCGGAGCTGCGTCTCAAGGCGGCGGAGGACAATCTTGTTCGCCTCGACGATATTTTGCGGCAAATCGATACCCAGGCCGAGAGCCTCAAGCGGCAGGCGCGCCAAGCGGCGCGCTACCGTGGTCTCGCGGGCGAGATCAGGCGCAACGAAGCCCTGCTTGCCCTGATCAGCCAAGGCGAGGCGGCGCGAGCGTTGCAATCGGCCGAAGCCAAACTCGATGCCGATCTGCGGGACGTCGCGGAAAGAACCAGGGCGCAGGCCGAGGCTGCCCGGCGGCAAGCGGTTGCCGCGCATGAGTTGCCGGAGCTACGCGAGGCCGAGGTCACGGCGAGCAGCGAATTGCAAAGCCTCGTTCTTGCCCGCGAGACGCTGGACGGAGAAGAAAGGCGCGCGAAAAGCCGCGCCGCCGAACTGGAACAAAGGATCGAGCAAACGGCGAGCGATATTGTTCGCGAATCCGCGCTGATCGAGGACGCGGCAGGCGCTCTCGCGCGGCTCGATGAAGAGGCAAACGCGCTCGCGGCCAACGGCGCGAATGAAGCCTCGATCGAGGCCCTGCGCGACAAGCTCGCGGGCGCTAGAGCGGCCCTCACGATGACCGAAACGGCGCTCGCCGGGACGCAGGACATCAGGGCCGCGATGGAGGCCCGGCGCGCGGCGCTTGAGACCGGAATGCGGGAAGAAACGGACCGCGCAGCGCGACTCGATGCCGAAGCCGGAAAGGTGAGGGGGGAACGTGACGCGCTTATGTCTGATTCCCAAGACGGCGCGAACTTCGGGCTTTTGGAGGCGGCGCTCGACGCGGCCCTAGCGGTGGCTAAAGCGCAGGAATCCGAACTTGCCCTCACCGAGGCCCGTCATGCCGAGGCAGGCGCCGACGAATTAAAAACCCGGGCGCCGCTAGCCGAGGCCGAGCGAAAGGCGCAAACTCTCGAGACGCAAGTCGCGACATTATCCAAATTGCTGAATGCAGGAACCGGCGGCTTTTGGCCTTCGGTCATCGAGGAAATCAGCGTCGCGAAAGGCTATGAGGCGGCGCTCGGCGCGGCGCTCGGCGACGATCTCGATGCCTCGACCAATCCGGCGTCGCCCGCGCATTGGGCCCAGACCGACGCCGCCGACGACCCGGCTTTGCCGCCTGGCGTCGAGGCGCTCTCGCGGCTCGTAGCAGCGCCAGCTCCTCTCGCGCGGCGGCTGAATCAGATTGGCGTTGTTGCGCGGGCCGAAGCCGCTGCCTTGCGGACATTGCTGAAACCCGGCCAAAGGCTGGTCTCGAAGGATGGCGATCTGTGGCGCTGGGACGGATTCACGCAAGCGGCCGAAGCCCCTACGCCTGCCGCGCGGCGTCTCGCCGAAAAAAACCGCCTCGGCGATCTGGCGATCGAAGCAGAAGCCGCGCGCGCTACCGCCAGCGTTCTGAAAACCGAAGCGGAGCTGGCGCAAACGGCTCTAGCCGCCGCCGCCGCCGCGGAAAACGCGGCACGACAGGCGCATAAGAGCGCGCTGCGTGACGTCGATGTGGCCCGCGCGGAAATGGCTGCGGCCGAAAAGCATAAGGCCGCGGCCGCCGCGCGGCTCTCGGCGCTCGAAGAAGCCCTCGTCCGCCTCGATGC
>DATBQJ010000031.1:0-15939 GCA_036560885.1 Methylocella sp.
TCACGACATCGGACGATATTGCCGCGTGGTCGCCGATAGCACCCCATAGATCGCGAGCGCGATCTATGGCTTTGCGCAGCGGGATAAATGGGTAGCGTGGGGGTGGCTCGCGCGTCTCTGCCATGGCACTTCTCCTAGCAGGTTCGCTCTATAAGGAAAAATAGAGAACTCGTCAAGAGAACTTTTATGAGAACTTTTGAAAAAAGTTCTTGCAGAGGCGCGCTCTACTGCTATTATCGCGAGTAGAAAAGGAGAAGTGAGTGACAACAGCCAGAGCCTCGCGACGGAAAGCCGACGGCAGCGAGGCGAGGATAAAGGAAGGGCCGCTTCTCAGCCTGAAAGGTGAGCGAAGCGGCCCCGGAATAGGCTCTCAGTTTTCCCCGGTGGGGAACCAGAATCAAGCGGGGCCGAGGTGTTCCAGCACCCCGACCCCGATCAAAAATCCGAGGAATTTGGCTCCTGAGCATCACCGTCCCGCGCATATACCACTAACAGAGCGGACTTTCCAGGGTCCGGCTCAACGGCAATCCCGCACCCCTTGGATTGGCCTCTGAGAACATTCTTTCTTTCGACCAACAAGCACAAGGGCTTGCGGAACGCAGCGGGAACGTATATCGTTCGTTCACCGTTTGTGCAAAAGCGAATCGCGACGCACGCGCGGGGCGGCGCAAGGAAGGACCGGCCAATGTTGACAAAAAAGCAAAGCGAGCTGTTGCGCTTCATCCACGAGCGCCTGAAGGAGACCGGCGTTCCGCCGTCCTTCGACGAGATGAAGGACGCCTTGTTTTTGCGCTCCAAATCAGGGATTCACCGGCTGATCATCGCGCTCGAGGAACGCGGTTTTATCCGCCGGTTGCCCAATCGCGCGCGCGCGCTCGAGGTTTTGCGCTTGCCGGACTCCTCGACGCCCGTCGATGTTGGCCGGAGCAAAAAATTCGCGCCAAGCGTCATAGAGGGCACGCTCGGCCGGGTCCGCGCTTGGACGCAGAGCGACTCCGGCGACGACCTCGATCGCTCGTCGGTCTCGATTCCGGTCATGGGCCGGATCGCCGCGGGGACGCCGATCGCGGCCCTGCAAAACCGCAGCCACACCATCTCCCTGCCGCCGGACATGTTGCCGCCGGGAGATTATTACGCGCTCGAAGTGCGCGGCGATTCGATGATCGATGCGGGCATATTCGACAGCGACACCGTGGTCATTCGCAAACAGGATACCGCCGAAACCGGCGACATCGTGGTCGCCTTGATCGACGACGAAGAAGCGACCTTGAAACGGCTGCGCAAGCGCGGCGCCTCGATCGCGCTGGAAGCCGCCAATCCGGCCTATGAGACGCGCATATTCGGTCCCGACCGGGTCCGCATTCAGGGCAAGCTCGTCAACCTCGTTCGCAAATATTGAACCTCTGGCGGGGCTCCAGGCCCACCGCGAAATCTAAGGTTTGCTTCATGTAGCGGCAGGGCCGCCAAACGCGGCGGGAGGGCCTTGCGGCGAGGCGGCAAAATGACTTTTGCGGCGACGCGAGGAACGGCCGCGCTCGCATCATCTCGCGTTTTCTTGCCAGAGTCCGATTGCCGCGCCGGCCGGATCCACGATGATGGAGAAATAGCCCGCTCCCGTTACCTCCGTCACGTCCTGGCAGACCGTCGCGCCCAGCGCTTTCGCCTTGGCGGTCGCTGCCGCCACATCGTCGACCAGCACATAAGGCAGCCAGGCGGTGGGGACGCCGGGTGCCGGTGTCGTCATCATGCCGCCGCCAGTGCCTTCGCCGACGCGGATCATCGTGTAGGTGAAGCCGGGCGCCATCTCCATGTCGTCCAGCTTCCAATTGAACAAGGCACCATAAAAAGACTTTGCCTTGCCGGTGTCCGGGGTGGTGAGTTCGACATGCACGAATGGGTTAGCCATGACCGCTCCTCTTCCTTGTTTGGCCGCTCGTTTGGTGCTCAGGGTTCATTGGCGACCCGCCGAATCGCCGGCCAGCGCATCAGCCAAGCCGGACCATGGGCACGGGCTATATCTTGGGCGGCGCGGGGCAAGGTAAAGCGGACGCCAAAACGATTTTGCGATGGCGGGAGTGGCTTCAAAACACGGTCCGGCTTTGGATCGCGGCGGCAAGCGTGCCTTCATCGAGATAGTCAAGCTCGCCGCCGACCGGAACGCCATGCGCGAGCCGGGTGATCTTGACCTTCGAATCCGCCAAAAGACCGGCGATGTAATGCGCCGTCGTCTGTCCGTCCACGGTGGCATTCACGGCGAGGATCACCTCCGAGACGCGATCGGCCGCAACCCTTTCAACGAGGCTCGCGAGGTTCAAGTCCTTGGGCCCCATGCCATCGAGCGGCGACAAGGTTCCCCCTAACACATGATAGCGCGCGCCGAGAATTCCGGCGCGTTCGAGCGCCCAGAGATCCGCCACCGTCTCGACGACAACGAGCGTATCGCGGCCGCGCCGCTCGTCCCGGCACAAGGTGCAAGGATCGCAGGTATCGGCATTGCCGCAGATGCGGCAGGTCACGATTTTCTCGCACGCCACACGGAGCGCGTCGGCGAGCGGCGCGAGAAGCTCGTCGCGCTTGCGAATCAAATGCAGCGCGGCGCGGCGCGCCGAGCGCGGCCCAAGCCCTGGCAGACGCGCCAGCAAATGAATGAGCCGCTCGATCTCGGGACCCGCGACTTTTTCTCCCATCGCAGCGGATCCTCAAGCCAATGCCATCAGAACGGCAGCTTCAAGCCGGGCGGCAGCGCGAGGCCGGCGGTCACGCCCTTCATTTTTTCTTCCATCAGCCGCTCGGCCTTTTTGCGTGCATCCTCATGCGCCACGACGATCAAATCCTCCAGAATTACTTTCTCGTCGGCCTTGAGAAGCTGGTCGTCGATCATAAGCCCCCTCATCTGGCCCTTGGCGGTGAGGGTCACGCGAACCATGCCGCCGCCCGCTTGCCCTTCGACCTCGATCCGCTCCAATTCGGCGTGCATTTCCTGCATTTTCGCCTGCATGGCCTGCGCTTGCTTCATCAAACCGAACACGTCGGGCATTGCTGTTTTCCCTTGGTTGCGATGAAGAGCGAACCCGCGAGCATTGCCCGTTCAAAGCTCGTCTTCCATGCCGTCGAAAAAGCCGATCTCATCATTCGTCTCGCCATTTGTCCCGGCGGAAGGCAAGGCTCGCGGCGCCGTCTCGTAGGCGCGGACCCCGGCAATCTCGGCGCCCGGGAACGTGGCGAGCACGCTCTGCACCAGCGGGTCGGCACGTACGCCGGCCAAAGCCTCGCTTGCCTTGGCGTCTTCCTGCTCCTTGAGGCTCGGGGCACCGGGAGCACTCGAAATCGCGACCATCCAACGGCTCCCCGTCCATTCCTGCAAGCGGCGCGCAAGAGTTTGCGCAAGCTGCGGCAAGGCGCCGGGAGCCAATGAAAATTCGATGCGGCCCTGCTCGAAACGAACGAGGCGCACGTCGCGTTCAAGCGCGACCTTCATTTGTATGTCACGATGGCGGCCGGCGAGCGCCACCACATCCTCGAACCGGTCGAGAGCGACCGACGGATCAGCCGAATCCGTGCGTGGCGCGCGTGCGACAGCGATTGCGCTGCTCACACGGGCTCTTGGCTCCTGCGCGCCGCCGGCGCCCGTGTCTCGAAGGCGAGATCCTTCTTGCGCCTCGCCGCCTGTCAATGCGGCGAGCTTGCGCAAAGCCTCGTCCGGGGCCGGCAAATCGGCGGCGAATCCGATTCTCACCAGAACCATATCGGCGGCGGCAAGTGGGCGCCGCGAACCTTTCACCTCGTGCAGGCCTTTCAGGAGCAATTGCCATGCACGCGTCAAGACAGGCATGGACAATTCTTGCGCGAATCGCTGGCCGCGCGTCCGCTCTTCCGGCGTCAGTGAAACATCTTGCGCGGCTTCCGGCACGAGTTTTAGGCGGGTGACGAGATGAACGAATTCCGCGAGCGCAGCAAGAATTTCGGACGGATCAGCGCCAAAGTCGTGCAACTCCTTCAATATGCTCAGAGCCTCGGCCATCTGGCCGCGCAAGAGAACTTCGAAAAGATCGATAATCCGGCCCCGGTCGGCAAGCCCCAGCATCGTGCGCAAGGCTTCAGCGGTGATCGCGCCGGGCAGACCCGCGCCATGCGCGATCGCCTGATCGAGAAGCGAAAGCGCGTCGCGCACCGAGCCTTCCGCCGCGCGCGCGATGAGGCTAAGCGCCTCGTCCTCGATGGCAACAGCCTCCTTAGCGCAAATTGAAGAAAGATAGCCGGCCAGCACGCCCGCATCGACCCGGCGCAAATCGAACCGTTGGCAGCGGGAGCGCACGGTGACTGGGACTTTTTCGATCTCGGTTGTCGCGAACACGAATTTCACGTGATCGGGAGGCTCTTCCAAGGTTTTCAAAAGGCCGTTGAATGCCTGTTTGGAAAGCATATGGACTTCGTCGATGATGTAGACCTTTGTGCGCGCCATGACCGGCAAATACCGCACGCTCTCGATGATTTCGCGCACGTCGTCGATCCCGGTATGCGAGGCGGCGTCCATTTCGATGACATCGACATGGCGCGATTCGATGATTGCCTGGCAGTGCACGCCAAGCTCCGTCAGATGGGTCGTCGGACGCGTCACGGCCGGTCGCCCGGGCCGCGCGGGCAATTCATAATTGAAGGCGCGCGCCAGGATGCGCGCCGTCGTGGTCTTGCCCACGCCGCGCACGCCGGTCAGAATATAGGCTTGGTGGATGCGTTCGAGGTCGAAGGCATTCGACAGCGTTTTGACCATGGCGTCTTGGCCGATCAAATCCTCGAAGCGCGCGGGGCGGTATTTGCGGGCAAGCACGCGATAGAAAGCCTCCTGCGCGCCGGCTTGGCCGGGTGCGACGACGGCGCCAAAACCCAGCCTGGGACCGGCTTCGTTATGGGCGCTCGGGGGTGGTTCCATGCGGCCGTCCGGCATCGCGCAGGCCCGTGAGGCGAGAGACTCGATTGGGCCTGGCCAATCTCCAACGGCCCGGCCGGCCGGCCGGACAAAGCCAAGTTGTGGCAAGGCGGGCAAAGTGGGAGGCTGGACAGAGACCCGCCCGGTCTCGTTAGGGCTGCTTCCTTCCGGACCTGACCCGGTTGGCGAGTGGTGCGTCCACCGCCAACCTCCCACCATCTATTTGGACTGCCCCGGCGAATTTCGCAACCCTCTTGAAAGTTCGAGTCAAGCTGCCGTTGGCAACACTGGCGCGCGGCCTGGGCGCTGGCCAGCAGCGCAATTTATAGGCGTCTTTCCCACTCGCTCCTGTCGCTGGTTTTGCGCGGTGCCGCTTGACCGGGGCAAAGAATTGAATTTATATCGTTGCAGCGGAAAAACTGGGTTTGATCCGGGCTTGACCTAGATCGCCAGGCACACATCGCGGGCGGGCGAATAAAAATTCGCGGCGGGGGAAAAATCCAGCTGCCCCTAAATGGCGTCTAACCAGGATGGCTGCTTGTGTCGAGGAAACCTGCGGCGCAATAGTCCCAAAGAAAAAGGGGGAGGGTCCCGCAAAGCATGTAAATGGCATACTAAAGGAGGAAGGTAAGAGGCGAGAGCCGTGAAATTGCGAGTGGGGTGGAATACCTATAGACAATATTTGTATGTTTGCCTTCGTCGCTGCGCTCGAGTGTTTTTGCCGCTGGATTCTCATCGGCGAGCCCGTTTCGAATTGAACAATTGGGGTGTTGCCCGGTCGATATCGGTAGAGCGCCCGCAAGCGCGGGTAGCCATCGTGCACCGGCAGGATGCGTGAGAGTGTGGTGTCTTGACAAGGGCATCAAGCTACGATGATCGGGGACGGTATGGGGCGTCCGGCGCAATTGAAACCGGCCCGCGTGGGACGGCGTGTGCGCCAGCTCGCGCGGGGGCGTATCTTTCCAGTGCAACCCCCATGTGCTCGCGCGTGGCTTTGCCGTTTTTTGTATGCCAGTACCGTGCCACCTTGACGTGAGGCGCGCGTAAACAAAAAACCACGGGAGAAAACCTTTGGCCCAAGAGTTGCCGTCGAGGATCGGAGCTAAACAAATTCAGGTGGTTGGTGGCTTACGAGCTTTCGCTCAATCGCGTACTAGCCAGGACCGCGTTCCCCAAGCTTCGGGTGTTCCGCTCACCGCCAATGATATGGCCGGCGAGGGCCGGATAGATACGCGCTTCGGAAGTGAGGCGGGGTCTGGGCGAGTGCAGCCCATCTTTCCTGTCAACATAGCCATCGCCGATAAGAACCCAATGGTTCTGCGGGCGTTGGAGGCGCTTCTTACCCCGGACAGGCGCTTCAATCTTTTGTTGATGGCGAGCGACGGCGCCCATTTTCTCAGTTCATTGGCCCATCTTCCGGTGAGCCTAGGGGTCATCGGCTGGGAGTTGCCGCCCATTCGGGCCACGCAAATTTTGCAAGCCCTCGCGAAGCGCCCCGCGCCGCCGAAGATCGTGGTTTATAGCAGCACCAAGGACACGACGGCGCCAGCCGAAACGTTACGGCTCGGGGGAGCCGGCTTCGTTAGCAAGCGTTCTCCCCCTGAGCGCCTGCTTGAAGTCTTCGCGGCGGTTGCCGCCGGAGACATGGTGTTCCCGTTTGTGGATATTCATAAGGTCCGCCCGGACCCCCTTACAAGCCTGACACACCGGGAACGCGATCTACTTGCTGCGTTGGAAACCGGTCAGAGCAATGCTCAGTTGGCGCGGGAATTCGGCGTTTCGATCAATACGGTTAAATTTCATTTGCGCAATTTGTTTGGCAAACTCGACGTACGTAACCGGACACAGGCCATCTGCCTTTACCTTGAAGCAAGGCGCTGAGTCGAGCGCTGCCGGCGCGTTTTCGTGATCAGTTTTCCAAGAGGCCATCTCCTGGCCGGCCAGCACCTTGGCCAAGCCGTCGAGCCCCATCGAAGCGCGGTGGACTTTCCGCTGCCATAGGGGCCGCGATCAGCGCCGCCGAAGGAGTTCCGGAGACCGCGGCCTTCGCGGTTGATCCAGTCTGCTGACGCCAAGGCAAGCGTCTTGACCGGCCGTTTCAAAGCGGCTCAGTGCCACTCCCGAATATCAACGAAATGGCCGGCGATCGCGGCTGCTGCTGCCATCGCGGGCGAGACGAGATGGGTGCGGCCTTTGAAACCTTGGCGGCCCTCGAAATTGCGGTTCGAGGTCGAGGCGCAGCGCTCGCCGGGCGCCAGCCGGTCCGGGTTCATCGCGAGGCACATCGAGCAGCCAGGCTCGCGCCACTCAAATCCCGCGGCCAGGAATATCGCGTCGAGACCTTCTTCTTCCGCCTGTTGCTTGACGAGCCCAGAGCCTGGCACGACCATGGCGTTGACGGTTGCGGCAACATGCTTCCCGGTGACGAGCTTTGCTGCGGCGCGGAGGTCCTCGATCCTTCCATTGGTGCAGGAGCCAATAAAGACCCGGTCGATCGGAATGTCCGTGATTTTTTCGCCGCCCTGTAGCCCCATGTAGTTTAATGCACGCGCGATGGACGCTTTTTTCGTCTCGTTCATGGCCGCTTCGAGGCGCGGCACGGTGCCGGTGATCGCCGCGACATCCTGCGGGCTCGTGCCCCAGGTGACGAGCGGCGGCAATTTTCCTGCGTCGAGGCGGACTTCCTTGTCGAAGACGGCGCCGTCATCCGAGTGCAAGCTTTCCCAATAGTGCATCGCGGCGTCCCAGGCCGCGCCCGCCGGCGCCTTCGGCCGGCCTTTCAGATAAGCGAAGGTCTTGGCGTCGGGCGCGATCATGCCCGCGCGCGCGCCTGCCTCGATTGTCATGTTGCAGACGGTCATCCGTCCTTCCATCGAAAGTGCGCGGATCGCTTCGCCGGCGTATTCGATGACATGGCCGGTGCCTCCCGCCGTGCCAATCTCGCCGATGATTGCGAGCACAATATCCTTGGCGCTCACGCCTTCGCCAAGCGTGCCGTCGACGGTGACACGCATGTTCTTGGCCTTGGCTTGGATCAAGGTTTGGGTAGCGAGAACATGTTCTACCTCGGACGTGCCGATGCCGTGCGCGAGCGCGCCGAAGGCGCCATGCGTCGAGGCATGGCTATCGCCGCACACAATCGTCGCGCCGGGCAGGGTAAAGCCCTGTTCGGGGCCGATGATATGAACGATGCCCTGGCGGCGGTCGCGCTCATTAAAATATTCGATGCCGAACTCCCGGGCATTCGCGGCGAGCTGCTCGACTTGAATGCGGCTTTCAGGATCGTCGATGCCGTGCGAGCGATCCGTTGTCGGCACGTTGTGATCGACGACCGCAAGGGTTTTTTGCGGCGCCCGGACTCGCCGCCCGGCAAGCCGCAGCCCTTCAAAAGCCTGGGGACTCGTCACCTCATGCACCAGATGGCGGTCGACATAAATGAGACTAGCGCCGTCCGGATCGGCATGGACGAGATGGTCGTCCCAGATCTTATCGTAAAGCGTGCGAGGCTTAGCCATTGAAATTCCCTGTGCGATTCCGTAGGGCTTTGCGCCGGACCGGAAGCGGTACTTGCAATACAACCAGTTAGAGTGGCAGTTCTTACTCGCAAGATCCGGCCAGGGGAAGTACCCCGCGGCATCGGTGGCTTTTCACGCGGAGGAACCATGCGCCCGCCAGTTGCGCCCTATCTCACAGTTTCCCCAGCGATGGCGGCGATTGCCTTCTACACCACGGTGTTTGGAGCGTGTCAAAAAGCGATCATGCCTGCGCTTGACGGGATGCGGATCATGCATTGCGAGCTCGAAATCAACGGCGGCTCGGTCATGCTCGCCGACGCCTTTCCTGAATTCGGCCAAACAAGAATGCCGCTTCCGGGCGACCTTGCGACGGCCTCGGTCAGCCTGGAATATGCCGAAGCCAAGACGGTCGACGACATTTTCGCAAAGGCCACCGGTCTTGGCGCAAAAGGCGAGACGAGCCCGACGAATTCCTTTTGGGGAACAAGGGTCGCAACGTTTCGCGATCCGTTCGGCCATCGCTGGATCTTGAACGCGCCGCTGGCGTGAATTGGTTCAGCGCGTTTCCATAACAACCGGCACTTAAACAATCACTTTCTCATTGCGGGCGTCCAACTCTCCCCAACCTGCAGGATCGAAATTTTTTAGCTTCCGTACCGCCACTCAAAATACTGTCACGGATTTTCCGCGACAACGAATTTTTGCATGAACGGGCCGATGTCCTTCCGCGGCGGCCGCGCCGCTCTGGCGCAGTTCATCTCGATATGGGCTTGGTCGAACATCGAAGCGAGAACCACGCCTTCCGGATTGGCCGCGAAAGCGTAATCCAATAGCATTGCGCTCGCCATAAAGGGAGGACCGTATCCGAGTTGGGAAGCAAGCGCCCCGAGACGGCCGCCGCCGCCAACGAGAAGGTGCGACAAGCGCTCGTGCGCGGCAAACACGCTGTGAGTAACGAAAAATAGCGATGAGTCCCCGGCGAGCGCCACTCTTTCGCGTGCTGGCGTTCGCGCGAAGGGTTCCTCGGGAAGCTGAGCGATTTTATAGAGGTCCGAAGCGCGGGTTCCGGCGGCGGCGGCCTCAGGCGTTCCGGCAATCGCGAGGCAGCGCACGTAGCCTTTCTCGATCATGCGCCGCAATTCGCCCAAAATGGCTTCGCTGGCGCAATCCTGGGGCCACGGCTCGTGGAGAGCCAGCACATCGATGTAGCTGGTTCGCAAGCGCCGCAGGCTTTCAACGACCGAGCTTTCGATCTGTTCCGGCCGCAACCGGTCGCCGCTGCCGGGTGCCCACGCCTGCGCCATGCCGCCACGCAATTGCGAAAATGCCCGCGCCATAACCCTTGCCCAAGGCCTAATAAGGCGCATCGCCGGCGAGACAATCGGGCGGGGAATGCCGAATTTGGTGCAAATTGTCACTCGGTCCCGGCGACTGGCCAGGAATTTTCCCAAAATCCCTTCCGCCTCTCCATCGCCATAGGGAGGGGCAACATCGTACCAAGTTACGCCGCGCTCGAACGCAAGACCGAGCGCCCGTAATCCTTGCGCCTCGGAAACCCGCGATCCCAACGAGGCACAACCAAAGCCCAAGGCCGAGACGTCGCGGCCGAGACCAGGACAGACGACAGTTCTCATAGGACCATCTCCCGCGGTTTCGGACGGCAACCGCCCGCGCCAGCCCATGGAAGACTAAGGCGCCGGCAATGGAATCGGCAAGACGCCAAGCTGGGGCCCGTGTCGAAAAAACGAGATTTGCTTGACCCTATGATGGCAAGCAAACCGACCTGCACAATATAGCATTGCGCGCCGTCATATGCACCGCAATTTGGCGCTGCGAGCGAGGTGGCCTAATTGCCCGTCACGATTGGTAAGCAGCCGCCTGCCGGGGGCGCCTCGAATGCCATTTGTTGCGCCCGGACCCGCTGGATAAGGCTCAATTTCGAGGCGATGGCGTCGCGTATCGTGACCCAGCGCTCGCCCTCCGGACCCGCACCCGCGACAGCGAGGTTAAGCAAGGCATAGGCGATGACGTAATCCTGTGGAACGCCTTGGCCCTTGTCGTACAGGAGCCCAAGCAGGTACTGCGCCTCTGGAAATCCTTGTTGACTGGCGCAGCGGTACCATCCTGCCGCCACCATATAATTTTGCGGCACGCCTTGGCCATGGGCGAACATATAGCCGAGATAGGTTTGCGCTCTTGCGTCGCCGAGCGGGGCGAGATCTGTAAAGATGCGCGCCGCCGTTACGTAATCGTGGGCTGAAAGCGCCCGGATCCCGTTGCGCAGCCGGTCCGCGCCGGCGGGGGTCGAGAAAATTGCCACGCAGGCAAGCACGCCGGCCCGTAAATACCAGCGGCGCGGCTTTCGCTCCGGGCCGCGCACGGTGCCCGCAATTTGAGCTTGGCCCTGCGCGGCGGTAACGATACTCATGGCCGTGCTCCTTTAGATTTTGATATATATTGCGTTGAGCAGCCAGCAAAACCAAATTGCCGGCGCGAAGAAAAGCCCGAAAGGCAATTTTGCGGCCGCGCATAAAGGACGGCGCCGGAATATCTCGCTCGCCATGTATAGGGTCAGCGCCGTGAGCGCCGCGATTTCGATCGCAACTGGAATGAGGGACCAGTCGAGCCAGGCACCGGCGGCCGCGGCGAGCTTTACGTCGCCAAGGCCAATTCCATGGCGATGGCGCAGCCGGAAGTAGATTTCCCGCAGAGCGAAAAATGCAAGGGCCAGAACAAGCCCGCGCAGCGCGGCAACAGCGATGTTTTCCGGGATGCTTTCGAAACTCTCGTTGGTGGAATTCACCAAGGCGAGGAGGAAAGCTGCGGCGGTCAGTCCGTCGGGGATTATGAAGGAGCGCAAATCGGCGATCGCGATCGCGAGCATCAGAAGCCCAAGTGCGCTGCCAAGGAGGCCCGGTGTGCCCGGCGCGGCAACAAGGCTCGCGATCGCGATGGCGCAGGCCAGTCCGGCGAATGCAGCGTACTTAATGATAAGCCCTCGCCACGATGCCGCGCCTCGCCCCGCCACGGCGATCTCAATCCCACCTCCCGCCGGGTGCATCCTTTTGGCCAAAACAGGCGGCCCGGATTTTGCGAAATCGCACAGCTTGGTCCCGCTCATTGCACGAGCCCTAGCGGGTACGGGGTCACGGCGCCCGGCGGATGCGCGATGCCAATTTTATCACCCCTTAACTTGGAACGGAGCTCCTCGGCGACGACCGAGGCGTCGACGCCGTCGCGAATGACCTGCGGCCGAATGAAGATGATCAGCTCCGAGCGCGAAAGGTTTCTGGAGTTGGTGGGGGTGAACGCTTCGCCGATGAGGGGAATTTGGTCGAGGACCGGGATTCCGGCGCGCTCGCCGTTCTGGGTTTCGCTGATGAGACCAGCAAGCAAGACCGTCTGGCCGCCCGCGACCGTGATTGAGCTCTTGACCTTACGTTCATTGATTGTCGGCGTAAGATTTGGCGTGGTCGTCGAGCAATTCGCACATTCGCTGATCTCCTGCTCGATATCGAGGCTCACGCTGCCATTGGCATTGATGCGCGGCAGGATGCGCAAAATAATGCCCGTGTTCTGGTAGGTGATCGAATTGAAGACGGTGTTGGAGGTGGCAGTGGCCGAGTTCAATATGTTCGCGTTGCCTGTCGTGATTGGTATCTGATCGCCGACCGTCAGGGTCGCCACCTGATTGTTGACGACGACGAGCGATGGATTGGAGAGGATCTTGACAGTGGTATAATCATGCAAGGCATTAATAATAACATGCGGGGTGAGCTTAGAGCCAATCATAAAATTGAAGCCCGGACTCACGCCCGGCGGAGCTCCCGCCGCCGCCGACGGGGTGTTGATAACCTGGACGCCATTACTAAACGAATTAGCGGTGTTGAGGCTTCCCAAAAAGAACTGCACGCCGTAACTGAGACTGTCGTTGAGTGTGACTTCGGCGATGGTCATGTCGACGGCGACCTGCAATTGGGGACGATCAAGCTGATCGAGCGCTCTTTCGATGATGTGGTAGTTTTCCGCGTTGGCATAGATCACGATCGAATTATTCGCGACATCCGGCAAAATCCGGACCCCGGGCATAAGAGCGCGCCCTCCGCCGCCACCGCCGGCTCCTCCCGCAAAGCCAGCCGTGTCCGACCCTTCGGCGCGCGACTCTGGTGTCCCCGCGCCCGCGCCCCCCAGTCCGCCACCGCCGCCACCCAATCCGCCGCCCCCGAGTCCGCCGCCGCCGCCGCCCAAGCCTCCGCCGCCGCCGCCCAGCCCGCCGCCGCCCAAGCCGCCGCCCCCCATGCCTCCGCCGCCGCCTAATCCCCCGCCGCCCAGTCCGCCGCCGCCCAATCCCCCATACGGTCCTTGCGTTTGGCCTTGTCCTCCGGCCGAGGTGGACAACGCCGTTGCGCCCGCGCCTGGCGCGATTTGGTTGGTGGGCGACTCGATCGTGCTTGCCCCGCCGCCAACAAATAAAGCGCTGAGCAGCTTAGCGATCTTGACGCAGTCGCCGTAGCGGACTTTGTAGACCTTGACGCCCGTGCTCGCCACGGCCGAACCGTCGAGACGATTGATCCATTTCTCGGCGGCGCGCAGCAATTCCGGCTTGCGCGCCACGACGAGGACCGCGTTCAAGCGGCTGATGGGTTGTAATTTGACCAAATGTTGGCTGAGGCCGTCTTCCCCAGAGTCCAGAATTTTTTCGAGTTCGGCGACCAAAGGTTCAGGCTGCGTGCTATGGACCGGAAAAATACCGACCGATTGGCCGCGCATCCAATCTGCGTCGAAGCTCAGAATGGTGTCGACGGCCGTGCGGCGCTCGGTTCCGTTGCCGGCGACGATGAGCAGATTGTTCGTCGGGTCGGCCCGGATTGATCCGGGTTTTGTCGCGAAGCTCTCCAAGAGTTTCGTGATCGTTTGCACAGAGACATGTTGCAGGGGGACCACCGAGATTCCATAGCCTGGCTCCGCCCCCGCGCGATCGACGTGGCCGCCGCCGATGGCATCGTCCGCCGGAACGATATGGTAGCCCCCGGCATCGTGGACCAAGACTGCATTGCTCGTGTGCAATGCGCTCTCCAAGACGTACAACACCTGGGATTTCGGAATCGGACGACCCGAGGAAAGGCTGATGGTGCCTTGCACGCGCGGATCGATCGAATAACCCACCCCGAGAATGTCACCCAAGATGACTTTCGCCACCGCACTCACGGGGCTATCCTCGAAGTTCAGATTGACGCCGTCGCCAGTGCTTGTCCCCGTAGCAGGATCTTGGTCACCGTCAGACGCGCCTGCCGCGGCGCCCCCTGCTTGCCCGCCCGTGGTCCCGTAATAGAGCTGGGGCTTAATCCCCGCCGATCCCGTATCGGCGGTGCCAATGGGCTGAGGAAATCGCGGCTGCAAGTCGGCGGCGCGAATGTGGTCTAGCGCGTCCGGCGGCTCATTGACTCCCACCGGCGGGGGAGTGGTGCAAGCGGCAAGCATTGCGCTCGCGAGCACAAAAAGCGCCGCCCCGTTCGCTGGCCGGCGCAACCTACAAACCCGGACCTTTAACGAAAACAGACACATCGATCTCGGTCCGGCCGTACGCTACAAGCAACGCAAGAATTTGCCACCAGGCTTTACCTATAGGACAGTCTGTACATTATAAAAAGCATTCCCCTTGAACTACATGAACCCAACGGAGGAGCGTTGCGCGAAACGCAACGGCGAGGAGAAACGGGCACGCTGCACTGCGGAAGCAAATCCTCACGAATTTAGCGGCGGAATTCTATCTCGTGTCCCATGATAATGTCATCAAAATGGCTCGCCTTGGCAAAGTTCGCGCGCTGCCCGCGGCTTGGCGAGCGTGATTCAATGCCGGTTTTGCTGGCCCGAACTCTGCCATGAGTCGAGACCGTGCGCGTAGGCTGCGCACGCCGGAACATAATTCACCCCTCATATCATCATCATAACCACGAAGAGCTACCATCTCGGTAGCATGGGAGTCTTCTTACTTCAATACAATAGCAGCCTCTTTGGCGTGCTGCCGATGCCCTTTGACGATCTTGAGGCCGGTCTGCAGCACGCTCTTGTGGGCAGAGTTGCCGGCGGATGGAATTAGCATAATCTCAAGCGCGCTATTCACGGTCGTCCGACAGTTCGGCACGTTTCTCCGCCTCTTGCTTGCTTAAGGTGCGGCTCGTGTCATTGTCTTCCGCTTCCGCCGTCAGCTCGTCGCACATGGGCTCGACCGGAGTCTGTTTGAGGCGATCTCGCGCGATCTTGAGTCCAAGGGTGCGGTTGTCCGCAAGGGCACGCTCATCGATGCGACCATCATCGGCTCGGCAACCAAACGCGATGGCGAGGCCGCCTGGGTAAAGCACAAAAGCCGCGCGCCCGCGCATGGCTATAAGGCCCACCTTGCGGCGGACAAGGACACCGGCATTATCCGCGACGTCACACCCACGCCGGCCAATGAGGCCGATGTCTCTGTTGCTCCCGCGATTATCCCTGAAGAGCCGGGCGAGGTTTATGGCGATAAAGCCTATGATGCGCTGTCGGTCGAGGCGGCAATTCGAGCCAAGGGCGGAACCGCAAAGCTCATGCGCAAAGGCCATCGCTGGCTTGCAGCTGAAAAGCTCGAAGCACACAACCGCCCGCTGCGGCCGATCCGTGCCAGGATCGAGAAGATTTTCGGGACTTGGAAACGCAGCTATCATTTCCGCGCGATGCGATGGCTCGGGCTTGCCAAGGCAAAGTGCCAAGTCCATCTCGCCGTGATCGCTTACAACATCAAACGCTTCAGGCGGCTTAAAGCGGCCTGAGCGGAGCGGCGAAATCGCCCGCCGCACAGCCAATAAGACGAAGATCACTGCCTTACCAGGGCTCACCTGGCGATTTTTACCGCCTCAGCAACCCTAAGCCGCGTTTCGCAATCTTGCCGTAAGCTTCAATCCCTCATACCAATTCAAACGGCGCCACCGCGCACAGGTCTCGAAACTATTTGGTACGATTGGCGGGCAAAGGGGGGCAAAACGCCTAACAGACAGGAGACAAACCGCGCGGTGGATTGGCGGAATGGCGCAAGGAGAACCGTTCACGCGATGCGTGACTTACCGCCCGTTGAGCAAATCCGGCCGTCTCTCGCGGGTGACTCTAAGGGCCTCCGCCTCGCGCCAGGCCTTGATCTTCGCATGGTCGCCGGACAGCAGCACGTCCGGGATTGCACGCCCCTCCCATTCGCGCGGCCGCGTATAATGCGGATATTCGAGAAGCCCCGCCTCGAAACTCTCCTCGACACTAGAGGCCTGCGCACCCATCACGCCGGGCAATAGCCGCACGCAGGCGTCGCACACGGCATAAGCGGCGATCTCACCGCCTGAGAGCACATAATCGCCGATGGAGATTTCCTCGAGGTTCCGCGCGGCAACGATCCGCTCATCGACGCCCTCGAACCGGCCGCAGATCAGCACGACCCCCTCGCCCGCAGCAAGAGTGTGTGCCCGCGCCTGCGTGAAA
>DATBQJ010000032.1:0-17044 GCA_036560885.1 Methylocella sp.
CCTCATCGCCGCCCTGCGGCGCATGGATTTTGGCAAGGACGAGATGACGGCGCACGGCTTCCGCAGCAGCGCCTCGAGCATGCTCAACGAGTCGAAGCTGTGGCACGCGGACGCGATTGAAAGGCAGTTGGGACACGTCGAGGGCAACTCGATCAGACGCGCCTACGCGCGCTCCGATTTCTGGGAGGAGCGCGTTCAGATGATGCAATATTGGGCCGACCGTTGCGACGAACTGCGGGCCAATGCA
Organism: Methylocella sp.; assembly: GCA_036560885.1. Taxonomy (GTDB): domain Bacteria; phylum Pseudomonadota; class Alphaproteobacteria; order Rhizobiales; family Beijerinckiaceae; genus Methylocapsa. The sequence goes on from DATBQJ010000032.1 coordinate 248, forward strand.
GGGGTTGCGCGTGCCGCGTAACGCTCGGCGCTCGACGCAAACTTTGTGAGAACCTGTAAGAAACCGTGCGAGTACGTGCAAAACTGCGTTGAACCAAGCCGCCACGTAATTTATCTTCGTGTTTAGCCGCTGACCTCCTCCACGCCGAAAGCGAGCGTGGCTCGACGAACCGGCATCGTTCCCCACAACACACAATTGGCCAGCGCCTCGTGCGTGGGCCGGGAGCTTTGCTATGTCCGATCATCAGATCAATCACAACCAAGAATCCGTTGAAACCGAGCCGGTCGCCGAGCCCGCCGCGCCCGTCGCCGCGCCGTGCGACAACGGGGCCACGCCCGCCGCGCCAGTCGAGAAGACCCGCAAGCCCCGCAAGCCCAGTCCGAGGAAGCCGGAGCCGGTGCTTTCCTACACGACCAAGCAGCGGCTTGAAGACGGCGCGTTCAGCATCAACGAGGCGGCGGCCCTTTGCGGCTGGAGCCGAGAGAAGATTTACGCGGACCGCAAGCGCGGATTGGTGGAGCTGAAAAAGAACGGCGGTCGCACCGTGATTTTAGGCCCGGAGCTGGTTCGCTACCGCGCTGGTGGGGGGGCTTGATCATGAACAAGCCGTTCAACCCCGCTAGCGTCGGACTGCGCAGCTATCAACTGGAAGATGTTGAGCGGCATTCACGAATTTCGACAATCGACGCGATAGGCCAGAAAGCCGACGCCGCCGAATTGACCCGCGATGGCGACCCCTTCTCGCTGAATCGCGCATAAGCGGCCAAGTTGTGTTAAAAGCGCAAGCGCATACGAAAGAACGAGAAGAACGCATGACTCAATGCGATTACAGCACTTACACTGGGATTGCGTCGGCGGCTTTTGCGTTTTTCGCAGCCGTTTGCTGGTTTTTTGCGACATGGGTCGGTCGAGGCGCATTCTGGAGAAAGCCGCTCGTTGGCGATCTAACTATGAGTGCCCTCTTCTCCGCTCGATGGAATTGCATCGCAGCCTTGTCTGCGGGATTCGCCGCACTTTTGCAAGCCTATGTGACGTTGGCGCTCCCCGTTTGTGCAAAGATTATTGACCTCCGCCCTTGATAGGCGACAGCGTTTGAGGAGCGAGAAATGCGACGGATTATGCTTGCAATAGCCACAATCTCGGCGGTCATGTTCGTCAATAGTGCACGGGGTTCGGACGACAACATTAGATTCGGAGCCAAATCGTTCTATGATCCTAGCACTGACAGCCAGGTCCAAGTTTCTGGAACTTTAAAGGGTGAGGATATCCCCACCGAGACGAATAATTCATACTTGATTTGGTGTCTTAAAGATCAAAAAAACTGTTTGATCGCGTGGGTTGAGGATTCTGGTAAACATTACGTGGGGAATATCGAAGCTTACTATATCCCCATAACCGAGTGGCATCGGGACACGGTTACGGCAGCCGACCCTGGATTCGGCTGTTGGAAAACGACGATCACAATAAACCGAAAGACTAAGGAGGTGTTGTGGATCGAAGAGCCAATCAACCGCTCGAAAGACTTTTGTCAAAAAGAGAGGGGTAACTCAGTCAAAAAATGGGCGATTGAGTGAAAATCTCGCTGTTGGGGTGCGTCGCGCCGCATTACAGCCCCGCCGAGAGCGCATGGGGGGTTAGCTGCCATTGGTTTAGTCAAGATTGCAATGGCTCTGCACTCGCAAAACCTCCACCTTTTGCAAGGCCGAAACTACTTGCGGGTTAGGTTCACGACAGCCCGACCGTGTGCTTGCGCGCGGGATCGTCTATTCGCACCAAACCTCGCAGGTCTTTTTGGTGCGACGATTGTAAAGCGTCGCAGAAGTGCAAGTTCCCGATGGGTCCCCGTCAACAAAGATCACGTGGTCGTCTTTCTCCCATCCTAAGCAGTAGGTCTTCGCCTTGAAAACTTCGCCATTGATGATGAATGTCTCGTCATTCGAGGCGGCTTCTATCTCGTATTCAGTAGCGGCAATTGCAGGGAATTGGACAAGCATAAAACTCATTACAACTGACATTTGAAGCAGATTTGCCATTTCTTTGACCCCTCTATCCAGAACGCGCCCACAGCCAAACACCGCGAGTAAACAGACTACCAGACAGGGTCTCCTCCATTGTCGAGAAGCCACTTTAAAATTTCTTCGCCCAAACTCTCACTAGAAAACGTTCTGTTGGAATCTGTTTCCTGCCTCCAAACATACTGTTTGGATGGAAGGTAATCAAATTGGTATTTCACTGTAATATAAGGCTCTGGCTCTTCAAACCGAACAGTTCCTCGCATCGGAGGGAATCCATGCCAAAGTGTCGCCTCTAAATACACATTTTCGAGAGTATTTGCGTAAAAGGCCCTTCCGCCAACACTTAATCCATGCTGAAGACCTAAAACAAAGCATGGGCTTCCCTGTTGTTGCATTCCACGAAATTCCAACTTGTGGGACGTTCGCCCCTTGTTAATGCTGTCAACGCCCTTTTTGATAGTGGCACCAAGCGATTCGATTCCCTGTCGAAACGCCTCGACGCCAGCACATGAATTTAATGCTCCATCTCTCTCAGCCTTGAATTCCACGGCACGCGCCTGTCGCGCCGCTCTTTCTAGCAATGTCTCGTCGTGCGGATTTCCGCCTAGCTCTTGAACACGCGCCTCAATGACGGCGGCAGCGCCATCAACGCCATATCGTTCGAGTCCAATCCAAATGCGGATTTTTGGAAACCACTTTGGTGCAGTCGCCTGTTTATCCAACGGCACTAACAGACAAAAGTCGTAACCTTCCTCGTGTGCGCGGTTGCGAATGGCCGTTTCTTCGATCCGCGTCCACGGGGTTGAACCCCAATTGTCCCTGTATAAAATCGCAACAAATCGGCTTTTTTTACCAAAAACATCATTGAAGGATTTTTCGCCGTCCGTTCCCGCAAGCTGTTCTTGCTGCTTGGAATAGAGAAATGTCTTCACTCGCCCCGCCAGTGCGTCGTTGAGTTGAGCGGCGGTGCCTTCATCCTGAGCGAGAAACGAGAACGCAACATCGTATTCAAAATCGTCTGACATGAGTCACTCCACACCTAATCGCGCAATGGTCCACCCCGACACGTTATAGAAGCGGCCAATTTCCGCAAGCGTTTCGTCGCCGTGGTCGCGGCGCGGCGTGGAGAATAATTCAATTCACACGATTTAACACAACCTCGCATAATTTCGCATCAATTCGCATGATTTCGCATCAGTTAGAACAGTAACGATGTAACGTGATTACTTACTAACGAATCGTTAATCTTTTCGTAACCTTCCGATTTATTGTCTTGGCCCCGAGGCGAGAGTAGAGTGAACCCCGAACGTGAAAAAGCCCACGCTCGTCACGTGGGCTTCTTCGTTTGGCAGTAGGATCGACTTTGGTGGCTCAAAGTAGATCGGAACGCGCTTCTTGGCAGAAGGGCAGGCCATTTATATACGCCCCGCCGCCAACCCCCGCAATCCTTTTCTAGTCTCCGCCATGGTCGATCCCGAAAAAATCGGGAGCTATAGCCATGTCTCAGTTTCAACGCCCGTCTTCATCCGACCGCTCCAACGGAAAAAAACGCAAGAGTAAAATCGACGCCAGCATCGAGGTCATTCCCAATTACTGGCACCCCGACCCGGATGGGACGCCGGCCGACCGCGAATTGCTCGAAAAGCTGCGGCAAGCCCGCCCCGATTATCAACTGGCGGACATGGGCAAGCACTTCGCCACCTGCTCCATGTTCGAGGGGTGCGTTTACGACGCGCTTATCATGGAGGCGACGGAGATCAAGATGCCGGGCGGCGCGCTCGCCTCCATCGAATTGCGCTGGCGCATGCCCGGCGACGCCAAGGGCAAGAAGAGGATCACCAACGTCTTCCGCGCCTATGACTGCGACGCGAACCACATGAACCCGGTGACCGGCGAGCGTCTGCCCTTCCTCTGCGATAAGTGGAGCCATCTGCACGAGGGTGGCGCTGGTCTGCTGCTGCCCGTGGGCGCGGACGAACTGAAGAAGGCGTGCGACGGCGCGAGCAAGGGCTCCGTGGCATGGTATCTGTGCGAGGGCGCGCACTCCATGCAAGGCGTCAAGCAGCGGCTCGATGACCCCGCCGTCGCCCCCATCGTCGAGAAATGGAAGCGCGAAAACGCCATCGATAAAATCGTCGTCGGCGCGTGGCTGTGCGGCCTCGGCGGCGCGGAGCACACCAACTTCGGCATGCGCGCCCGCAGCGACATGCAAGTCGTCGGTCAAAACGATTGGAAGCTGGACTTCTCGGAGAAGGGGCCGATTGGCCGCGTGGTGATCGTGCCCGACACCGACAAGGCCGGCTACAAGGAAAAGGAGGCGGTCGCCACTCATCTGCATGAGAACTTCAAATGCAGCCAGACGAAACTATACGAGGTCGCCGCGCCGCGCGATCTGCCCAACAAGTATAAGGGAGAGGACAAGGGCTGGGACGATCTCAACGAGTTGCCGACCGACGTGACGCAAGAGGAGCGCGTCAAGCAATTGCTCGATCCTCTCCATTGGGAGCCCGAGCCATATATCAGGGACGCCAAGAGCAAAAGGTTCATTCTCAACGCCACCAACGTGTGCATTCACCTCATGCGGCGCAAGGAGTTGGGCTCCCTGCTGTATTATGACGAGTTCGCCGGTTACGTGAAGATCAGGGGGCCGCTGCCTGGGCAGGGACCTTGCGGCCCCTATCCTCGCAAATTCGGCGATGGCGATTGCCGCGCCTTGCTGGCCTATTTGCAACGAGTGGTCGATTTCGAGAAAACGACGAAGGAACATATTTACGACGGCGTGTTCGCGTTCGCCGAAAACCACAACCGCGTGCATCCGATCCGCGAGCACTATGAGTCGCTGACTTGGGACGGCACGCCACGCATCGAGGATTCCTTCACCACTTACCATGGCGCGAAGCCCACCGACTACACGAGGCTCGTTGGCCGCTACTGGTGGATTCAGTTGGTGGCGCGCATATACGAACCCGGTTGTCAGGCCGATTATATGTTGGTGCTGATCGACACGCAGGGCACTCTCAAAAGCTCCTCGTTCAAGAGGATTTGCATCAGCCGGGAGCATTTCACGGACAACATCAAGGATATTGTCGATCACCGCAAGGCCGGCTTTCTCATGCGCGGCAAGCAGATCATCGAGTTCGCCGAGATGGTCGCGTTGAAGAAAGCGGGGCGGGACATCGCCAAGGCGTTCATCACTCAGACCGAGGATGAATATCAGCCTCCATATGGGCACGACACTATACATCAGCAGCGACAGTGCGTGCTCGTCGCCACCACCAACGACCCGCACTGCCTCCACGATCCGACCGGCGACCGCCGCTCGTGGACCATTGTATCCGGCGTGATTCACCCCATCGACCTTAATGCGTTGGAGCGCGACCGCGATCAGTTGTTGGCGGAGGCCGTGCATTGCTACAAAAACCACGAACGGTATTGGCCGACGCCGGAGGAGGAGAAACTTTACTTCAAGCCGGAGCAGGATGAGCACACCGCCGAGGAAACGTGGAAGGTGTTGTTGCAGGAGGCGCTGGAGCCGTTCGAGAGCGAGAGCGAGAATAATAACGGCGTCTGCGTCAATCTAGGGCAAATCATTCAGTTCCTGCGCGACCGCGACGGCAAGAGCCCTCGGCCCAATGCCATCGGGCCATATCTGCGCAAGTTGGGCTGGACGAATGAGTCCGTTCGCGTCAACGGCGAGAAGACCCGGTTCTGGTGGCGCGAAGACCAGCGCGCCATGTGGCTGCGCGAGGATGTTGGCCGTCCGGGCGACTTGAAATGGGAGCAGGTGAAAACCCGCCATCTCAAGTGGCATGGTGGCGCGAATGGCTCGTGGACGCTCGGCAATCCTGGCGTCGATGAGCCGATCACGGGGAAGGACGAGGGCGGTCACGACGCAGTGCAACCGCCGCTTCATGACGATGACGGCAACCCGATGCCGCCCCGCCCCGGTTGGAGGCCCAGCGAACCGACCAAGCATTGATCGCGACAATGGAACAGCGGAACAGCAGGGCGGGAGTGGTGTTCCGTTTTGCTGTTCCATTTTTTATCCTTAGAATTTGCTGGGTTTTTTCTTTAACGGAACACCGGAGCAGCAGAATATGGGTAAAAAGAGTCCCGTGAGAAAACGATGGGTGCATGGGCGCATATGTGCATCGCGCTGGGGAACTTTTTTTAAAAGGGGGTTTGTGGTGTTCCAATTGTTCCGGGCCGCGTCAAGCTAACGGTATTTTTGTCGTTGTTTCAATCAGTTAATGTGCGCAAGTTCGGTTGGAAGGGTGGTGTTCCAATGCTGTGTTTTGGCGAAATGTGAGTGTTCCTTGGTGCCCCTGCCAGCGCGGGGGTGTGGAGGTCGTGAAAAGCTGCTTCACACACTCAAATACCGCTATATTTTTCCAGCGCCTGATCGAGCGATCTTCGACGAGGCGCGCGTCGCGCATCCTGTTGAACCTCGATCCGCTCCCCCGCCTGGGGGTGGGAAAGCACACCTCGACGACGACACCCGTCATCGCGCGACCGCCATCAAACCCTTACGCCGCCTGACCTCGCGCCTCGACCATCGCGCGTCATACCATCAAACAAACCATCAAGTGATGGCTCCGCCTCGAAAAATTTCTCGCGCGCCGCGCGAATCGCCAACCTGCCGGAAGGGGGCCGAGGGACTGGACGACGCGATGCGGGAGGCGGCGCGGCATCTCACTCCGCAAATTTGCGGAGTGAGAACTCCTTGAAATCACAGGTGAATGTCGCGTTGGTGCCGATTTCGCAGTCCGAACAGGCGATGGTCGCCGCGCGAATCTCCAATCTGCCGGAAGGGAATCCGCACCGTAAAGGTGAAGGTAACTCAGCAAATTTGCTGAGTTATAACCAATTGAAATCACAGGAGAATGTCGCGCGCCTTTCGCCCTCCGAGCAGGCGATGGTCTCCGCGCGAATCGCCAACTTGCCGGAAGGGCAACGTCCCGTTCGTTTTCTCAACTCTGCAAATTTGCAGAGTTGTAACTCTTTGAAATAACAGGGACATTTCTCCGCATTTGGCGCGGTTCAATCGCGTTACGCCCGTGCGTCCTCTCGTGACGCCGTGCGACGTTGCGTGATGTTGCGTGACGCTGTGTGAGTTATTAGTGTATTATCAATGACTTGCGGTAACTCATCGCAAGGCTTATTTTTATTTCCATGTTGAAGTTGCTCGCCGAAAGTAAACCAGACGCCGCCAAGATGGCCAGAAGCAGGGTCACGAATGGTCGCGGCATGTTTATTGGCCATGAGACCGATCAAAGGTCTCCCGTGGCGCGCCGGCTGCGCGACTTGATCAAGCTTCACACTCTCGACGCCTCGCCCAACGGCCCCGAACATCTAAGCGCCGCGCAAGCCCAATTGATCCGCAGAATCAGCATGATCGAGGTGCAGGCCGAGCTGCTGGAGGCGCGGCTAGTGGACGGCGACGATAAGGTCGATGTCGAGAGCTTCGCGCGTATCTCCAGCCATCTTAGGCGCATGTATGAAAGCCTTGGCTTGCGCAAGGCCCGGCGCGACACCACGCCAAGCATCGACGAGCTGGTCGCCCGGCATCGCATGGACGCCCAGAAAGCCGCCGCGAACGTCGTGGAGCGCGCGGAGCCTGTCGCCGCCATGCCTGTAGCGCCCACCTCGTCTTCGCTCGCCAGCGACCGCGCCTCGCCCGTCGAGGAGGCCGCGCCATGAAGCCGCTCTTCAGCATGAGAGAAGCTTTGACGAATCCCTTGCTGCTCGGCAACGCCATGCCTGGCCCATCATGGGTGGCCATGCGCACGCTGGCCATCGCGGCTTTTGGCGAACCGCTCGACGCCGCCGAGCGCGAAGTCTTCACGGCGTTGACCAAGCGCGAGCGTGAACCCTCGCGCCGCGTCAAGAGGCTAGTGATCGTGGCCGGCAGAAGGTCGGGCAAGAGCTACCAAGCGGCGTGCGCCTGCATCTATCTGGCCTGCCTCTGCGACCATTCCGAAAACCTCAATTATGGTGAAACCGGCATCGTGCTGTGCATCGCCGAGAACGTTGAACAAGCTCGCGTGGTTTTCAACTACGCCAAGGGCGTCGCCGAGCAGTCGCCGACCATCTCGCGCGAGATCAAGGCCATCAACCGTCAGACGATTGTTTTTCGGAATGGCATCGAGATTCAAGTTCGCGCTTCCAGCGCCCAAGGATTGCGCGGCCTGACGCTGGTCGGCTGCGTCTGCGACGAGGCCGCCGCGTGGTATCGCAACTCCGGCCCCGACGCCGACCGCGAGATTCTGGTCAGCGTCACCCCCGGATTGCTGACCACGAAGGGCATGTTGATCGTCATCAGCACGCCACGCCAACGGCGCGGCATTCTGTGGGACTTGCACAAAAAGAACTTTGGCCCCGATGCTCCCGACGATGTTCTCGTGGCGCAAGCCCCGACCGCGCAATTCAATTTGACCATCACTCAAGAGGAGATCGACGCGGCCATCGCCGAGAACCCGGTCGAGAACACCAGCGAGTATCTGGCGGTCTTTCGCAGTGATCTTGAAAGCTACCTCACGCGCGAGATTTTGGACGCTTGCATCGTGCCCGGTCGCTTCATGCTTCCCTTTAACCGTAACCACGCGGGCAATTATCACGCCTTCGTCGATCCGTCCGCCGGCAAGTCCGACGAGTTCGCGCTCGCCATCGCTCACACCGAGAAGCGCGGCGAGGACGACGACGACTATATCGTCGTGCTCGATTATCTGCGCGCCACGCGCAACTTCGAAAGCCCCGACGAGTTGGTCAGGGAGCTTTGCGAGACCATCAAAAGTTACGAACTGCATGAGGTCGAGGGCGATAACTACGGCAGCGCCTTCACGCAGGAGCTGTTCAACAAGAACGGCGTCACCTATCGCCTGTCCGAATTGAACAAGGGGCAGATTTATTCCCAGTGCATCCCCATTTTAAGTTCGCCGGGGCGCGTCGAGCTGCTCGACGACAAGACCATGGCGGATCAGTTCGTGCAATTGGAGCGGCGCGTTGGGCGCGGCACCAATCGAGATTCAATCGATCATCCGCCACTGTGTCACGATGATCGAAGCAACGCGGTCGCGGGCGTGCTGCGCATGGCCGCCGACAGGGAAATCGGGAGTTCATCCGTATGGCTCCGATTATAAGAGTTTAACCAACCACCTCCGGCCAGTCACCAAAGGGAAGTCAGATGCTCTAGCAACCAAGAAGGAAAACGATCATGACACCGGGAACGCGCTCCAACCACGCCGCCAATTTGTCGTCGCTATCGCGGCGATCCCTGCGACCCGCCATCACGCAGGTTTTCATCAGCGATCTATTTGTTGAATACAACCAGCAATATGAGGAAACGAACACCTATTACGCATACTGCGCCGCCACCAAGCGTTGGCATGTCGCGCGCGACACTTATTGCACGGAGTGGGAACACGCCGAGTGGTCGGACACCGACGATCCCGACATCACGCCACTTATCTTCCGCGACATCATCGACATCATTCGACCTCTCGCTGAAACCAGCTCGCACGCGGAACAGCGGAGGGTGATGTCGCATGGCTTCATCGCCGGGGTCGTCAGGCTACTTCAAAACGACAGCCGAATGCGCATCACGCCTTGGGACTTGGAAAAGACCATCCCGCCAGTCGCCGAGGAGCTGGAAAAAGAGCGCGTCGAGAAACTATACGGGCGAAACACATGAACATGGCCGATCAGTGGAGAGAGATTCTGGCGCACTTGAAACGTCTTCAAAGCGAGAAGAGCGCGCCAGACCACCGTCATGGGCGACGACATACGAGGCATGGACCGTCACCAATCGTTCAAGTCTACGTGACCGAGATGCGGCGACACAGGAGCCAACATAAGGGGTAGCCAACATGATCAATTTGCAAGTCATCGACGGCGGGCTCGAACCCGATCAAGACGAGATCGCGTTGCGCTTCGCGTTGCGACGTGAAATCGAACAAATGTCGGCGGCGCTGTCTCTTCGCGACAAGGCCCAAGCGACCGTCGAGGCCGCCCGGCAACATATGTCGGGCGTCGAGAGCGAACTATGCCGGTATGACAACCTCGACGAGGAGATCGCGACGCGGCGCGCCACGCGAATCGCCGAAAGTCTGGAGGCCGGCGGCGGCGTCCCTAATCTCGACACGCCCGAGCTGCGCGAGCTGATCGTCAAGCGGGCCGAGGCCAATAACCGGCACAGCGCCTTCACGCAGGCGTTGACGAAATTGGAGGCCAATCTCGCCGAGGCCGACCGGACGCCGGCGGCGTGCAAGCACAACGCCAACGCCGCCGCGCTCGCCGTCGTCGGCCATGTCGTCGATGGTCAGGCGCGCATGTTGCGAGAGGTCGAGGAGAGCGCGGCGCTGCTTCGCAAGAAATTGCTCGGCGCGACCGCGTTGCGACCCGGAGCGCAAACGCCCTTGAAGTCCGCGACGCTCGCCCTGTTGCGCGATGATTGCGCCAGCGCGCGCCTCAGTCGCAACGACACGTCGTCCGCGACTATTTGGAATGGCTTTCTCGCCAAGCTGCTGAACGACCCGGAGGCGCGGCTCGATGACGAATAAAGGTTTCGATGTGAAGGAGTTCCTCGGCGCTTCCCATTGTGGCGCACTCCTGACTCCGCCATCGGAAGGCGACGCCACCCATGACATGAGGGGAAGGCGTCAATGGCGCGGCCAGACAGCGCCCACGATGAAGACCCGCCGCGAGAAATCGCGTCGGCAAGGGCTCTCGCCCGGAGGCTTATCCTTCGGCGATCCGGGCGGGAGCCGACTACATATTCGCGAACCGGCGCTCGTTTGGCCGATGACTCGATGGTCTTCCAACTCAGCGAAGGACGGGAGATCGTCGATGAGAACAACGAGAGAAGGCGCGCGCCGTGTCGCCGCTTCCACGGCGCGCGCCGCTCAATTCGAAAGGGTAGAGCCATGGTAGGACACATAGGCCAAGACAAACATCAGCGACGGCAGGTGTTCCGGCAGCTTTCGTGCCCGCCCGGTCACATGGTTGGCCATGACGCCAAGGGAGGTTTCATGTTCGTGCCGTGGGCGAGATCGGGCGAGCATGTCCCGACGCCGACGCTGACGAGAGACGCCGCTTCAACGGCCAACACCATCAAAGGTCGCGCTGATCAGCAACTCACGCTGGCGAAGGTCGTCGGCGCGATGAGCGAGGTGGACCGGAGATTGAGCGCGTTGGAAGCGAAGCGAAGTCTCATCGCCCAACAGCAAGAGCAATTCGCGCGCGCGATGACCGCGCAACAGCAACCGACCGAGCAGCCGACGCCCGCGCAATCAACGCAGGATCATGCCTGCGCCTGTCAACATCAACCCGCGCCGCAAGCGCCATATCGAGATGGAGTGAATCAGATGTCTCCTCGTCACCCCGGCTTAGCGCCAATGCCGTTTGTTCGAAGCGGCGCGTTTCCAAAATTCGACCCGCCGCGCGGGGTGACTCGCGATCAGCAAAACTTTGGCGAGAAGCCGCCGAGCAGGTTCACGAGCGCCGAGGCGGATCGCATGGCGCGCGCGCTACCGCGCGGCAGCGCCGGTCCCGTGGGCACGCAAGCGGCGGTGAATGACATCGCTTTGCGCTCATTGCGAGACAAGGGCGCGAATGTTTCAGGACCGCCCGGTCACATGGCCGAGGCTTCCGATCCGGCGCAGCGGAACATCGGAAGTGGTCCGTTCGATCAATATTCGAGCGATGTGACGCGACCGAGCGCGGCGGCGTTGAGCGAACTTAATTCGCAATTCAACAAGGCGAAGACGCAAAGCCAAAAAGACAGCATCACGGACGCATGGAAGCGTTATGTCTCGGGGTCGCACGACGACGGCTCGCAATGGAAGCCGCGACAGGCGGAAGTGCATGACGCGCCCGCGTGGCAGGGCCTTTACTCCGCGAACAAGGAAACGATTGGCGGCGACCCCAACAAGATTCAGGTTGGCCAGTCGTTGAACCTTCCCGGCGGCGGAACGCATACGGTCGAGAAGGGCGAGACGCTTTCCGGCATCGCCGGCGGCGATCTTGGTTCGAAGCCCTTGCTCGGCGGAGGTGGCGAGCCATCGGGCGGGAATTACAGCGCGGGCGGCGATCTCAAGACGGGCGAGGGCATGCCTAACTACTCCTCGAACAATTCGCTGAAGGTGAGCGAGGGCAATGGCGTGCCCGGCAACAAATTGCCAACCACCTTGATGGGCGGAGGCGGCGAACCGAGCGGTGGCAACTACAGCTCGGGCGGCGATCTCAAGGTCGGCGAGGGTTGGCCATCTGGCGGAGGCTCATATGGCGCGGTGCCGACGCCGCCCTCGCGGCCCTCCGGCTTTGGCGGCTCCGCCGAGGCGAGCGAGGCGTCGCCATCGTCATCGTCATCGAGCGGCGCGCCACTGCCGCCCACGAAGCTTTCCGAATATGGCGGCACGGGCAGCGGCCCAGCGCCCGAGGGAACGCCAACGCCTCCTAGCCGTCCATATTCGCTCGGCGGTGGCTCGCAGGGACCGGGCGGCGGCGGAGGCAACAACGCGACGAACCCCGGAGAGGCGAGCACCGAGTCGTTCCTGCGATCTCAAGGCATCCCGAAAGGCTCCAACGACGCGAAGCCGCGAGGTCGGAGGTGACACGATGCTGATCGACCTGTTGTTTTGGGTGATCGACGCGATGCTGCTCGCGTTGATCGTCCGCGTCGTGCTGGCGATGAGGTGAACAACGAAGAGGAGGCGGAAGTGATCACAAGGGAGCCAGTGCGCTGTGAGTGTGGTCGGCTGGGCATTCTATCGTGGATTAAGGATGAAAAGCGTCCAAGGCATAAAATGCATGAGCATTACGTTCTATCGAATTTCATATCGCGGCCCGTCGATGTCGATGGGCAATTTCTCGTTGTCGATGAAATACTGCGGCGCATGTCGCCGCTGTGCCCCGAGTGCGGTCGGACCGGGCGCGTGCGGCATGCGCCGCATCTGTTGCCCGCGCCGCGCGTCACACCCGGCTATCCGAGATTCGCGAGATAAAGAGCAGGTTGCCTTTACATCAATAGCAACGGTTAGGCTAATTCCGCGCGAGGGGAAGTTTCCCCAAGGCCAGCGCGGTCGCGAAAAGAAGACGTTTCATAGTTTCTCCTATGATTTCAAGTGGTTACAGCTCCGCAAATTTGCGGAGCTGTGTCCTAGGGCGGCGGATTCGCCAACGTGGCCCCGCCGCCCCGTTCCCGCAAGGTGTTCAGATTCCGAGGCGCGCTCGAATGTTGCCGAGAGCCTTCGCGTGGCAAGAAAATTTGATCAATGACAAACCGGAAGGTTTTGCGCATGATGCGCAAAATGTTACGGCCCATGAAAAGCAGGAGCGAACGTGAAACTCATCGAGGTGCCCACGACGCCACTCGACAAAATGTTCACCGGCGGCCCGGTGAGCTACACGCCCGGCAGCGCCAAACGTGCCTCCTCGCCCGTGGCGAGAGAGCAAAAGCCGGATGACGCCCCGCCCGCGCCGAGCCCCAAGCCCGTGGAGCCGAGCACGCCGCCGTCTGAACAAGGCGACCAAACGACATAGATCGGGCATTTGCATCAGCAGCATGTTGTGAACGCGCCGGTTAACGCTGGCACAGGTGCCGGCGTTAGTGAGCCGTAGGGCAATGGCGCGCCGCCGATTGAATCCGCCCCGCCTCGCGCATAGATCATCAATTTGGCGAGGCGCGCTCTCTCGACTTCGTCGGAGTGGAAGACGCGAGAACGGCCCAAGCGCGGATGTAGCGATGGGCCGTTTTTGTTTGCCGATCATGTCGGCGGGCGGACTTCGCCCTTGGGGCCTTTAGGCATTCTGACGCGCCGCCGCATGCACCTCGCCGATCAGGCTTCCAGTCTGATCTTTGATTGCGCAGATGGCGGCCCTTTTGCCTTTAAAGAGCATGTTGTCCATCATCGACTTCGCATGCCCGTGCGCCAAATCCTTACCCTTAAGCCGATACTTTGTGGTTTCGAGCAGGAGTCGATTGCCATCGAGGTCGATTTCGAAAAGCTCGAATACGTAGACCATGCGCCGCTCCCTGCTTGGTGCCAAGCATAGCACGGACACTGGGGCGGCGCGAGGGAGCGTCAAGGGCCTCGAATTTCAAACTGAGACACTACCAGCTTGGGGGCACCTGCGCCCCCAAGCAACGGAGCGTCAAGTTTTAATCCGACGCCCGAGGCGCGCTTGGTCCGTGCTCGCGTTGAGCCACGACGCCAGACGACATATTTGATAGAAATTGGTGGGGCATGGCTCTCCTGCCTCGCCACCCGGAGACGCTCGACCGCACGGATGCACTGCGGCGAGCGTTTTTGTTTGCCGAGCCCTTGGATTAACGAGGAAATGAAGCGGTGAGGTCGCTGGCGCAACTTCAAACGGCTCAGGCGCAACTAGCGCGACCCTTCGCTCAAGTTTGCAAGGCTCCGTTACTTGTGCTTCAGTCCTTTTCCCAGTGACCCGGCACCGGGCGCAATTTGATCCGAGAGAGATAACAATCATGAGATTTATCTACGCTGCTTTAATGTTTTTTGCTCTCACCTGTCAGGTATTTGCAGAGGTTCAAGAGCAATCCATTGCAGAAATCAAAAAGATGGATTGGAAGACTCCAACTAACATCCAGTTACCAGTTTCCGGCGCTGTAATAACCAATCTGCCTGGATATGTAATGGTGCTTGCAAAAGACGCGCGGAGACTGCAAGAACTTTCAGATGGTCAACTTATCGAATCCATTGAAGGAATGGCAATCGATCCAGATACTGAGTCAAGTGTCTTGTTTCAATGGCTACCGGAAGGATATGTAGCATTAGATGACTGGTCTCAGGTAGACCCAAACGAGTTTCTGGCACAAATACAGAACAATGACACTGTTGCTAACGTGAAGCGGAAGCAACTTGGTCTTCAAACCCTTTCTACAACTGGGTGGAGGCAAACTCCAAAGCTAAATTCAAACACGCACACTGTGTCGTGGATTATCGTTGGTCAGTCGAGTGATGGTAAAGAGATAATGAATGCTGTAGCTCTGAAATTAGGACGCTATGGATACGAGAAGATTGTATGGATCAGTGACACGACAAAAATAGCCTCTAAAAACGATTTGCTGGTTGCTGAAAGCGCATTTGAATTTAAAAAAGGCGCTCGTTACGACGATTATGTAGCTGGCACAGATCGGGCGGCGGAATATGGAATCGCAGGGCTGGTAGCTGGCGCGCTTGGCGTGAAGCTCCTCAAGGCTACCGGCGGCATAGCTTTATTGGCCGCATTTAAGAAATTTGGCTTCTTTTTGTTGGTCATGCCATTCATCTGGATTTGGAATAAAATCAAAAGCTTGTTTGGTGGAAAACCAAAACAAGGCGCTGCGCCCCCTGCCGCGCCGCCAGCAGCGCCTCTTGATGAATAAGGTCGTATCTCACAATCACCGGGTTCGCCCGGTGCTTGGCTTACAGTTGGAACAAGGCCAAGCGGCAGGCGGCGCAAACGCGACTAGTTTGACGTATCAATCACTTACGGCGAGGGCCGATAAGCGAAGGCGGCGGCGTGTGACGCGCTAATCCTCATACTCGTAATTTGGGTCGCGAACTGCGATAAAGCGGCGGTGCGCCGGATCAAATTTGCGACAGAACCCAATCTCGCGGAAGTTGTTGTTTCCATCTTCGTATGTTAAGAATCCGAAGAAATATATCTCCCCGGATCGTCCCTCACCATAAATGCAGTCATATTCCCATTCAAGAAGTGGAATATCTCGTATCTTTATAAGAGGATTTTTGCGCCCTCCTGGGAATCTACGGTTAGCCAAGAACAGTCTGTCGTCGTCATATTCTGGTATATCTGGCAACCTTCCTTCTCTTGCAATATAAATCGTAGCGTTGCCCTGTCTAATTATAGCTTCCGTTTCTCCAGCGTTTGCCAAGATAAAATTAATTTGTATGTGTTTGCCAATATCAAACTGTTTCAAAGCAATTGCTCTGAATATAAGCTTGGGACGATGTGCAGCAAAGTGCTGGTCGCGCATGATGGATTTTTGTTCAATAAGTTGGGCGGTTTGAATTGCAGCGTTCTTATCGGCTCTGGTCAAGAAATCTATTTGAATTATGGAGACCCCCGCGAGAACAAAGGTGAACCCCGCAAGGACGGCGGTAAAGATAGCGGTCCATCCTTCGGCAGAAACCCCGAAGAGCCTCTCCTTTGTTTCATTATTGGAATATGTATTGGAAGTGCATGTATCCCCTTTATGTTCATAGGGATATTGAGGTCTAGTAGCGAAAAATGCTGCGACGATAAAAAGAGTCCCGATCACAACCGCTTGAAAGAGTGAGCAGCGAACGAGGCGCGGCCAGTTGATTGGTTTATTCTGCATACTTCCCTCAACGCTAGATTTAAATACCCTCCAAGCTTACGCCATCACTGCCTATGGCCGCTAGGCTAGCGAGGAAAAATAGAGTCAATCCGTCCAACCGAGAATCTGGTGGTCGCGCGCAGCCCCCCTACCCTTCCAACCAAAAAAATCCGTTGGCCGCTTCAAGCCTTGCCCTCGCCCTGCCCGCGACCCCCCGGTTTTCCGAGGGGCGACGATCCGTTGGTCTCCATGATGGTATTATTTTTTTCGTTGCGGCGGACGCCTTACAGTTCTTGGGGTTGCGAGCGCAATTACCTGACCGGCTTCGTCGAGGAGGTGGATTTGCGCCGCGCCGGCGCGCGTTTCGTGCTGCGCGTCGCCAGCGCCGAAGGATTGCCGGGCGACGCGGCGCCGGCGCGCGTGCGGCTCACGACGCGCGGCGAGCCCAATTTCAAG
>DATBQJ010000033.1:0-26876 GCA_036560885.1 Methylocella sp.
ACCGCCGCCACGCTCGCCGCCGCGTTCGCGCTTCTCGCGGGGCCGCTTGCCGCCGAGGATATGGGCGGTCCCAAGGCGGGCAAGGAAAAGTGCTATGGCGTGGCGCTGAAAGGGCAAAACGATTGCGCGGCGGGGGCGGGCACCAGCTGCGCCGGGACATCGAAGGTCGATTACGACGCCAAAATCTGGAAGTATGTCCCGAAGGGCACTTGCGAAACGATGAAGACCCCGAACGGCATGGGGTCCCTCAAGCCAGCCAAATCTTGATCAGCGACCGGGGCACGCGGGATCCGCGCGCCCCTTTTGCGTCGCCGGGAATGCGCTCGAAGGCGAGTTAGGGAGACTAATCCATGCGTGTTTCGCAGCTTCCCTTGCGCGCCGGCGCGAGCTTTAAGCCAAGGCATTTCGCCGCGATCGCCGCCGCGCCGCAACCGCTCGGCTTTTTCGAGGTTCATGCCGAAAATTATATGGGCGCCGGGGGCACTCCGCACGCGCATTTGAGATTTCTGCGGGACCATTACGCCTTATCCCTGCACGGCGTCGGGCTCAACATCGGTTCAAGTGAGCCGCTTGATCGCGCGCACCTTGCCCGGCTGAAGCGCCTTTGCGACCGCTATCGGCCGGAATGTTTTTCCGAGCATCTGGCGTGGTCCTCGCACGCCGGAATTTTTTTCAATGATCTCCTTCCGCTTCCCTATACGGAGGGAGATTTGAGCTCGGTGATCGACCATGTCGACGAGGTACAGACCGCGCTTCAGCGCCGCCTGCTCCTCGAAAACCCCGCCGCCTATTTGCGATTCAAACAGAGCACGATACCGGAGACGGAGTTTTTAGCGGCGATCGCGTGCGCGACCGGCTGCGGACTGCTCCTCGACGTCAACAACGTTTTCGTTTCGGCGCGCAATCACGCAACCAGCGCGCGCGCCTATCTCGAAGCTTTTCCCCTCGATCTCGTGGAGGAGATTCATCTTGCCGGTCATTTCGAAACCATCGACGGTCAGGGATCGCCGTTGCTGATCGATGCGCACGGATCACCCGTCGCCGAGGATGTGTTCGCCTTGTTCGAAAGCGTGATCGCCCGCACGGGGCCGCTGCCAACGTTGGTCGAGTGGGACAATGATGTGCCAGATTGGCCGGTGTTGCGCGCCGAGGTGCTTGCCGCGCAAGAACGCCTCGACCGTGCGGGTTCTCTCCGCACCGCGCCGGCCGCGGCGTGAAGGAGGCCCGCGAGGCCATGTTGGATTTCCGTCCGGATTTCGCCCGCGCGCTGCGCGACCCTGATTTGGCTGTTCCCCAGGACATCACGGCGCATAATCTGGATACGCCGCAAGAGCGTTTCGGGATCTATCGCAACAATGTCATGGTGGGCCTCGTCGGCGCATTGGAAGCGCGCTATCCGGCGACGCGCAACATCGTTGGCGAGGATTTCTTCAAAGGCGCCGCGAGATTGTTCGCCGCCACGCAGCCGCCGCTCTCCCCCCTGATGATGTTTTATGGCGACGCGTTTCCCGCTTTCTTGGCGGATTTCGCACCCGCGCGGCCAGTCCCTTATCTCGCCGATGTCGCTCACCTCGAAGCTGCGCGAACGCGCGCGTACCACGCCGCCGACGCGAAACCTCTTACGCCCGCCACGCTCTCCGGCGTTGCCCTGGATACTTTGGCCTCCTCGCGCTTCACGTTGCACCCTTCGGTTGAAATCGTCGCGTCGGACTATCCTATCGTCACGATCTGGGCGATGAATTCCGGCGAAATGGACCTTGCGCCGATCACTGATTGGCGAAGCGAGGATGCGCTTGTTTCACGCCCCGGTTGCAATGTCGAGGTTCGCCGCCTGCCGGAGGGCGCCAAGATTTTTTTGCAAAACCTCGCGGCTCGAAATCCGCTTGGAGAGGCGGCCGCGGCAGCGCTCGCCGCAAACTCGAGCTTCGATCTGGCCGCCAATCTCGCGGCGCTATTCGCCGGGCTCGCGATCGAAATGACCAATCAACCCGTTGAGGCTCCCTTGCCATGATCCGATCCCGCGAGACGCACGTGGAAAACCCGCCGGCGTTGATTGGCGCAATGCGCTCCGTCGCCGCCGTTTTGGACAAAATTCCGCAATCCCTGATTTCGCTCGCGGCGCGGGTTTTTCCAGCCGCCGTGTTCTGGATGTCGGGGCAAACAAAGGTCGATGGATTTCATGTGACCGACAATGCGATTGCGTTGTTTCGCGACGAATACGCTCTTCCATGGATCGATCCCGCTTTGGCCGCGAACATCGCGGCGTTCAGCGAGCACTTTTTTCCGCTCTTGCTTATTATAGGGCTCGCTAGCCGCCTGTCCGCGTTGGCCCTTCTCGGCATGACCGCGGTCATCGAGATTTTCGTCTATCCCGATGCCTGGCCGACCCACGGCGTCTGGGCGACGTGCTTCCTCGTCGTTATCGCGCGCGGGCCGGGAATTTTCTCCCTCGACCATCTTTTGATGCGGCGCTGCTCACGGATCGAATATCCTCGCATAAGCTGATCACAAAAAATTGAACTCTGGCGCGGTCTTTTTCTCAAGACAAGCCTGTCTATTCAGCCGGTCTATTCCGTTTTCAACATTGCCTCGAAAAATGGGGCGATCGCCAATTTTAGGGAGGTTGGCAATGTTGAAATCTCTTACAATAGCAATCTTGGGATCCGCGCTCCTTTGCGGCGGGGTGGTAACGACTTCCGCCAAGACATTAACGACACGCAGTCCACTCAACACCCGTTACGTCCTGCCCGGCACGCCGGACAGCTACTCCGCCGATCAACTCCGCGAAGGCCGCTCCATTTACCAGATGGAGGACCCCGACGGTCTCTATTACGGAACAGACGAACGGGGCTATCCGAGCGGCGAGCCGCAAAATCCTCGAACCTGACCAGGTTTCAGCCTAATCCGAGGCTTCCGGCCAGGTGTTCGCAGATCTCGATCCGCATTTCGAAATCGATCCCGATGTCGATCCCGCCGCGCTGTCGGCCAGCCCGGCGGGATCGGACCAGCGATCGGGCTGTTCAGCTTCTTCCGCCGCATCATATAATCTCAAAATCCACGACCCCGAGGCGAAAAGAGCCGCGGAACCGGCGGACTATTCGCCCGCCGGCACCTCCGGCCGCGCGAGCAAGGGAGTTGTCCCGGATGCCGCCGCGCTTTCCGCTTTTTGGGCGATAATCAGTTCGTCCCGATTGTTCGCGACACGCCGGAGTTTGGCCATCGCCGCACCCGTGCCCGCTGGAATGAGCCGGCCGACGATGACGTTTTCCTTCAAGCCTTCCAGGGTATCGGCCTTGCCGTTGACGGCGGCCTCGGTCAACACCCGGGTCGTCTCTTGGAAGGAGGCGGCCGAGATGAACGAGCGCGTCTGCAACGACGCCTTAGTGATTCCAAGGAGAACCGGAGTTCCCGAGGCCGGCTTTTCTCCCGCCTCGATCGCCGCAGCGTTAGCCTCGTCGAGCTCGACTTGATCGACCTGCTCGCCAGGCAAGAACGAGGTGCCGCCGGGCTCGACGATATCGACCTTCTGCAGCATCTGCCGGACAATCACCTCGATATGCTTGTCATTAATGCTGACCCCTTGCAGCCGGTAAACCTCCTGAATCTCGTTGACGAGATAGGCGGCAAGTTCCTCGACGCCCTTGATCGCCAAAATGTCATGCGGCGCCGGATTTCCATCGACGATATAGTCGCCCTTTTCGACGACGTCGCCGTCCTGGAGATGGATGTGTTTGCCTTTTGGGATCAAATATTCGATGGGCTCCGCACCTTCTTCATTTGGAACGATTGAAATGCGCGTCTTGTTCTTATAGTCGCGCCCGAATTGCACGGTGCCGGAGGCCTCGGCAATAATCGCGTGATCCTTCGGCCGGCGCGCCTCGAACAATTCGGCTACGCGCGGCAGACCGCCGGTGATGTCGCGGGTCTTAGCCGAGTCCATCGAGATACGCGCAACGACGTCGCCCGCCTTGACCGTCGCGCCCGGGTCAACCCCAATGATCGAATCCACCGGCAGCACATAACGCGCATCGCCGCCGCGGAGCAGCTTGCCGGTCTTGCCGTCCGCGGATTTGATCACGATGGCAGGCTTCAATGTCACGGAGCGCTGATTGAGGCGCCAATCCATAACGAGACGCTTGGCAATGCCGGTCGCCTCATCGATGGTTTCGGTCATCGAGGCACCTTCGACCAGATCCTCGAAACCGACAGTCCCCGCGATCTCGGTCAGAATCGGCCGCGTATAGGGATCCCACTCGGCAATCCGCTGGCCACGCTTGATCTTATCGCCATCGTCGACTTTGAGCCTGGCGCCATATTGGATCCTGTGAACCGCGCGTTCGGCGCCGTCCGGTCCCTCGACGACGATTGCGACATTGCGCGCCATGACCATCAAATCGCCCTCGCTGTTGCGGGCGAGATGGCGGTTGCGGATCTTCACGACTCCATCAAAATTGGATTCGATGAAGGATTGATCGGCGATTTGCGCCGCGCCACCGATGTGGAAGGTGCGCATCGTGAGCTGCGTGCCCGGCTCGCCGATCGACTGCGCGGCGATGACCCCGACCGCCTCGCCTATATTCACCGGCGTCCCGCGCGCGAGATCGCGGCCGTAGCACTTGCCGCAAACGCCGTTCTTGGCTTCGCAGGTCAAAACTGAACGAATCTTGACTTCCTGGATCCCGGCCGCGTTGATGCGGTCGATATGCCATTCCTGAACCATTTCGCCCGCGGCAACGATGACCTCGCCCGATGCCTCCTTCAAATCCTCAGCCGCGGTGCGGCCAAGAATCCGCGTCGCGAGCGAGGCGACAATCTGGCCCGCGTCGATGATCGCGCGCATCCGAATCCCGTTCCGCGATCCGCAATCGAGCATGGTAATAATCGAGTCTTGCGCCACATCGACAAGACGGCGCGTCAGATACCCTGAATTCGCGGTCTTCAAGGCCGTGTCGGCAAGGCCCTTTCGCGCACCATGCGTCGAGTTAAAATATTCGAGGACAGTCAGCCCTTCCTTGAAGTTCGAGATGATTGGGCTCTCGATAATCTCTCCCGATGGCTTCGCCATCAGCCCGCGCATCGCGGCGAGCTGCTTCATTTGCGTCGGCGAACCGCGCGCGCCGGAATGCGCCATCATGTAAATTGAATTGATCGGCTTATCGCGGCCGTTGCCATCCTTTCCCACCGTAGAGATGCGCGCCATCATCTCCTCGGCGAGCTTGTCCGAACATTTCATCCAGACATCGACGACCTTATTGTATTTTTCGCCTTGCGTGATCAGTCCGTCATTGTACTGCTGCTCGTATTCCTTCGCGAGCGCTCCTGTCTCGGCGATAATCCGCGGCTTGGTTTCCGGAACGACCATATCGTCCTTGCCGAAGGATATGCCGGCCTTGAACGCTTCGCGGAACCCGAGCGCCATGATCCTGTCACAAAAGATGACCGTCTCCTTCTGACCGCAGTTGCGGTAGACGATGTCGATCATGTTCGAGATTTCCTTCTTGGTCATGAGCTTGTTCACAACATCGAAGGGAATCTTAGAATGGTGCGGCAGCAATTGGCCAAGAATCATTCGGCCGGGCGTGGTTTCGAAAATCTTCGGTACACGCTTACCCTCGCCGTCGTAGGTCCATATCCGTCCTTTGATCTTCGTGTGCAGGGTGATCGCCTTGGCATGCAAGGCGTGCTCGATCTCGCCCATATTGGCGAATGCCATGCCCTGGCCAGGATCGCCCTCGCGCGCCAACGAAACATAATAAAGGCCGAGCACGATGTCCTGCGATGGGACGATGATCGGCTGGCCATTGGCAGGATGCAAAATATTGTTGGTCGACATCATTAGCACTCGCGCCTCGAGTTGCGCCTCGAGCGAGAGCGGCACATGCACCGCCATCTGGTCGCCATCGAAATCGGCGTTGAATGCGGCGCAGACAAGCGGATGCAACTGGATGGCCTTGCCTTCGATCAACTTCGGCTCAAAAGCCTGAATACCGAGCCGGTGTAGCGTCGGCGCCCGGTTCAGCATGACCGGATGCTCGCGGATGACTTCGTCAAGAATATCCCAGACTTCCGGTTTCTCTTTTTCGACCAGCTTTTTCGCCTGCTTGACGGTCGCAGACAACCCCTTCGCATCGAGACGCGAATAGATGAAGGGCTTAAAGAGCTCGAGCGCCATCTTCTTCGGAAGGCCGCATTGGTGCAATTTAAGGTCGGGCCCAACCACGATGACCGAGCGGCCGGAATAATCGACCCGCTTGCCCAACAGGTTTTGCCGGAAACGGCCTTGTTTGCCCTTCAACATGTCGGCGAGCGACTTCAGCGGCCGTTTGTTGGCGCCGGTGATGACCCGGCCGCGGCGGCCATTGTCGAACAAAGCATCGACGGCCTCCTGCAGCATCCGCTTTTCGTTGCGCACGATGATGTCCGGCGCGCGCAATTCGATGAGCCGTTTCAGGCGATTGTTGCGGTTGATGACGCGCCGGTAAAGGTCGTTGAGGTCGGAGGTCGCGAAGCGGCCGCCGTCAAGCGGCACGAGCGGCCGCAGATCGGGCGGAAGGACGGGAACTTCGGTCAGGATCATCCACTCGGGCTTGTTGCCCGAACGGATAAAGGCCTCGATGATCTTCAACCTCTTGGCGAGCTTTTTCGGTTTCAGCTCGGTCGTCGATTCCGCGATCTCGACCTTGAGCGATTCGGCGATTGCCGGAAGATCCATCCCGCGCAGAATTTCGCGAATCGCTTCGGCGCCAATGAGGGCGGTGAAGCAATCCTGGCCATATTCATCCTGCGCACGCAGGTATTCATCTTCGTTGAGAAGCTGGCGGTTCTTGAGCGGTGTCAGGCCGGGGTCGAGGACGATATAGGATTCGAAATAAAGGATACGCTCGATATCCTTTAGCGTCATATCCAGAAGAAGCCCGATGCGCGAAGGCAAGGATTTCAAAAACCAGATATGGGCGACCGGCGCGGCGAGCGAAATATGCCCCATACGCTCGCGGCGTACCCGCGACAAGGTCACCTCGACACCGCACTTCTCGCAGATGACGTTCTTATATTTCATCCGCTTGTATTTGCCGCACAAGCACTCGTAGTCCTTGATCGGACCGAAGATCCGGGCGCAGAAAAGTCCATCGCGTTCGGGTTTGAAGGTGCGATAGTTGATTGTCTCCGGCTTTTTAATCTCGCCGAAAGACCAGGACAGAATCTTCTCCGGGCTCGCGATCGAAATCTGGATCTGATCGAAAGCCTGCGGCGGTGCGGCCGGGCTGAAGAGATTCATGACCTCTTGATTCATTGCCATCTCCCGATACTTTAGCCTTTGCGGCACCGCCGCACGGCTCCGCCGGAAATATTCAAACGAAGACACCACGCGGCCCCTGCCGCCCGGCGGATTTAAATGTCTGCGTCTATTCGGCCGCCTCGGCTGGCGGCGTCTGGTTCTTCAATTTCGTTGCTTGAGCCAGTTCGACATTAAGGCAAAGCGACCGCATCTCCTTGACGAGCACGTTGAAGCTTTCGGGAATGCCGGATTCGAAAGCATCATCGCCGCGCACGATCGATTCGTAAACCTTGGTGCGGCCCGCCACGTCATCGGATTTCAAGGTCAGCATCTCCTGTAGTGTATAGGCCGCGCCATAGGCCTCGAGCGCCCAAACCTCCATCTCGCCGAAACGCTGGCCGCCGAATTGCGCCTTGCCGCCGAGTGGCTGTTGGGTGACGAGGCTATACGGGCCGATCGAACGCGCGTGGATCTTGTCGTCGACGAGGTGATGCAGCTTCAGCATATAGATATAGCCGACCGTCACTTTGCGGTCGAAAGCCTCGCCCGTGCATCCGTCGTAGAGAACAACCTGGCCAGAGCGGTCCAACCCCGCCCGCTCCAGCATTTCGACGATGTCCTTTTCATGTGCGCCATCGAAAACCGGCGTCGCGACCGGCACGCCGCGGCGCAGATTTTCGCCGAGCTCGACGACGGCCTCGTCGTCGAGTTCCATGATCTCCTTCTTGGCTTCGTAAATTTCGATGAGCTTGTCGCGCAACGGCTTCGTGTTGCCGTCCCGCAAATAGGCATTCACCGTTTCGCCAATCTGCTTGCCAAGCCCCGCGCAGGCCCAGCCGAGATGGGTTTCGAGGATCTGTCCGACATTCATGCGGGAGGGCACGCCGAGCGGATTCAAGACGATATCGACCGGCTGCCCATCGGCGAGAAACGGCATATCCTCTCGCGGCACGATCTTGGAGACGACGCCCTTATTGCCATGCCGTCCCGCCATCTTGTCGCCGGGCTGAATCTTGCGCTTCACCGCGACGAAAACCTTCACCATTTTCATGACGCCCGGCGGCAACTCATCGCCGCGCTGCAGCTTTTCGACCTTGTCGAGAAAGCGGCTCTCAAGCGCTTTCTTGGCCTCGTCATACTGTCTGCGCATGGCTTCGAGCTCGGCCATCGTCTGGTCGTTCTCGATCGCGAAGACCCACCATTGCGAGCGCGGATAGCCCTCGATGATCTCCCTGGTGAGCAGGGTATCCCGCTTGAATCCCTTCGGCCCGGCAACCGCCTTGTTGTCCACGAGAACGCCGATGAGGCGCGCATAGACGTTGCGGTCGAGGATCGCCAGCTCATCGTCGCGGTCCTTCGCGAGACGCTCAATTTCCTCGCGTTCGATCGCTTGGGCGCGCTCATCCTTGTCGACGCCATGCCTGTTGAAGACGCGCACCTCGACAATCGTGCCCTGTACCCCCGGCGGCACCCGCAACGATGTATCGCGGACATCCGAAGCCTTCTCGCCGAAGATCGCGCGCAAAAGCTTTTCTTCCGGAGTCATCGGGCTCTCGCCCTTCGGGGTGATCTTCCCGACCAAAATATCGCCCGCCTGGACCTCGGCGCCGATATAGACGATTCCGGCCTCGTCGAGATTCTTCAAAACCTCTTCCGAGACATTTGGAATATCGCGGGTGATTTCTTCCGGGCCGAGCTTGGTGTCGCGCGCCATCACCTCGAATTCGTCGATATGAATCGAAGTATAAACGTCGTCCTTGACAATGCGCTCGTTGAGAAGGATCGAATCCTCGAAATTATAGCCGTTCCAGGGCATGAAGGCGACGAGGACATTACGGCCAAGCGCCAGATCGCCGAGATCGGTCGAAGGTCCGTCGGCAATGATGTCGCCGCTGCGCACGAAGTCGCCGACCCGCACCAGCGGCTTCTGGTTGATGCAGGTCGATTGGTTCGATCGCTGGAACTTCATCATCCGGTAGATATCGACCCCGGGCTTGCCCGCGTCGGTTTCCTCGGTTGCCCGGACCACGATGCGCGTCGCATCGACCTGGTCGACATAACCCGTCCGTCGCGCCGCGATGGCGGCGCCCGAATCCCGCGCAACGACGGATTCCATGCCGGTCCCGACAAGTGGAGCGTCCGATCTGACGAGCGGCACGGCCTGACGTTGCATGTTGGAGCCCATGAGCGCCCGGTTGGCATCGTCATTCTCGAGGAACGGAATCAAGGCGGCGGCGACGGACACCAGCTGCTTTGGCGAAACATCCATGAAATCGACCCGCTCGCGCGGAACCATGACGACATCGCCCGCGCGCCGGCAGACGACAAGATCCTCGGTCAGCGTCCGCTTTGCATCGACCGGCGCATTCGCCTGCGCGACGTTGTATTTGGCTTCCTCCATCGCCGAAAGATAAACGACCTCATCGGTCACCCGGCTATCCGTGATTCGCCGGTAGGGGGCTTCGATGAAGCCGTATTTGTTGACCCGCGCGAACGTCGCGAGCGAATTGATGAGGCCGATATTCGGGCCTTCCGGCGTTTCGATCGGGCATATGCGCCCGTAATGCGTCGGATGCACGTCGCGCACCTCGAAACCCGCCCGCTCGCGGGTGAGGCCACCGGGACCCAACGCCGATAGCCGCCGCTTATGAGTAATCTCGGACAATGGATTGGTCTGATCCATGAACTGCGACAATTGCGACGAGCCGAAGAACTCGCGCACCGCCGCCGCGGCCGGCTTGGCATTGATCAGATCCTGCGGCATCACCGTATCGATGTCGACTGACGACATCCGCTCCTTGATCGCCCGCTCCATCCGCAACAGGCCCAGCCGGTACTGATTCTCCATGAGTTCGCCGACTGAGCGGACACGCCGGTTGCCAAGATGGTCGATGTCGTCGATCTCACCACGCCCATCGCGCAAATCGACCAGCGCTCGCATGACCGCAACGATATCTTCCTTGCGTAGCGTGCGCACTGTATCCGCCGCGTCGAGATCCATGCGCATGTTCATCTTGACCCGGCCGACTGCCGAGAGATCGTAGCGCTCGGGATCGAAAAACAGCGAATGGAACATCGCCTCCGCCGTTTCAAGCGTTGGCGGTTCGCCGGGACGCATGACACGGTAGATGTCGAACAACGCTTCCTCGCGCGAGCGGTTCTTGTCGACGGCGAGCGTATTGCGAATGTAGGGGCCGATATTAACATGATCGATGTCGAGCACCGGCAACTCGGTGAAACCGGCCTCGATCAGCAGCGCCAGGGATTTGGCGGTGATCTCGTCGCCGGCTTCAGCAAAGATTTCGCCTGTCGCAGGGTCGTAAAGGTCGGAGGAAATATATTGTCCGTGCAGATCGTCATCCTGCGCGCGCAGGAATTTGACCCCGCGCTCGGCAAGCAGACGCGCGGTGCGGACGGTAAGTTTCTTGCCTGCTTCGAGAACCACTTCGCCAGTGTCGGCGTCGAGAAGATCGACCGAGGCCTTCATGCCTTTCATGCGATCGGGCTCGAATGGCTGGCGCCACCCGTCCCCATCCCGCGCAAAAGTGATCGACTTATAAAAGATCGAGAGAATTTCCTCGCCATCCATCCCGAGGGCGTAAAGGATCGACGTCGCCGGAATTTTCCGGCGCCGGTCGATACGGGCATGGACGATGTCCTTGGCATCGAATTCGATATCGAGCCAGGAGCCGCGATAAGGAATGATCCTGGCGGCGAACAAGAGTTTGCCGGACGAATGGCTTTTGCCCTTGTCGTGATCGAAAAACACCCCCGGCGAACGGTGCATTTGCGAAACGATAACCCGCTCGGTTCCATTGACGATGAACGTGCCGTTCGCCGTCATCAAGGGCATGTCTCCCATATAGACATCTTGCTCTTTGATGTCCTTGACCGACTTTGCGGCGGTGTCGGGATCGACATCGAATACGATCAGGCGCAAGGTTACTTTGAGCGGCGCGGCGTAAGTCATGCCGCGCTGGCGGCATTCGTCGACGTCATATTTCGGAGGCTCAAATTCATATTTGACAAATTCGAGCAGTGCCGCATTGGAAAAATCCGAAATCGGGAAAACCGATTTGAAAACCGCTTGCAGCCCTTCGTCCGGGCGCCCGCCTTGCGGCTCATCGACGAGCAGGAACTGGTCGTAGGATGCCTTTTGAACTTCGATCAAATTTGGCATTTCCGCGACCTCACGGAGATGCCCGAAAAATTTTCTGATACGCTTGCGGCCGGTGAACGTCTGCGAGATATTATGAGCCATGTCGCTGATCGCACCTCATGTAAAAAACCATTTTCTCGAGCGGAAATCCGCTCGGCCGGCCTTCAGCCGGGGCGCTGAAGGTTCGGGGGCTTTCGCAGCCCCAGACCCTCGCGGCGCAACGCCGCCAAAAAATTCGCTAAGCGGCCACGCTTATTTCGTTTCCTAAAGCAATCAATGTTTCCGCGGGCCGCGACGGCCTCATTGTTCGCCGGGACCGCCGCCGTGCCAAACACCAAACTGCCAGATCGGCAAAGCCGCGATCACTTGAACTCCACCTTGGCGCCGGCTTTTTCGAGTGCCGCCTTGATTTTTCCAGCTTCCTCCTTGGTTACGCCTTCCTTGACCGGCTTGGGCGCCGCTTCGACGAGATCCTTTGCTTCCTTCAAGCCAAGTCCGGTCACCGCGCGCACCTCTTTGATGACTTCGATTTTCTTGTCGCCGACCGCCGCGAGAATCACCGTGAATTCGGTCTGCTCTTCCACCGGCGCCGCCGTCGCGGCAGCTGCGGGTCCAGCGGCGACGGCGACAGCCGCGGCCGCGGACACGCCCCATTTTTCTTCCAGCAGCTTAGCGAGTTCGGCTGCTTCGAGCACGGTGAGGCTCGACAAGTCCTCTACGATCTTTTCCAGATTGGCCATTTTTGTTTCCTTCGATTCAGATCAAAACGCTTGTTAGGCGCGCAAGACAAAGATATCAGCTGGCGTCTTTTCCGGCGTAAGCTGAAAAAACGCGCGCGAGTTTGGCGGGCGGGGCAGCGGTAAGCCGCGCAAGCCGCGCCGCCGGCGCTCGGATGAGGCCGACGAGCTTGCCGCGCAGTTCATCCAAGGATGGCAACGCGGCGAGCGAGCGCACGGCATCGGCGTCGAGCCCAGCTGCCCCCATAGCGCCGCCAAGAATCACGAGCTTGTCGTGATTCTTGGCAAAGGCCACCGCGGCCTTCGGCGCCGCGACCGGGTCGTCAGAATAGGCGATCAGGGTCGGCCCCCGCATCAACTCCGAAATCGGCGCGGCCGGCGTACCTTGGAGTGCGATCTTGACAAGGCGATTCTTGGCGACCTGCACTCTCGCTCCAGCCGTGCGCATCTGCTTGCGCAGAGCTTGCATTTGGACCACACTCAGGCCGGAATAATGCGCAACCACCACCACCGATGTTGTTTTAAAGACATCGGTCAAGGATTCAACGCACTGGCTCTTTTCCGCTCTGTCCACGGTGTGTCTCCTTGCATGGCGGCGGGAATTGAAGAATTCCCGCCAAGGGGCTGCGTCTGCCGCCAGATTAACGCGGCGGGCCCCTATCGAGGCGACGCCCTGCCTGTCTCCGGAACGGACAGTCCGCGCCGGACAGAGGGATTGACCAAATCCGAAGGAAGCAAAACGCGAAGTCTTCCCGCGGTCCCAAATCTTGTGTTGCCCCGTCTATGCAGGCCGCCACGCCCGCAAAGCCTACTCGGCGCTCATCGAATTACTTTGAGTTCGCCCCGGCGGGACGGCCCTTTATCCGGCAGTTCCAGACAGGACATGGCCAGAAGGGACAGGCGTCCACCGCCTATCCTCCAGCCTCGTTCAACGCGTCGCTAAGCACCCTTTCCCGCAAGCGAAATTCACCGGCACCCCGCCATCGCGGAAAGTTCATGAATGCGAGGCGCTGTCCGCCCCGAGACTTCTATTTAACCCGAACGATCTCCTATGCCAAGGCCCGAAATGCAAATTTCGCGGAACCGCGTCAGCCTAAACCTTAAGCGTCGCAGGATCGACCTTAACCCCAGGCCCCATGGTCGAGGAAATCGCGACACGTTGAATATAAGTGCCCTTGGCGCCCTGAGGCTTGGCCTTGGCCACCGCGTCCACGAATGCTACGATGTTTTCGACCAGTTTTTCCGGCGCGAAGGAAGCTTTGCCGACGCTGCCTTGGATGATCCCGGCCTTTTCGACGCGAAACTCCACGGCGCCGCCTTTCGAGGCCTTGACCGCGCCAGAGATGTCCATGGTCACGGTGCCAACCTTCGGATTGGGCATCAGGCCGCGCGGTCCTAAAACCTTGCCGAGCCTGCCGACGAGAGGCATCATGTCCGGCGTGGCAATGCAACGGTCAAAGGCGATCGTGCCGGCTTGGACGGTCGAAACCAAATCCTCCGCGCCCACGATGTCCGCCCCCGCCGCATTTGCCTCGTCGGCCTTGGCGCCGCGCGCGAATACTGCCACCCGCAGGTTGCGCCCGGTTCCGTTCGGAAGATTGACCACGCCGCGGACCATCTGGTCGGCGTGCTTGGGGTCGACCCCAAGATTCATCGCAATCTCGACGGTCTCGTTGAACTTCGCATTGGCGCGTTCCGTGACGAGCTTGACCGCTGCTTCGACCGGATAGAGCTTGATCCGGTCAATTCCCTCGCGCGCCTTGCGCACGCGTTTCCCAACATGCGCCATCGCCCTACTCCACAATCTCAAGGCCCATGGAACGGGCGGAGCCCTCGATCATCCGCATTGCCGCTTCGACCGAGGCGCAATTGAGATCGGGCAGTTTTTTTCCGGCGATCTCCTTTATCTGCGCCTTCGTGATCTTGCCGGCAAAACCGCGGCCGGCGGTTTTCGCGCCCGTCTGAATGCCCGAGGCTTTCTTTAAAAAAAACGAAACCGGCGGCAACTTCATCTCGAAAGTGAAGGAGCGGTCCTGAAAGGCGGTGATGACGACCGGGATCGGAGTCCCTTTTTCCATCTGCGCCGTTCTGGCGTTGAAGGCTTTGCAAAATTCCATGATATTCAAACCGCGCTGACCGAGCGCGGGACCGATCGGAGGCGAAGGATTGGCCGCCCCGGCCGGCACTTGAAGCTTCACGTAACCCGTGATCTTCTTTGCCACTGTCATACTCCCATACGATGCCGGCTTTTAGGGCTCGGCGGTTGCGGTCGTGGTGCGACCTGGCTGCCGCCGCCTGGCGCGGCGGACTGGTCTCCCACGTCTCATCCCACCGATTGCGAAGCGCGCCCGGGGGTGCCTTTCTCAAATCCCCTTATCCCAATTCCCCTTACCCCAATTTTTGGCCTGGCCCAAGCGGGAGCATAAAAACGCGAAGCTGCCGGGCGGCAAATGCTCAGACCTTTTCGACCTGCGCATATTCCAATTCTACCGGCGTCGCGCGGCCAAAGATCGAAACGGCGACCTTGACCCTGGAACGGTCCTCGTCGACATCCTCGACGGTTCCGTTGAAGGAAGCGAAGGGGCCGTCGGCAACGCGAACCGTCTCGCCGATTTCAAACGAGATTGACGCCTTGGGCCGTTCGACTCCTTCCGCGACCTGCCCTTTGATGCGTTCCGCCTCGCTATCTGGAATCGGCATCGGCTTCTTGTCCGCACCCAAAAACCCGGTGACCTTGGGGGTGTTTTTAATCAAATGGTAGACGTCGTCGGAAAGCGTGCATTTGACCAGCACGTAGCCGGGAAAGAATTTGCGTTCGGAATTGATCTTTCGGCCGCGGCGAATTTCGACGATATGCTCGGTCGGAACAAGAATTTCCTCGAATTGGTTCGAAAGACCACGCTGAGCCGCCTGCTCCTTGATGGATTCAGCGACCTTTTTCTCGAAATTGGAATATGCGTGAACGATATACCAGCGCATGCTCATCGCGACAGCTTCAAACCTCGTTCTCTAAAACCCCACTCCACACCATGACTTGGGCAAGCGGCTACCCTAGATCACGCGGGTAGAACGATTAAATTCACTCAATTGGATCACTATCCCAGGCCGTTGGATTTTGAGCCCGTCCGGGCCGGTCAAATCGTTCCCTTTGGGTCGCCTGCTAATGGCCTATACTCAGAATGCCGGTGACAATGAGGCGCAGCGCCCAATCCACCGTGACGAAAAATAGGCTGGCGAGCAGGACCATGAAAAGAACAAGCCCCGTCGTGATGAGGGTCTCGCGGCGGGTGGGCCACGTCACCTTGGTGCCTTCGGCGCGGACCTCTTGAAGGAATTCCAAAGGTTTGATCATTTCTCGGGTGTGCCGTCCCTTGCTGTGGCGTCCACTAAAACTTGCTCCGGTTCGCGCCCAAGCCACGCGAAGTCGCGGAAGTACCTTATGCCCGCGATCCCTGCGGCGTTCCGCCCGCGATCGCGATAGACCGGGAAAAGGCGTCGCCAAAAAATCAGGGCGCGGAACCCGAAGGCCGCGCGCCACAGTTATCTCTTATAATCTATAGCCTGCGGAACGCAAATTCAATTTTTGGCCGGCCGGAGCGCTCCGCGCGCCGTCGAAACCTGGCGGCACAAATGCGGAGACATGACACCGATGACGGGCGCCGGAACGGATCACACTAAGGAAAGCTGCGGCGGTGGCCCGGCAATGATTTTGGTGCGCCCGCAACTCGCGGTCAACATTGGCATGTGTGCGCGGGCGATGGCCAATTTCGGATTGACGGATCTTCGTCTGGTATCGCCCCGCGAGGGCTGGCCGCGCTCCGGCTCTTACCGAAAAGGCGCCTATGCGGCCGCGGCCGGCGCTGTTCATCTGCTCGAGGCCGCGAAGCTATTTGAAACGGTAGAAGCCGCGATGCTCGACCTCAATTTCGTTTGGGCGGCCACCGCCCGCGAGCGGGGCCAGCACAAGCAAATTTCGACGCCCGCCGAAGCGATGCCGGAATGCGTGCGCAAAATCGCAACCGGTGAAAAACACGGCGTGCTGTTTGGGCCCGAGCGAACCGGACTTGCCAACGACGAAGTGGCGTTGGCCGATGCGATTCTAACTTTTCCGGTCAATCCCGCCTATGCCTCGCTCAATCTGGCGCAGGCGGTGCTTTTGACCGGGTACGAGTGGATGTGCGCCGCGACGGACGCCAAGGCGCCGTTCGCCATGGTCCAGCGCTCGCCCGCCGCGCCGCGCGAAATGGTATTGTCTTTTTTCGCTTATCTCGAAGGCGAACTCGAACGCGCCGGCTTCTTTCGTCCGCAGGCCAAGCAGCCGGTGATGCGGCGCAACTTGCGCAATATATTTCATCGCATGCAACTCACCGAGCAGGACATGCGCACTTTGCGCGGTATGGTCGTGCGCCTCGTCGAAGGGCCGCGGGCCGGCGCCGCGCCGGACAAAATGCCCCCCGGAGGCGAGGCCGCCACACCCCCGGATTCGCGTGCTTCGCTGGCCCCCTATGAAAAATGAACCATGCGCCCGGACCGGCCAGCCAGCGAACGATGCGCTTAACGCGCACCCTGTGCCAAGATTGAGGAGGTCATCAAGGGCCG
Organism: Methylocella sp.; assembly: GCA_036560885.1. Taxonomy (GTDB): domain Bacteria; phylum Pseudomonadota; class Alphaproteobacteria; order Rhizobiales; family Beijerinckiaceae; genus Methylocapsa. The sequence continues at coordinate 16,772 of DATBQJ010000033.1, forward strand.
TCTTCCGGCTTGTTCTCCGGCGCGCTCTGCCCAGACGAACGTCCGCCTCCCCAGTGGCGCACTTGCTGCCAGCCAGCCCGGCAAAGTCTAAATATTCCATATAAAAATGCGCATATAACAGCTAAAAGGACAACATTGTGGAACACGACAATAATAGCATGTGAAACATATCGAATAATATCGACAAAAGATCCGACTATATAGCTAAAAAAATCGAACATACGACCGAAACCCCGCCGCCTGGCGAACGCCTAAATTCCAGATACAAGTGAGCCAGAGTATAGCGTCTGACCCCACGGTCCCCATCGGCGCGGTGTGTCCCGGGCAACGGGTCTGCGCCTGAGCTAGCGCCCGTACAACTAACCACGACCGGCGCCATCTAGCAACGCCTGTTTGTCCCGCACCGGCAGGGAACACGTGCCGCCCGAGCAAATAAAGGCGGCCGCGTCGCCCGCCAGCGCGACTTGCGCTTTCGCCGGATGCCCCTCCGGGATCCCGTCCGGCTTGTCGATATCCACCACGATGCGGCCAGAAAACGGCACGCCAAGCGCTGCCTCGTAGAGCGCCCTCCGCCGCGCTCCCACGGTCACGATCTCCTTGGCGCGCAGCCGGAAATCGAGAGCGTTCAATATCCCCGCATGGCCAACAAGGTTGTGCCGCGCCGCTGCTCCGAGCGCCGCAAAGAGCGCGTCCGCCCGCGCAAGCCAGCGCGCCTCGCCGGTGAGACCGGCAAGCCGCACCAGCGCGGACAAATAAACCGGATGCGCGTTCGGAATCGCATCGTCAGATGTTGGCGCGAGCCGCAAGATTACATCGCTTGCGTCCTTGGCCGCCATGTTGAGAAGCCCGCTTTCGGAATCAGCATGATAGGTCTCAACCGCTTCCGCCCAAGCGATCGCGTCGGCAAGATAATCGCGCGCGGATACAGCGGCCGGCGCCCAGTTGCGTGTTTCGTGCAAGGCAAGCGCGGCGCGGATCATGGCGGCGTGATCGAGCGCGAGACCAGGCGTCACGAGTACGCCCGCGCGCCAGGCATGTGCGAGGCGTTGGTTCCCCTCCGCATCGGTAAACTGCAGCGTCGTGGCGATAAAATTATAGGCCCGCGCGGCAAGACCTATCCATTCTGGCTCGCCAAAAAGCGTCGCGGCATTGACGAGCGCGGCGATCATCAGGCCGTTCCAATCGGCAAGAATTTTGTCGTCAAGACCAGGGCGGATGCGCTTGTCTCGTGCCTCGAATAGGCGTTGCCGCAATGCCGCAAGCCGTGCCTCTTCCGCAAACGTCGGAGCCTTAGCTTCGAGGCGGTTCAGGATGATCACGCTCCCGCCATGCGCTTCGTCTTCCCAATTGCCCCGCGGCGAGGCGTCGTAAAATGTGCCGAAAAAAGCCGCATCCTCTTGCCCTAGCAGGGCCTCGATCTCGGCATAAGTCCAGACATAAAATTTGCCTTCGACTCCCTCGCTGTCGGCATCGAGACTGGCGCAAAAAGCGCCTTCGGCATTGGTCATCTCGCGCTGAAGCCAGCCAACGGTTTCCTTGGCCCGCTCGCGGAAAAGCTCGCCGCCAAACTCATGATGACAAAGCGCCAAGAGCTCGAGGATTTGCGCATTGTCGTAGAGCATTTTTTCAAAATGCGGCACGAGCCAGCGCTCGTCGGTCGAATAGCGCGCATAGCCGCCGCCGAGATGATCGTAAATGCCGCCTTCCGACATTTTGCTCAATGTCAATTTGACGAGATCGCGATAGGGCGCATTGGCAAGCCGCGCACCTGCGCGCCATAAAAGTTCGAGAATCGGCGCATTCGGAAACTTCGGTGCTCCCCTGAGGCCGCCATGAACAGGGTCTAGGAGCCGGGCGATTTGCGGCGCGAGCGAATCCAGCTGCTCGAGAGTTATCGCGCCGCCGCCACCGGGCTCGGCCCTTTGCGATAGCTCTTCGCGGATGAAGCTTGTATTTTGCGCGATCCGCGCGGGATCGGCGCGGAAGGCTTCGGCAACGGTCTTCAACACGCTTACGAACGAAGGCCTGCCATATTGCGCAACCTTGGGAAAATAGGTGCCGCCCCAAAAGGGCTCGCCGCTTGGCGTCAAGAACATGGTCATCGGCCAGCCGCCGCGTTCGCCGAAAGCGTGCAAAGCCGTCATATAAATATGATCGATATCGGGGCGCTCCTCGCGGTCGACCTTGATGTTCACATAGAGTTCGTTCATCACAGCCGCAGTCGCTTCGTCTTCGAAACTTTCATGCGCCATTACGTGGCACCAATGACAGGCGGCATAGCCGATCGAGAGCAGAATCGGCTTGTTCTGCGCCTGCGCTTCTTTGAGCGCGGCTGCCCCCCACATCCGCCAATGCACGGGATTCTTGGCGTGCTGCAAAAGATAAGGGCTTGCCGCTTGGCCAAGTTCGTTTGGTGCAGACATCAGAGTCCAGCCTTGGTGCGAAGGAAGCGCGAACCTACTACATGTTCCCAATAACTTGCCGGCTTTTTGGATAAGACCATGCAATCAAACAAAGATGTCGCGACCATAAGCGTTTCAACAGAAAGCGACCATGGTCCACAACGCGACGCTAAAGGTAGCAACGATCGAAACTCCGTGCCCTCGGAACTTATGAAACCAGCGCCCCGGCGGTTGCCTCTTGGATTCCGGGTTCCCGGATTTGAATTGATCGGCGAGCAATGCCCAGGCCGCTGAACCAACCCTTGCTCGCAGCGCCTTTTGCCGCGGTAAAGGTAAAGGGGCCTCGCGCGACGCTGTCCTCCCGTGTATACTGTTCCGGCAACGCAATCCTGCGTTGCGGCGCAACAATAGATTACGGGGAATTTTATGACCAAGGTCACACCATTGCCAATCATCGCCGGGGCGCTGTTTGCCTGCGGTCTTTCCGCCACGCCAGCCGCCGCGCTGAGCGGGCGGACCTGGGTTTCTGGACATGGCACGGACAGCGGCGCCTGTACGCTCGCCGCACCGTGCAAAACTTTTGCATTTGCGCTCACCCAAACTGCTCCCCCCGGAGAGATCGACGTGCTCGATCCGGGCGCCTTCGGCAAGGTGACCATCCCTTCGTCGATCAGCATCATCAACGACGGCGTTGGCGTCGCGGCCATCGGGATTGGCTCAGGCGATGCCATCACGATTACCGCCGGGGCGACCGATAGCATTCATTTGCGCGGCCTGATTATCGAGGGAGTTACCGGCGCAACGAACGGCATTGTGTTCAAATCGGGCGGAAATCTCGCCATCGAGAACTGCGTCTTGCGCAATTTCGTGGGTTCGGGGATCAGTATTTCGCCTAGCACGTCAAGCAGCTTCTCGGTGTCGAATACGATTGCTTCCAATAATAATGTTGGGATCATAGTCCAACCCACCGGATCGGCGGCCCTCACTGGCGTCTTCAGCAACACCACGGCGACCACTAATCTCAACGGCATCGTCGTGAATGGGGCGGGAACGACCGGGACGCTTAATGTTTCCATCGCCGATAGTAACCTTTCCAATAACAGCTCCGGTTCCGGCGTCTTGGCGAATTCAGTGGCCGCCAACCCCCCCGTCAACGTCATGCTGCGCAATGTCGTTGCCAGCAACAACGGTGGCGGACTGGTCGCGCAATCAAATACCATTTTCAGGGTCGCGCATTCGGTAATCACGGGGAACACTACTGGAGTGAGTCTGGCTGGCGGTGGCATCATAAATAGCTACGGCGACAATGACATCGACGGCAACACGAGCGACAACACGGGCGTTCTCACCGTGATCCTCCAACATTGACGCGCTCGAGCACCGCTATTCCGCGTTGCCGCCTAACAGCCAGACACGAGGTATTTTATGACCAAGATCGCATCGTTGCCGAACATCCTCGCTGTGCTTCTCGCCTTCGGCCTTTCGGCAGTGGCGGCGCAGGCGCAGGTCAATGAGACTTGGGTTTCCGGACATGGCACGGACAGTGGCACTTGCACGCGCGACTTGCCGTGCCGGACATTTGCATTTGCGCTCACCCAGACCGCCGCTGGCGGCGAGATCGACGTGCTCGATCCGGCCGAGTACGGCACGCTAACCATCACCCAGTCGGTCAGCATCATCAATGACAGCACCGGGATTGCAGCCATTGATTCTCCCGTGGAGAATGCCATTGCGATCAGTGCCGGCCCGAGCGACAGCGTTTATTTGCGCGGCCTGACCCTCAGGGGTATCGGGGCCGGCTCAAGCGGCGTCCGGCTCTTCACGGGCGGAAACGTCGCCATCGAAAATTGCGTCATCCGGGATTTCGCCAATGCCGGGATCAATCTATCGCCAACCACATCGAGCAGCTTCTCGATATCGAATGTCATTGCTTCCAATAACGGTCATATCGGAGTCAGGGTCCACCCCCGCGGAACCGCGGTCGTCACAGGGGTGATCAACAAAGTCACGGCGAACAATAATGGCGTCTTTGGAATCACGGTGGATGGCGTGGAGTCGACCGGGGCATCGCTCAATGTCACTGTCGCCGGTAGCGAATCTTCCAATAACGGCAAATTCGGCGTCATCGTGTTTTCGCAGCCCGGCCAGACGGCCACCGCCGTCACGGTGCGCAATACCATCGCCAGCGACGATGTCAGTTTCGGACTCTCCGCGGGGCCAAATGCCATTCTTCGGGTCGCGCATACGAAGGTCTCGGGGAATGTTAATGGAGTTGGCACGTTCGGCGGCGGCAGTATATTTAGCTACGGCGACAATGACATCAACGGAAACATGGACGACGGCCTGGCCAGTTTGACCCCGATCGCGATGCATTAGTGCTCTCCGCCCCAGTGGAGATGGTCCCGGTACGCAACCGGGGTAGAGACGGGCTACCGGAAAGCGCCGGTGATTCCGGCGGTTGCACCGGCGGCCGCGTGCTTCGAAGCGGTGCCTTTGGCGTATCTCCGGCATGAGGGCAGGGAATGCCGTTCTTCACCCGACCGGAGGGCGTGGCCCAGCCCGGCTCTTGCCGCGCGGCTCCATAGGCCTTACCAATCCTTGTCGCGACTAGGGCGCGATCCGCGAGGTTCGTGGATCCCGCCCGTCCGGCGGGGGAGATGCTTTTTGTCGGGCATGATACGGTATCGGCGTTTTCTTTGGGTGCTGTTGGCGCTTGCGGCGGGGCTTTCCCCGGCAAGGGCAATCGAATCGGTACGCGTGCCGATCGACGCGCAAGCCATCGACCTGACCAAGGCTTTCGAGACTTATCATTCCGACGGCGACCGTCTTGTGGTCTCGACCGCGCCCGGATCCGATGGTATCGTTCGCCGCATCGAGGTGCGGGCGCGGGACGAAGGGACGCGCCCGGATTGGATCGTCTTCGCGCTCACCAACGATACCAGCGAACAAATCGAAAGATTGCTCGTCGCGCCGCATTTCCGTCTGGTCGGCTCCGGCGTGATCTGGCCCGATCTCGGCGCCTCGCGCATTTCCGCGATTACCGCAAGCCAGGGATTTCCGATCGAACGCGACGCAAGCGCGGACGCCGATGTTTTCCGCCTGACCCTCGATCCGGGCACGACCGTCACTTATGTCGCGGAGCTGCGGACCCCGAATGTGCCCCAGCTCTATCTATGGGAACCGGATGCCTACAAAGACAAAATGACGAGCCTTGCCCTCTATAAGGGCATCGTCATCGGGGTCGCGGGGCTGCTTGCGCTGTTTCTCACCATCGTCTTCATTGTCAGGGGTGCGGTGATCTTCCCAGCCGCCGCCGCGCTTGCCTGGACAGTGCTTGCCTATGTCTGCATCGACTTCGGTTTCTGGAGCAAACTCTTCGGTACCGAAGGGCAATCCGACCGGGTCTGGCGCGCCTGCGTCGAAACCACCCTCTCGGCGACGCTGCTGGTTTTTCTATTCGCCTATTTGAAGCTCAACCGCTGGCACGTACGGGCTTCGCATGTGGCGGCGGCATGGTTGATTTTTCTCGCCGCTCTCGCCGGCCTTGCCCTCTACGATGCGCCGGTTGCGGCGGGGGTTGCGCGCATATCGCTCGCCACAATTGCGGGCGCCGGATTCGTCCTCGTCCTCTATCTCGCGATGCACGGCTACGACCGCGCCATCATGCTTATTCCGGCATGGCTGCTGCTCCTGATTTGGGTCATCGGCGCGGCCTTCACGGTCACCGGAACATTGACCAACGATCTTGTCTCGCCGGCCCTCGTCGGCGGCCTCGTTCTCATCGTCATGCTCATCGGTTTCACGATTATGCAAACCGCCTTTGCGGGCAGCGCGCTCGGGACCGGCGGCCTATCGGACACGGAACGCAAAGCTCTCGCCTTGACTGGCAGCGGGGACATCATTTTCGACTGGGATGTGGCCGCCGACCGCGTCTATGTCAGTCCCGATGTCGAGGTGCAATTGGGCCTTGCCCGCGGCGCGCTCGAAGGGCCGGCCGCGGCCTGGCTCGATATCTTGCATCCAACCGAGAGGGATCGTTTCCGCGCCTGTCTCGATACGATGCTCGAGCAGAGGCGCGGCCGGATCAATCAAGAATTCCGCTTGCGTGCCGACGACGCGGATTATTTCTGGTTCCGTTTGAAAGCGCGCCCTGTCGTTGGCGCCGACGGCGAGGTGGTCCGCATCGTCGGTACCCTCGCGGACATCACCGAGGCAAAGATCGCCGGGGAAAGGCTGCTGCACGACGCGGTGCATGACAATCTGACCGGCTTGCCGAACCGGGAGCTCTTCTTCGATCGCGCCGGCTCGGTCTTGACGCTCGCGCAATCGGACAATCGCATCCGCCCCGCCATCATCAGCGTCGACATCGACCGGTTCAAGCAAATCAACGAGGCCGCCGGGCTTTCAGCCGCCGATTCCATTCTGCTTACCCTCGCGCGGCGGCTGGCCCGTATCCTGAAACCCCGGGATACGCTGGCTAGGCTCTCCGGCGACCAATTCGCCATCCTGATCGTTTCGGAATCGGAGACCGCCGAGATCAGCGCTTTCGCCAATCTGGTTCGCCGCGTCGTGTCGACTCCGGTGACCGTTGGCGGCAAGGAAATTCCGCTCACCGCCTCGATCGGCCTCGCACTGTACGATCCGCAATTGCACCCTGAGCGCGAAGATTTGCTGAGGGATGCCGAAATCGCGATGCGGCATGGCAAGCGAATGGGCGGCGATCGCATCGAAGTGTTCAGGCCATCGATGCGCACGCTGCGCCCGGATCGTTTCGGCCTCGCCGCGGACTTGCGCCGCGCCCTCGACCGCGGCGAAATCAAGGTCCTGTTCCAGCCGGTCGTCCGGCTCGACGACCGCACCGTCGCCGGCTTCGAGGCATTGCTGCGCTGGGATCATCCGCGTTTGGGACGGCTTGGCCCCGCCGAATTCATTCCTCTCGCCGAGGAGACTGGCACAATTATCGATCTCGGGATTTTCGCACTCGAGCGCACCGCGCGCGAACTTTCCGCCTGGCAACACGCACTCGATGTCGATCCGCCGATTTTTGCCAGCGTCAATGTCTCGTCGCGCCAATTGCTCCGCCACGATCTCCTGCATGACGTCCGGGCGGTGCTGACTCGCGCCAACGTCAGCCCCGGAACCTTAAAGCTCGAATTGACCGAAAGCCTGGTCATGGAAAATCCCGAATATGCCGCGCAAATGCTGACCCGCATCCGCGACCTCGGCGCCGGCCTCTCGCTCGACGATTTCGGCACTGGCTATTCTTCGCTCGCCTATTTGCAAAGATTTCCGTTCGACACAATCAAGATCGATCAGTCGTTCGTGCGCCAGAATGGGATAGGGGCAAGGCCCGTCATCCTGCGCTCGATCGTATCGCTCGCCCACGATCTCGGGATGGAGGTCGTCGCCGAAGGTGCCGAAACGGAATCGGATGCGATAGAACTCTATCAGCTCGGCTGCGAATATGCGCAGGGCTATGCCTTTGGCCATCCGATCAGCGCGATCGAGGCGCGGAAACTCGTCGGCGCCGCGACGGCGGCCGCGTAATCGAGTGCGAATCAATTTATATGGTCCACGTTGCGCCAACACTGGGGGTTGAGTGGTATCGCGAATCCAACTATTAGCCTTTGCTAACTTATAGGGGCTTACTCACACATGCGCGCGATTCATCCATTTCCAGCGCGCATGGCGCCTGAGACCATAGCAAGGTTGCTAGAGGGGTTGCCTAACAAATCGCGAGTGCTCGATCCGATGTGCGGTTCGGGGGTCGTATTGCGCCTATCGGCGCAGCTAGGACACAAGGCACAGGGGTACGACGTTGACCCATTGGCCGTGTTGATGAGTCGCGTTTGGACACGACAGGGCAATCACGGCGCATTGACCGAATACGCGGAAGACGTGGTCAAGAGCGCCAGGCGACGCCGAACGAACCATTTGCGCTTACCATGGATTACTCATTGCACTGAGACCCGTAACTTCGTCGAATATTGGTTTGCCGAGCCTCAGCGAAGCGAATTGAGTAGGCTTGTCGCCGCAATCGAAGCGAAATCGCGCGGCCTCCCGAAGTGGGCGCAGCACGCCTTATATTTGAGCTTGAGCCGTATCATCATCACGAAGCATGCCGGTGCATCGCTGGCCTGGGATGTGCCGCATAGCCGACCGCATCGCAAACGTATTTCTAATGATTTCGACACGTTTTCGAGCTTCACGCGATCAGCGGAACGGTTGGCGGCACTATTAGGCGAAGCGTCTATTCAAACATCGGCCAAAGTGCAACAAGGCGACTCTCGATACCTTCGTAACCTTCGCAATGCTTCTATTGACGCTATCGTGACTTCGCCACCCTACCTCAATGCAATTGACTATCTTCGGGGCCATAAATTCTCGCTTGTTTGGATGGGGCATACGATCCCGGCCCTCAGGTGCGTTCGCGCCAATGCCATCGGAACTGAGAGGTCGGGAGGCATGGCTTCGACTCACAAGAATGACCTATCTGGTCTAGAATACGCGGTGCCCTCACTCAGAGGGCTGCCAAATACACAGCGCGCAATCGTTCATAAATATGCCGATGACGCCGATCGCGTGCTTACCGAAATGCGGCGTGTGATTTCCGACACCGGCCGTCTCGTTCTCGTGCTCGGAGATTCATGCCTGCGCGGCGTCGATGTTCCGACCTCGAATATCTTTGCTTGGCTGGCAGGAAAAAATGACTTCGTGCTAACAGGGGAGGAAAGGCGAGATATTCCGCACAATCATCGCTATCTCCCGATCAATAGCGCGAGCCATTCGCTTTCCAAAAGAATGAGACAAGAGACCGTTCAAATCTATGTACCCGCGAATTGACGCATCGCCTCAACGACCGGGTCGATCCCAGTTGGAAACTTAGTTGGATACTCACCGGCTGGCCCGTATACGCGATACCATTCACCTTTCCGTCGGTCTGCCCTTAGCCAAGCTTGGGAGCCAAAAGCAGCGTTCAAGGAGGGAAGCACCTCATCGACATGCAAGCACACCATCCCGTCCGTATGACAAACGAGCACGATGAATACTGACCTCAGCCGGCTTTTGAGGCTGGCAAGCATCTCCAAGTGAGTCTTTGGAAAGGTAAATTGCCAAGGATGAAGCCGTTGTGTTGCGTGTTTCACTTGAATTCCGACAGCGTCTGACAGAACGTAATTCAGCAGTCGTCCAGAATCCTGATAAGCTCTGATCGAAACCGCAGACCCGCACCGATCGACCAACTCCGCTAGGACTGCGCCGTGATAAAGTTTGTACTCAGGAATCATGAGTGGTATTTTTTATAAATTGGATCGATCCCATGAACTTATAGCAGAGCCGCGCTTTTTTGTCGCCATTGTGGAAAATTATTAGGCGATGTACTGCCGATGCCGGCGCTTGGTCTGCCTGCGATTTTCCATAAAAGCCTTTTCGGCGGCTTACGCGTTCCTTGTCCAGACCATCTGCGGCGGCATATCCAGAAATATCTGCCGGTGGATGCACGAAGATTGATGAGGAACCGCCAATCGCTGTGGTTTGAATGTAGCGTCTGAGGTAACCGGGAAACACGGTTCCCCCAAGTTCCTTCGCCAGCAAATCTAGCTTATCTACAGATGACGCGTTCCCGAGACAGATTGCTTCGATGTGGGAGCTGTAGTCAAATAAGCCAAATGACATTTCACCTCGATCCAAGTCAACTGTTGACC
>DATBQJ010000034.1:0-26613 GCA_036560885.1 Methylocella sp.
GGAAGGCAACGCCAACGGTAATCGCCGGAAACTGCGTCTTGAGCAACAGAGGGAACGCGGCCGAATAGCCGATAAACGAGCCGAAGGTCCCGATATAGAGCCAGGACATCACCCAAGTGTGCTTGCGCTTGACGATGATCAGCTGATCCTTGAACGTCGATCGGGCAGTGGTCAGATTGTTCATGTAGCGGTAGGCGCCGAACACGGCGAGGGCGATAAGCGGCAGCCACATGAGCCCTGCATTCTGCAGGTACAACCCTTCCAAACTCTGTGGCGAGGCCCAATAGAAGCTGACCCATCCGCACCCGATCACGATCGGCGTCAGCAATTGGACGCCGCTAACGCCGATATTTCCACCGGCTGCGTTGAGGCCCAGCGCCCAGCCCTTCACGCGGTTCGGGTAGAAGAAGGAAATGTTGGCCATGCTGGAGGCGAAATTGCCGCCACCGAGGCCGGACGTAGCAGCCACGATCAGCATCAGCCAGAACGGGGTGTCCGGCTGGGTGACGAAATATGCCAGCGCGATCGCCGGGATGAACAACAGCGCCGCGCTCACCATGGTCCAGTTTCGTCCGCCGAACCGGGGCACCGCAAACGTGTAGGGAAACCGCATCAGCGAGCCGACAAGCCCGGGAATAGCCACGAGCTGAAACAACTGGCCGGTCGTGTAGTTAAAGCCGGCCTCCGGCAGCTTGGTCGCCACGATGCTCCAGATCAGCCAGACCGAGAAGCCGACGTGCTCGGCCAGGATCGACCAGATTAGGTTGCGCCGGGCAATGAACTTGCCTTCCGACTCCCAAAACTTCTCGTCCTCCGGGTTCCACTCCGAGATCCAGGTCGAACCAGGCAACGGCTGACGGTACGGTCCAGGCGTGGCGGGCGAGGTTTTGGCATTCATAAGCAAGCTCCATGAAAAAAAAGCCGCTGGCGGACCCCCACGTTTGTGGCGGCCAGTCAGCGGCGTTGCTGGATGCCCGGGCCCATCGTTGGACCCGGAAAGGACCGTAGGGAGTCGATCCATAGAAACTTGGAAGCAAGCTCCGTGCCAAATATTATTGACGACGGTTTCACTCGCGCAGCAGCCCCAGTCCTCCCATTTTCGCGCAGGCTAGCGAATAGCAGGGCGCCAGTTTGCCGGAATATTGCACGCGCTGCGCATTTGTTACGCAATGCAACAACCGATCAGCATGAGCGCCCCGTTTTCAATGCAGCGAGGTAGGAAGCGATATCATTTTGCGAAAACGCGGGACCGTCGAACGCAACGGGAATGGCCGCCGGGCGCGAAATCGGCGGTCCGAGAGCTGGAGCATAGACGGCGGCGGCGGCGGCGGCCTGGTCATGCGAATAAGCAGTCTGGCCGGCCGCCGCCATCTGGGCGTAGAGCCAAAGCGCCTGGCCGGGATCGGCCTTGATCGCGTCTTGGTCGAGCCGGAGGCCGGTTTCCGTGAGAGCGGGGCCGGAGGCGCAGGAAGGAGGGCTTTCGAGGATCCTTTCAATTGTCCTGGCGCTCACGTCTTGCCCCGCCGTGTCTGTCAGCAGCGCCACCAGAGCATCGCGGTTGCTCGGTGCCACCGCCCAGCGCGAGGCGTCGCCGACAGCTTCCGTGAGGGCGCGGACGTCGTCAGCATGTGAACGCACCCATTCGGCCCGGAAGGCCAGGACTTTCTCGGGGCAGTCGCGGACGATGGCCGTGCCTTGATGGAGGATGATCCCAGCGCCGGCCGCGACAGCGACAGCGTTCCATGGCGCGCCGACGCAGAAGCCGTCTAGTTGGCCCTTGCGCAGGGTCCAGACCATGAGCGGAGGTGGCACGACGACGAGCCGAACATCTGCATCGGGGTTAATGCGGGCGGCCCCCAACCATAAGTGTAACTGGTAGTGATGACTGGAAAAAGGAAATACATGGCCAAATGTCACCGGGGATTCACCTCTTTCGCGGCGTCTTGCCACGATCCTGGCGAGCGCCTCGGCGGTAACGCGCGGATCCGCCATGTCGCCTTGCGCTTCCTGCCGCAAGGCTTCGAACAGCGCTTGCGAGACCGTTATGGCGTTGCCGTTGAGTCCGAGCGCTACCGGCGCTACCAGCGGCGCCTCGATTTGTCCGATGCCGAGCGAAACCGCGATGGCGGCCGGCGCCAGCATATGTGCTGCATCGAAATGGCCGGCCACGAGCTTGTCACGGATATTGGCCCAGGAGGAGTCAGCCACGAGTTCAATCTCGACGCCCCGCGCGGCAGCGAAATGCTGGGCTTTCGCGACGTGAAGCAGCGCCGCGTCGGTCAGCGGCACATATCCGATGCGCAGTCTTTTTGTCATCGCAACAGCTCCGCTGCGGTAAGGATGGAACGGGCAACCTCGGCGATCTTCTTGTTTTCGTTCATCGCGATTTGGCGCATGAGAGCATAGGCCTGTTCCTCCGTAATTCCCTTGGCGCGCATGACCAGCGCCTTGGCGCGGCCGATGGTCTGGCGATCATCAAGCTGTGACTTCGCTGTTTCAAGCTCGTTCTTGAGCTTGGCGAAGGCATTGAAACGGCTGATCGTGATGTCGAGAATCGGCTTCACGCGGTCCTTGCGGAGGCCATCGACAATATAGGCCGAGACTCCGGCATCGATCGCAGCGTCGATCGTCGCGCCGTCGGACCGGTCGACGAACACGGCGATGGGCCGCGCGACCGAACGGCTAACCATGAACATTTGCTCGAGAACGTCGCGGCTCGGGCTTTCGAGATCGATGAGGATGACGTCGGGGTCAATCGCCCGGATGCGGTCGAGGAGCTCCGCCGTGTCGTCGATCCGCACGACGCTCGTGTGCCCGGCCGCGCGCAATCCTTCTTCGATAATGGCGGCGCGCAACGGATTCGCGTCGATGACGGCAATGCGTAAGTCCCGGCTCAACAAAGCTCCATGGGTTTCATGGATGCTCACTTGCACATTGCGGGCCAAGGCGAAAATTTTCGTCGGGGGCTTGCCCATACAGGGCCATAAAAATAGGGTCCTGAAGTAGAGACCAGTTAGAGTGATTTTCGGTGGCGCTCTCGCCGCAAAGGGGGTAAGGGACGCAAGGCCGCGCTGCCGCTGTTTGGCGGAACGGGCCTCCATGTCAGCTTGGCGCTCGTATTTTGGGTCTTGCCGGGCGGGTAGTTGTTGCGCTATTGGGACCGAAGTTGGAGCGGCGCGGTGAAACGGACCTATCAACCAAGCAAAATTGTGCGCAAACGCCGGCATGGGTTTCGCGCCCGGATGGCGACAGTCGGTGGCCGCAAGGTTATCGCGGCGCGGCGCGCGCGCGGCCGCAAACGGCTGTCCGCGTGAATCTTCCAACAGTAGGTTTAGGACCTTCCGATGTTTCCATGAAACAGCGGAAAGCTCCGGGGTTTCTATGGTGCGGTTTTCGGGGGGAAACCGCTTTGCTTCACAAATCTTTAACGAGCGCGTCTCTAACCAGCGCGGTCATGCAACCCGGCTGTCCGGGAAGCGTTCGCCGCAAAAGTCACGTGAAAAAATTGGCGGTCATTCACTCCCGCGGGATATAACGCCATGCAAAAGCCTCGCGCCGGGCGTGGCGATCAAGCCACGGCGGTGTTTACATCCCAATTCCCGGCTAAGCCTTTGGACCGACCGGATGGAGTAGTCGTGACGGCGCCGGAACGGCTGCGACGACGGGCTGACTTTCTGCGCGCGGCGCAGGGAAAGCGGTTTTTCGCGCGGGGACTGACCTTGCAAGCGGCGCCGCGCCCGTCCGAGCCGACGGAGACGCGCGCACCGGTCGATGGTCCCCCTTGCCAGGAAGCGGCGCCGCGGTTCGGTTTTACCGTGACCAAACGCTCCGGCGGTGCAGTAGAGCGCAACAGGATTCGCCGCCGTCTCAAGGAGGCGCTGCGCCTGCTCGACCCTCTTCCGGCACGGCTAGGCCATGATTATGTAATCGTCGCGCGGCCCGAGGCCCTCAGCATGCCGTTCCAGGCCTTGCAAGGGGAGCTTATCCGGGCGCTTGGCAAGATCGATGCGTGGAAAAACCAGAAGCCCATCGGCCGGGGCAGTGACCGGGAGGGCCGCGCCGAAGGCGGCGCGGACGCGATGCGGCGGCAGAGTACAAAAGGCAGGATACCCAAGTGATTAACAACGAAGTCAGAAACATCATTCTCGCGACCTGCCTGTCGCTGCTCGTCGTTCTTGGATGGGACCAGTTTTATAACCGGCCGCATCTCGACAAGGAGCGGCAAACCCAAGCCGAGATGCAAGCGCGTTCAGCCCCTGGCGCGCAGCCGGGAACGCAAGCGGTCACTTCCCAAGCCACGCGTTCGCAAGCGTCCGGCGTGAGCACGCCGATGCAAGAGGTGGCAGCGGCGCCGCAAAAGAGCCGTGCCGAAGCTTTGGCCGAAAGCCCCAGGGTCAAGCTCGACGCGCCGGCAGTTTACGGTTCGATCGCGCTTAAGGGCGGTCGCATCGACGACGTGTCGTTTAAGGCCTACCGCGAAACGGTCGATCCGAACAGTCCGAACATCGTTTTGCTCTCGCCGGCGGGTTCGCCGGCGCCTTATTACGCCGACGCGGGCGTCATCGCCGATCCTGGTGCCAATCTTATCCTGCCTGGGCCCGATACATTGTGGCAAGCCGATCATGATATGCTAACGGAAACTTCGCCCTTGACGCTGACCTTCGACAATGGCCAGGGTTTGGTGTTTCGCCGCAAAATCGCGGTGGACAACCATTACATGTTCACGGTGACCGACAGCGTCGAAAATAGGTCCAGCCAGGCGGTCACGCTGCACCCCTATGCATTCGTCAAGCGGCATGGCAAGCCCGTGGCTAATGGCATTTACAGAGTGCATGAAGGGTTCGTCGGGGTCATCGGCGACTCGGGCGTGCAGGAGATGAAGTACGATAAGATCGAAAAGGAAGATCACGCGACGAAGAATTTCGCGGGTACCGGCGGCTGGCTCGGCCTCACCGATAAATATTGGGCCGCGGCAGTCATTCCGGACCAGACTATAGCTTTCGAGGCAAGCTACTCTGGATCCGGCGGCGCTCCGGTGATTTATCAGGCTGGATTTGCCGGAACAGAAGGAAAGACGCTGGCGCCGGGCACATCAAGCGAATTCACATCGAGGATCTTCGCGGGCGCCAAAGAAACCGCCACGCTCGACAAATATGAAGCCAATTTAGGGATCAAGAAGTTCGATCTTCTGATCGACTGGGGCTGGTTTTATTTTATTACCAGGCCGATGTTCTGGCTGCTCGACCACATTTACAAGTTGGTCGGAAATATGGGCGTCGCGATCTTGTGTATCACGGTTCTGGTCAGGGGGCTCGTATTCCCGCTCGCCAACCGGAGCTATCGCGCGATGGCGAAGATGAAGGTGGTGCAGCCGCAGGTTGCCGCAATCAAGGACCGTTTTCCCGACGACAAGCCCAAGCAGCAGGCGGAAGTCATGGCGCTTTACAAGCGCGAAAAGATCAATCCCTTGTCGGGGTGCCTTCCGGTGCTGATCCAGCTTCCGGTGTTCTTTTCGCTCTACAAGGTGCTCGTCATCACGATCGAGATGCGGCACGCGCCGTTTTTCGGCTGGATCAAGGATTTGTCGGCGCCCGACCCAACCAATGTCTTCAATCTGTTCGGTTACATCCCATTCGATCCGACTCAGATACCGATGTTTGGCCCCTACCTTGCGATTGGCGTATGGCCGCTTATTATGGGTTTTACCATGTTCATTCAGATGAAGGTCAATCCGGAACCCACCGATCCGATGCAAAAGCAGCTGTTCACCTGGATGCCGGTCATCTTCACGTTCACGCTTGGCAGCTTCGCCTCTGGCCTGGTCATCTATTGGAGCTGGACTAATATTTTGTCGGTCATTCAGCAGATGACGATCATGAAGCGGGCCGGCGCCAAGATCGAACTCTGGGACAATTTGACCGGCATGTTCCGCAAGAAAGCGACAACCTGAGTTGGCGGGCGTGCCGGCCACGAAGGATCTCGCGTGTGTGCCCTCTTGATTTTGCCGAATTGGGACGCAAGCTTTTCGCAGGCGAATGTACGTTTCTATGGGCAGCGGCCAACGCTGCCCAATTGCCGCCGCAGGGCCCTCCGGAGATCGCCTTCGCCGGCCGGTCCAATGTGGGAAAATCCTCACTCCTCAATGCGTTGACCAACCGCAAGACGCTGGCGCGGACGTCGCACACGCCGGGACGCACGCGCGCACTAAACTTTTTCGCGCTTGGCGGCGACATCGATTCCGCGAAATTGCGCCTGATCGACATGCCGGGCTATGGCCATGCCGCGGCGTCGAAGGAAATGACTGCGTCCTGGACCCGGCTGATCGGGGATTTCTTGCGCGGCCGGGAGTCGCTGCTGCGCGTGTTTCTTCTTATCGATGGCCGGCATGGCGCAAAACCGGCCGACATCGAGATGCTGGATTATCTCGATTCTTCCGCAATCTCGCATCAGATCATCTTGACAAAACAAGACGAGGTAAAAACGGCCGAGCGGGAGGCACGTCTTGCCGCCACCCTCGCCCTCGCAAGCAAACGTCGCGCCGCATTTCCGGAGACGATCTTTACCTCGTCGCGAAGTGGCGAAGGCATCGCCGAGCTGCGCGCCGCGATCGCGAGACTGTTGGCGGAATGCGGCACTCTAGACCACGGGACGCGGTAGTCCGGCAGCTCGAGGCGGGAGGTGGTCGGGGCGAAGCCGAATCGAGCGCCAGTCTGTTCAATCTAAAAACTGCAATTGCCCTTAACCGCAACGAATTTCTCATCCATTTCCCGAAGAGGACCCCACATGGATAGTGTGCGTGACGTAGCCGTCTTCGTCGGCAGTCTTAGAAGGGATTCAATCAACCGCAAAGTGGCAAATGCGCTCGCAGAGCTCGCGCCTTCGTCCCTGAACCTCACAATCGTGGAGATCGGCCACCTTCCTCTCTACAACCCGGACGAAGAAGGCATCCCACCGGCGGCATGGACAAAGTTTCGTGAGCGGGTGAAGGCGGCCAACGCAGTTCTATTCGTGACCCCTGAGTATAACCGCTCAGTGCCCGCCGCGCTGAAGAATGCGCTGGATATTGGTTCGCGGCCCTCTGGACAAAATGTGTGGAACGGTAAGCCAGGGGCAGTCGTCAGCGCGTCACCCGGTGCAATCGGCGGTTTTGCGGCTAACGTTCATCTGCGGCAATCGCTCATGGCCGTGAATGTCCCGGTGATGCCCCGACCCGAGGCCTACATCGGAGGCGCCGACAAGCTCTTCGACCCAAATGGAAAGCTGTCCAGTGAGGAAACACGCAAGTTTCTCCAAAGCGTCATGAATTCATTTGCCGCATGGATTACCGCGAACTCTCCTTAAAGGAAACATGATGCCGATGAAAACCGCGGCCGTCATACGGCATGTTCATTTCGAGGATCTCGGCTCCTTCGAGGAACCTTTGACGGATGCCGGCTACGCGCTTCGGTATTACGACGTTGGCCCTGGCGGCCTGCCAGTACCCGACCCAATCGCACCGGGTCTCGTCGTCGTGCTCGGTGCGCCCGTCGGTGTTTACGAGGACGACAAATATCCGTTTCTGGGCGAGGAAATTAATCTTCTCAAAGCCCGCGCGGGCGCCGACCGGCCGGTTTTCGGCATCTGTCTCGGGGCCCAGCTCGTCGCCCGCGCGCTCGGCGCGAGAGTCTATCCGTCTGGTGTCAAGGAGATCGGCTGGGCACCAGTCGATCTGACGGATGCCGCCGCATCCTCGCCGCTTCGGCATCTGGCGCGAACGCCGGTGCTGCATTGGCATGGCGACACCTTCGATCTGCCACAGGGCGCAGTCCTTCTCGCCTCGACAAGTTTGTGCCGCAACCAAGCCTACTCCTTGGGTTCCAACATTCTTTGCGTGCAGTTCCATCCAGAGGTCGACCCAACCACCGGGATCGAATCATGGCTCGTCGGCCACGCGGCGGAACTCGCCAGTGCCGGGATCGATCCCCGCGATCTGCGCGGCGGCGCAAAGGCCGCGGGACCCTCATTGCCCGCCAAGGCCCGTACAATGTTCGAAGAATGGCTGGAAGGGCTGCGCCCATGACCTCGAAGGAGAAAGCGCCGTCGTGACAGTCATCGCGATTCAGTCGCAACTTGTCCACGGCCACGCCGGAAACAGCGCCGCGGTCTTTCCGCTGCAAGCCTGCGGCATCGAGGTCGCGGCGGTGCCGACGGCGCTGTTGAGCAATCATCCGCGTTACACTTCGATGCGCGGCGGCCTGCTCGACGCGAAACTCGTACGTGATCTGCTGGTTGGCGTCGAGGAACGCGGTCTTGTCGAAACCTGTAAGGTCTTGATCTCCGGCTATTTGGGCTCGCCGGCGATCGCCGCCGCCGTTATCGATTTTGTCCGCCAGGCGAAGGCGCGAAACCCAAACCTGCTCTATCTTTGCGATCCGGTCATGGGGGACGCCGGTCCCGGCCTTTACGTGGACAAAGATTTGCGCGCCCTGTTTTGCGAAGGCCTTGTCCCCTTGGCGGATATTATTACGCCGAATCAATTCGAATTGGAGCAGCTAACGGGCCGCGCACCCGCGACGCTCGAAGGCATTGCCGCAGCCGCCCGCGAACTTCGCCCGGCGACGGTTGCCGTAACCGGGGTGCAGCTCCAAGACGCAAATTCGGAAATCATTCAGACCTTGGCAATCGAACCGCAGGCTTCTTGGATGGTATCAAGTCCCAAGCTTGCCTGCTGCCCGGCCGGAACCGGCGATCTCTTTACCGCGCTTTTTGCCGCCGCGCTGGTGCAGGGCCTTTCAACCGCTGCGGCGCTAGGCCGGACCGTTTCCGGGGTCTACGCCGTTCTTGAGGAAACCGAGCGGCGGCAGTCTTATGAGATGGCGCTGATCGCTTCGGCGGAGCGCATGTTGCATCCAGATCGCCTCTTCGAGCCGACATGCTTCCCCGCGCGTGCCGGCGGCGACTCCTCGCCGGTGGTTCCCGCCGCGATCTCGCGATGATTACGTCTGCGCGCCGCCCCTGCCCTATCGGGAAGAAACAAGCTGGCCGGCCGGTCATGCCTTTGCCGCTCCAAAACACCAGGCAAGGATTCCTTTTTGCACATGCAGCCGGTTCTCGGCTTCGTCGAACACGACGGATTGCGGGCCGTCGATCACCTCGCTGGTGACCTCCTCGCCGCGATGGGCGGGTAAGCAATGCATGAAGATCGCGTCCTTACCCGCGGCGGCCATCAGTTTCGCGTTGACCTGGTAGGGCGCAAGCAATCTATGCCGAAGGGCCTCGTCCCCGTCGCCCATCGAAACCCAGCAGTCCGAGACGACCGCATCGGCTCCCTTCACCGCCTCATGGGGATCGTGGATGAGCTTCACGCGGGCGCCCGAACTGCGCACCCATTCGATGAGGCGTCCTTGCGGATCGAGTTCTGCGGGAGTTGCGACATGCAGCGAAAAATCGAATCGCTGCGCCGCGTGCACCCAGCTCGCGAGCACATTGTTGGCGTCGCCGCTCCAAGCGACCGTGCGCCCCTTGATCGGGCCTTTCTTTTCCTCGAAAGTGAGAATGTCGGCCATCACCTGGCAGGGATGCGAACGCTTGGTCAAGCCATTGATCACCGGCACACCGGCATGGCGGGCGAGTTCGATCATCGCGGCATGATCGAGAATGCGAACCACGATCGCATCGACGAAGCGCGACAAAACGCGTGCCGTATCGGCGATCGTCTCGCCCCTGCCGAGCTGCATATCGTGGCCGGTCAACATGATCGTTTCGCCACCAAGCTCGCGCATCGCAATGTCGAAGGATACCCTGGTCCGTGTCGACGGTTTGTCGAAGATCATCGCCAAAACCTTGCCCGCGAGGGGCCGATCCGGCGGGCTCTGTCCTTTGCGGCGGCGCGCCTTCATGTGGGCAGCGGCATCGAGAATGAGGCGGAGATCAGCGGCCGGAATTTCCGGAAGATCGAGAAAATGGCGAGGTGCAGGGGATGCGCTTGGGCTTTCGGGAATACTCATAAGGCGGTCCCGCTTAGCTTCGCGGAAAAGCTTTCAGGTTTGCCGGTTTCAATCCGTTGGCAGGCGGCGCTTAAACGTGTGGCGGCTTCGAAAATTTCTTCCTCGCCGATGATCAGCGGCGGCAGTAGCCGCGCGACATCCTCGGCCGCCGGAATGACAAGGAGCCGTTCGGCCCGCGCGGCGGCGGCGAAATCGGCGACCGGGATACGTAAGGCGAGACCCTGCATGAGACCTTCGCCGCGAACCTCCTTGACGATCCCGCCATGCCTGTCCTTTAACCGGGCGAGGCTTTGTTTGAGAATCACGCCCATCAACGCGACGTGTTCGACAAACCCCGGCGTCAGCACCACGTCGAGCACCGCATTGCCAACACTCGCTGCGAGAGGATTGCCGCCAAAGGTGGTGCCATGCGTGCCGAGGGTCATGCCTCTCGCCGCATCGCGCGTCGCAAGAAAAGCGCCGAGCGGATATCCGCCGCCGATGCCCTTGGCGATCGCCATGACGTCCGGCGCGACGCCAAAGAGTTCGTAGGCAAAGAGCTTGCCGGTGCGGCCGATTCCGGTCTGCACCTCGTCGAACATCAAAAGAAGCCCATGCTTATCGCAAAGTTCGCGTAAGCCACGCAGGAAGCCCGGCGGCGCGACACGGATCCCGCCTTCGCCCTGAATCGGCTCGATCAAAATGGCGCCGGTTTGCGGGCCAATCGCCGCCTGCACTGCGCCCATGTCACCGAAGGGCACCGTATCGAAGCCCTCGACTCTCGGACCGAAGCCCTCAAGATATTTGGGGTTGCCGGCCGCGGCGATTGCCGCGAGCGTGCGTCCGTGAAATGCTCCGGTGAAAGTGACGATGCGGAACTTTTCCGGATGACCGCCCGCCGACTGATATTTGCGCGCCGTCTTGATCGCGCCTTCGATGGCTTCCGCCCCCGAGTTGGTGAAAAACACGTAGTCCGCAAAACTGACCTCGACGAGGCGCTGGGCTAAGCGTTTCGCTTCGGGGATTTCGAACAGATTTGAAACGTGCCAGATTTTACCGGCCTGCTCATGGAGCGCCTTAAGGAGATGAGGATGGCCATGGCCCAGCGACGACACCGCGATGCCGCCGCCGAAATCGAGAAACCGCTCGCCTTTCGTTGATGTCAGCCAGGCGCCCTCCCCCCGCTCGAATGCAAGATCGATTCGGGCATAGGTGGGAAGCAGCGGCGAAGTCACGATCTCACTCCGAGCTTCCGGCCGGCGCAGGCGCTGCTTCAATGGCCTATTTTGGCGGTGGCGCGGGGGATGCAGCCGGCGGCGTCGGCGCGGCTGACTTGGCGGCGTCCGGTTTGGCCGCTTCGAGGCGCTTGCGCTCATCTTCGGCGCGCTTTTGCAATTCCTCCTGCAACTTTTTCTGCTGCTCTTCGAGGACTTTCGGATCGATGGGCGGACCATCGAAGGCCCTGCCGAAACCTGCCACCGGGATCGCGAAGGTTATTTCGTTGTTAACTTGGTTCTTGACCGCGACACTCATAATCGAACCCTTCTTAATCTGGTCGATTGTCACGCCCTTGACCTTGGCTTCTGCAAAACACCCGTTCGGGAAGCAAATTTCGAAGCTTCCCTCAAGCTCCACGCCCTTGTCGATGTTGAAACGGAATCCAGGCCGCAACATAAGGCCGACCGGCACAAGGAGGCGAATGATGCGGGTTTCATCGCCTTTAACATCGTAGACGGCCAGCGCAAGAACCGGCGGCTCCCCAGCCTTGGCACTGAAATCGCGCGTCGTGTAACAAATGTCCTTGTTTGCCGCCTGATCCCGTCCGCACACCTTGGTCCAGTCGTTTTGCGTCGGCACGAGATCGATTTTGATGGGCCCTTGTGGCGCCGTCGGCGGAGAGGCTTGATCCTGCGCAGGCTGGTTGGGTGCGGGCTGCGCTTGGGGGGATGCCGCGGGAGCGGGATGCGCGGGCTTCTTGGCCTGCGCGAAAGCACCGGATCCCCCAACTAGAATAAGGCTAGCTAAACTGGCCGCGCCGAAGCGTTTCAACGAGAAGGGCATCAAATTTCCTTTCCAATAAGCAGGCCTTTCACAGCCGCCTTCGCTCTGGTCGCCTTGCGGCGTCAAGCGATGCCGCAATGAAACCACCCTTGCGGACCCGCCGGACGCGCGGAGCGCCGTCGAGGCCGAGGCATGACAGCTCCCATACCGGTGCCTCGGTTTACCGCCTCGGTAAGCATATTAGGACTGGCTTGCAAGCCCTGGAGCGGGTTCCCTTTAGTGTCATGTTAAGGGAGCGAACTTTCCGTCCAAGCGCGGCGCAAAAACCCCGCCGCGAAAAGTGTGTTCTGGAGATGAAGGCTGTTCGTGGCCGCATTCTGCGACAAGCAACTCCGGCTACCACGGCAGCCGGTTGACTTCGAACAGATGGGAGCGGCGGGTTTACCAAAGCTCTTCGTCGCCCGTCGACGAGAAACCGGCTACTCCAACCGCCACACCGGACCTTCCGCCCTCGGCGTGACCGCCATTTGCGCTCACCACGACGGCTGGGTCCGGAAGCGTCGAAAATAGGCACGCCCAACGCGGACTGTCCCGCTCTCGGGCGCCGCCCTGTTTTGCAGCTAGCCCCCCTCGCCTGCCGCCGTTTTCCCGGCCGTCTCGAATTTTCAAAGGCGAGGTGGCGCGGCCACTTGCGCGGCCGCGCGCTTAAAACTTCAGGATACCCAAATTTTCACTAGGATAAGCTGGACTACAATGGTGGCAATGAGTATGCCGTTAACGATGGCAACTGCGTGATCGTTCATGGTCCTCTCCCGGTCAGTACTGATCTTGGCGCCGCGAATTCGCGGTCGCAATGGGTACGTCGAACTTTTTGCCGGAAAAGTCAAGATGGCTCCGGCAAACACGGCGTTAAGCCTTGCCGGCACATAACTGCCGGTCCGGCCGATCTGACCGCGGCGGCACATGCCCAGCATCACAAAAGCAACGACGCGGCGAAACTCATAAAGCATTTTCGAAGCTAAAGGAAGCTTTATTCTCGGGCCCGCTCGCGCCGCCCTTGGTGCAGAATTCGGATCAACGGTTTAAATTGCGCCAATGACATCTCGTCTGCCTCGGATATCGCCGCGGGCCTTCGCTGTTTTCGCGTTGGTTCTTCGTGCCACTTGTAGCGCCGCCCTTGCCTCGGAAGCGGCGGAACCGGCCGGAGCGCCAGCCATCGCCATGCACGGCACCCCCGCGCTCGATGCTCGCTTCGATCATCTGCCGTACGCCGATCCCGCGGCGTTGAAAGGCGGCCGTTTGGCGATCGGATTTCCCGGTACTTTCGACAGCCTCAATCCGTTCAACCTGAAGGCTGGATCGACCGCGCAGGGGTTGAACACCAATGTCTTCGAAACCTTGATGGCGCGCTCTCTCGATGAACCTTTCACGCTTTACGGATTGATTGCGCAAACCATCGAGACGGACGCCGACCGCTCATTCGCGACCTTCAGGCTCGACCCGCGGGCGCATTTCTCTGACGGCGTCCCAATTACCTCGGCCGATGTCCGGTTCACCTTCGAGCTCCTGAAATCCAAGGGCCGGCCGCAACAGCGCGCGGCTTATTCTCTTGTCAAATCGGTCGAAACGCCAGACGCGCTGACAATCCGCTACGATCTATCCGGTATCGGAGACCGGGAAATGCCCCTCACGCTCGCGCTTATGCCGGTGTTGCCGCACCGCAAGACGGATCCGTCGAAATTCGACGACGCAAGTCTCGAGATTCCGACGGGTTCCGGACCCTATGTTGTCGCCAGTGTCAAGCCTGGCGAGCGCATCGTTTTGCGCCGCGATCCTGATTACTGGGCCAAGGACCTGCCGGTCCGCCGCGGCCTCTTCAATTTCGATGAGATCGACATCGAATATTTTCGCGACGCCAACAGCCTATTTGAGGCTTTCGCGGCAGGGCTTCTCGATTTTCGTGAGGAGACCAGTCCGGCCCGCTGGACCAATGCCTATGATTTCCCCGCCATTCGCGATCACAGGGCCTTCCGGGAAGCCTTGCCCGCCGGAGGGCCGAAGGGGATGGAAGGGTTTGTCTTCAATCTGCGCCGGCCGCTGTTTGCCGACAGCACGGTTCGCGAAGCGCTGGGTCTTGTTTTCGATTTCGAATGGATCAATGCCAATCTTTTTAATGGGCTCTACAAGAGAACGAAAAGTTTTTTTGACGATTCCGAACTTGCCTCGACCGGGCGCGCGGCGAGTGCCGCCGAGCGTGCCCTGCTCGCACCGTTTCCGGGCGTGGTTCGCGCCGACATTCTGGAGGGCCGCTGGCAGCCGGCCGCAACCGGCGGGATGGGAGCGGACCGGACGCAGCCAAAGCGCGCCCTCGCACTTTTGAAAGAAGCAGGCTACGAACTCGACGGCGGCCGCCTGACTAAAGGGGGCGAGGCGATGTCCTTCGAGATCATGGTCAAGGACAGGAACCAGGAGCGGCTCGCCCTCAACTATAAGGATTCGCTTGGCAGGATAGGAATAACGGCGAATGTCCGGCTCGTCGACGAAGTCCAATATCAAAGGCGGAGGCAGAAATTCGATTTCGATATGATGATTGGAAGCTGGCTTGCCTCCGCCTCGCCCGGCAACGAGCAGCGCTCGCGCTGGGGCTCGGCAAGCGCGGATCAGGAAGCTTCATTCAATCTCGCCGGGGTCAAATCTGCGGCCGTCGATGCGATGATCAACGCCCTGCTCACCGCCAAGACGGACGCGGAGTTTACTGCCGCCGTGCGCGCTTATGACCGCGTGCTTCTCTCCGGCTTTTATATTGTTCCGCTGTTTCATGCGCAGGACCAATGGATCGCGGCGTCCGCCGAACTTGCGCGGCCGCGCAACCTGCCGCGCTACGGCCCGGCCTCGGGTGGCGCCACCCTCGACACATGGTGGAGAAAGGAACCTTGAACGCAAGTGTTGTCCAGGCACGCGCAAGAATCGGGCCTCATGCTGAGGCGCCGCGCCTTCGTGCGAGACAGTCGAGAATCATGCGATGCTGATAATTTCTTTCCTGGCGATCCTTGTGCTCCTCTTTCTAGTGACCGGCGTGCGGATCGCCAACCAATATGAAAGGGCGGTGATTTTCCAGCTCGGCAAATATGTCCGCACCTCGGGACCGGGGCTTTATCTGCTGATTCCGCTCATCGAGTGGCAATGGACGATTGACATGCGCACGATGACGACAGCGGTCGAACAGCAGGAAGCGATCACCAAGGACAATGTACCAATCAAGATCAACGCGGTGATCTGGCGCAGGACGATCGATCCGAAACGGGCCGTCATCGAGGTTGTCAACGTCGGTGATTCGGTTGTCCAAGTCGCGCAAACTGCGCTGCGCAATGTCATCGGTCAGCATACGCTCGACGACGTGCTGAAGGAGCAGGAGGCGATATCGCGGGCCCTGCAGAACTCAATCGACGGCGTGACTGAGCCTTGGGGCGTCAAGGTCGAGCGGGTCCAGATGAAGAATGTCGAGATTCCCGAATCCATGCAGCGTGCGATGGCGCAAGAGGCCGAGGCGCACCGCGAAAAACGCGCCCGCCAAATCAAGGCGCAGGCGGAGGTCGAAGCTGCGGCGCTGCTGCGGCAGGCGGCCGAAACCATCATGGAAAGCCCCGCCGGGCTCGAATTGCGCCGCATGCAAATGATTACCGAGGTCGGCGCCGAGCAAAACACCATGACGATCATCATGATGCCGAGCGAATTCGTCGAAATGGCGCGAGGGATCGGGCAACAGGCAGGGCGCGGCAAGCAGGATCCACAGTGACGAGCCAAATATTATTGTAAGGCCTGGCCGCTTTATGTTCGCTTTGACGGCACTCGCTTGACACCCCTATTTCTCCCTGCGATATCGCGGGCGCTTCGGTTGTTTGCGGCAACCATGGGGCGGAGTAGCTCAGCTGGCTAGAGCAGAGGAATCATAATCCTCGTGTCGGGGGTTCGAGTCCCTCCTCCGCTACCACTTAACCATCCTAGTAATTCCTGTAATATCCAGAAGCCAATGTAACTGCTGGCTTTTTCTTTGGTTTTCCATCCAGCAAGGGGCTACACTTTCCATTGACATCCGGGGGCTGGTGGGGGCAACATTGGGGACAAGTGAGTTGCCCTACAAGAAGTTGCCCCCATGCCATTGACTGATACCGCGATCCGTAACGCCAAGTCCGGCGAGAAGCCCATCAGGCTCTTCGATGAGCGTGGGCTGTACCTGGAAGTCTCTCCGGCCGGCGGGAAATGGTGGCGGCTGAAGTACCGGTTTGACGGAAAGGAAAAGCGGCTGTCCCTTGGCGTCTATCCCGACGTGAGCCTGAAAGACGCCCGCGACCACCGGGACGCATCGCGCAAGCTGCTGGCCGATGGAATCGACCCTAGCGAAAACCGTAAGGTGATGAAGTCGGCGCGAGCCGACAAGGCGGCAAACAGCTTCGAGGTAGTGGCGCGGGAGTGGTTCGCCAAATATTCCGCGACCTGGGCTGCGAATCATAGCGACCGCATCATCCGGCGTTTCGAACGCGACATCTTCCCGTGGATTGGCGGGCGACCGATTGCCGAAGTGACCGCCCCCGAACTGCTGGCCGTGGTGCGGCGGATTGAAAACCGGGGCGCATTGGAAACCGCGCACCGGGCGCTGGGCAACTGCGGGCAGGTGTTCCGCTATGCCGTGGCGACCGGACGGGCAATGCGCGATCCATGCGGCGACCTGCGCGGCGCGTTGCCCCCGGTGAAGGGTGAACACTTCGCGGCGACGACCGAGCCGAAGCGGGTTGCCGAACTGCTGCGGGCGATGGATGGCTATCAAGGCACGCTCACGGTGCGCTGTGCCTTGCGCCTTGCCCCGCTGGTATTCGTGCGCCCCGGCGAGCTACGCAAGGCCGAATGGGCGGACATCGACTTGGAAGCGGCGGAATGGCGCTACACCGTGACCAAGACTAAAACCCCGCACATTGTTCCCCTCTCCCGGCAGGCCGTGGAAATCCTGCGCGAACTGCATCCCCTCACCGGGCGCGGGCGCTTTGTCTTTCCGGGAGCGCGTAGCAACGGACGGCCGATGAGCGATAACGCCATTCTCGCGGCATTGCGGCGCATGGGAATCGGCAAGGATGAAATGAGCGGACACGGCTTCCGGGCGGTAGCACGGACGATTCTTGACGAAGTGCTAGGGGTCCGTCCTGACTACATCGAACACCAACTAGCCCACGCGGTGCGCGATCCGAACGGGCGCGCCTACAACCGGACGGCGCATCTTCCCGAGCGGCGGCGCATGATGCAGCAATGGGCTGACTATCTCGATAAATTGAAGGCCGGGGCGGAATGACACCGCACCGAGGTCATATGGCTTGAAGTTGTAGCCGTGCAATGCCGCCGTGCGCCAATTCAGCCGGAGCACACGCGCAGTAATCCAAAAAACAGCTCGGGTTCTACTGCCGATAGTGCCGAAAGAAATATCGAAGGCCCCCGCCGGGCGGCAGTCCCTGCGGCCAAGTGCATTCTCCCCAATTCGATTCGTCACGGTCGCGTCCATGGTGCTATCTTACCGGCCCGTGAACTCGACGATCTCGTCGCACGGTTGCATAGTCGTCAAAGAGAATTGTGTGCTCCATCGAGGTTGATCAATTGCCAGTCAACGCGCAGTCTCGGATTGCTTGGGGAAAATTTCGCGAAGGCCGCATTCACCGACTCGCTCATCACATGGCAGATGTAGCTGCTTGTTTCGAGGTGCTCGTCTCTCTACCAACCATTCGCGAACGACTCGAACGGTCCGCCCAAACTCGCCTTTCGTCGATAATCATCGCCCGTCTCGGCGTTTTGGCCTTCTTGCATGACGCCGGCAAACTACATCCGGGTTTCCATGCCAAGAGATGGCCGCAAGGCCTTTGGAAGGGAAGAGTCTGCGGACATGTTGCCGAAGGCGCCTCGATCTTCGATGCGCATGGGCCGGCGGAAATCGCCGCTCATCTCTGCCTCGATGACCTTCGTGATTGGGGTGTCGACATCAACCTTCTCTACGCCTCCCTCTCCCATCACGGGCGCCCGCTAAAAATCAATCATGTCGCGGAAAGCCCTTGGTATCGCGTTGATGGTTACGACCCCGTCGCGGCAGCCGCGGAACTAGGGACAATGATGCGTCGCTGGTTTCCAGCAGCTTTCGTTCAAACAGAAGAACCTCTGCCCGCTACGGAAGACTTTCAGCATTACTTCTGCGGCTTGGTATCACTTGCGGACTGGATCGGATCGGACAGGCGCATCTTCGAGTTCGTTGAGATGCTCGATCCCGATTATATGATCAAGGCGCGCGAGAGAGCCTATCAGGCGGCGTTGAAAATTGGTCTCGACATAAGCGCGCTAAAAATCGACATTAAAGGTCGCGCAACCTTTCGTGTTCTAGCTGGGTTTGAAAATCCTCGTCCGCAACAACAACAAGCCGCGGAATATCCACTCGATGAGCGCCTTATCATCCTCGAAGCCGAAACGGGCTCCGGCAAGACGGAAGCGGCCCTTTGGCGTTTCGCTCGCCTCTTGGAGGCCGGCTGCGTAGATTCCCTCTATTTTGCACTGCCCACGCGCGCAGCCGCCATCCAAATACATGGCCGTGTCAATCGCGCGATCCACCGCTTCTTTGGCGAAAACGCGCGGGAGGCCGTCCTCGCCGTGCCAGGCTATCTGAAATCCGGCGACACTCAAGGGCACGCACTGCCTGATTGGACTGTGCGCTGGGACGACAATCCCGACGAAGCAAAGCTGCTGGCTCGATGGGCGGCGGAAAGCGCCAAGCGGTATTTGGCCGCTACTGTGGCCGTCGGCACCGTTGATCAGACCATGCTCGCCGCCTTGCAGGTCAAGCACGCGCATCTGCGTGCCGCGGCGCTTTCGCGAAGCTTCCTCGTGATCGACGAGGTCCACGCCTCCGACCGCTACATGATGGAGGTGCAAAACCACCTTCTGAAAATGCATCTGCGGCGTGGTGGCTACGCGATGTTGATGTCGGCGACCTTGGGGTCGGTCGCACGGATCAAATGGTTGGGACGTAAAAGCGCACCGTCCTACGAGGACGCCGTTGCCGCTCCCTATCCCACGGTTTGGGGCAAGGGCGAGGAAGCACCGCGCGATGTCGGCGGCTTTCAGAGGCAAAAAACCGTTCGCATGGAGTTGATCGCTACCATGTCGGCCGGAGACGCGGCCCGACGAGCGATAAACGCCGCGAAGCAAGGTGCTCGCGTGCTCGTCATCCGCAATACGGTGACGGCGGCCGTCGCGACTTGGGAAGCCGTGCGCCAGTCCGCCGCCGAAAACCTACTGCTGCAAGTCGCCGATGGCCCGGCTTTGCATCACAGCCGCTTCGCGCCGGAAGACCGCAAGCTTCTCGACGAATCAGTCGAGACGGCGCTTTCGCCGGAAACGAAAAAACGATCACACGGCGTCATCGTCGTCGGCACGCAAACGCTCGAGCAAAGCCTAGATATCGACGCAGATATCCTGATCACCGATCTGTGCCCGGTCGATGTATTGTTGCAGCGGATCGGCCGGTTGCATCGGCACGAAATCGAGCGTCCCGGCGGATTCGAAACGCCACGCTGCATCGTCCTGGCGCCGGAAAAGGGATTGGCGCCGCTGCTCGCGCCGGCTTTCGAAAACGGGCTCGGTGCCTGGTTGGATGACGGCGTCTTGCAGGGCGTCTATCGCGACCTCTCCATTCTCGAGCTGACGCGCCGTCTTGTCGAAGCGTGGCTGGAATGGACGATTCCGGCCATGAATCGCTGGCTGGTCGAAAGCGCTGTCCATCCAGAACCGATCGACGCGCTCCATCGTGAATTGGGCAAGCCCTGGGCCGATTATTGGAACAAGGTAATCGGCAGCGAAATTGCGGACGCCGGTGTGGCTAAGAACGTCGCGCTGCAAGTGGACGAGCCCTTCGCTGATGCCGTTTTTGTGTCCGACGAGGAAAGAATTCGCACGCGTCTCGGTGGAGAAGGTGCACGCATTATCTTTGTGGAACCAGTGGAAGGGCCTTTCGGCCAAATGATCACCAGCGTGATATTGCCGGCGCATTGGTCTCGGGGCGTCAATGCGGAGGAACCGGTGGAAACGACGAGCCAAGAGAATGGAATTCGATTCATGCTCGGTGATGCAGCGTTTCTTTATCAACGAATGGGATTGGTCAGGGAAATGAAGAAATGACTGATTTTGGAGACAATCTTCTCACCGTGCCGCTCATCGACGTCACGCCCAACGGCGCGCTTTCCCTCCCCGGTCTTTTCGCCGCCCTCGCGCGCGACGAGGTCGAGCATTTTCCGGCCTTGCGGCCGCATCAGGCGCCGGCTTGGCATATGTTTCTCGTCCAGCTTGCCGCTCTAGCAATGCATCGCGGCGGCTCGACCGAAATGCCGTCGGGCGAAGACGAATGGCGTGGCCTCCTGCGCGGCCTGACACGCGATTTCCCGGACGACGAGCCCTGGCGGCTCGTGGTCAAGGATTCGTCGAAGCCGGCCTTCCTTCAGCCGCCGGTTCCAGAGGGTGTAAAGCTCAACAACGCTATTCCTTGTCCCGACACGCTCGACCTGCTCATCACGTCGAAGAACCACGACCTCAAGCGAGCCGTCGCACGCCGCGCCACGCCGCAGGATTGGATTTTCGCGCTGGTCTCGCTCCAGACAGGCGAAGGCTATGGAGGCGCCGGTAACCAGGGAATCGCACGGATGAACGGTGGTTCTTCCTCGCGCCCTATGCTGGCGTTGGCACCTTTGCCTTCTCGAGGCGAAAAGGCCATGACACCGCGCCCTGGTGCCTGGCTCCGCCGCGACGTCCGAGCGCTGCTCGAAGCGCGGGACCGTGAATTGGAAGCCAGCGAGCATCTTGGCTTCCCGGCGGAAGGCGGGATCGGCCTCGTTTGGCTGGGGCCCTGGCCCGAAGTCGAGCAGCTTCGTCTGCCGCAGCTGGACATCTGGTTCATCGAAATCTGCCGTCGCCTGCGCCTTGTCGGCATGGGCAAGAAGCTTTCGGCGGTGAAGGGCACGTCAAAATCTACACGCATCGACGCCAAGACCTTCAAGGGTGCTCTGGGCGATCCTTTCGCGCCGGTTCACAAGACCGAGAACAAGAGCCTCACCCTCGGCGAAGGCGATTTCGATTATCGAAGGCTAACTGACTTGCTTCTTTCCGGCGACTGGAGCCTGCCCCTGCTTGCCAAGCCGGCCTCTTTCGAGCGCCAGGGCGAGACTTTGGCACTCGTCTGCGCTGCTCTGTCCCGCGGCAACAGCAAGACCGACGGATTCAAGTCCCGCAGCTTGCCCTTGGGCGGAAGGAAAGCGACCCTGCTAGGCGGGCGCCGCGAAGACCTTCACAAGCTCGCCGAGATGCAAATCGGGGAAATCGACAAGTTCGACAAGGCGCTCGCCTATGCTTTGGCACTGGCGGCGGCCGGCGGCGACCGCGAGAAGGTCAAGAAGGAACATTACAGCCACGCTTCGGAAGCCCGCGCGCGCTTCGACCGCGCAGCCGATGAAATTTTCTTCGAGCATCTCTGGGCGCGCTTCGATGCCCAAGAGGCAGGCAGCGATGCATTCCACGCAGAAAAGCGCATTTTCGCCCGCGCGCTCTTCGACAAGGCGAAAGCCGTCTTCGCGGCGACTTTGCCCGCCATGCCCTGCGCCGGAATTTTCCGGCCGCGTGCAGAGGCTCGGGCAAGGAGCGCCTTCGAGGGCATGGTGCGCGCGTCATTCCCGTCCCTATTCCAAAAACCCATTGCCGAGGACGAAGCGCATGCCGCTTGAGGCCATAATCGAGCAATTGTCGCGCCGGCTGCTTCGACTGGATACCGGCTCACTGGCGGAATTGCGTCGGATGGAGACCGGTGGCCCGGGGCCGTTGGCCTATTGGCGATTGGCGGTGGAATGCGGCTTCATCGATGAGCCACCCGACCGCTGGATGCCGATTGTCCGAATTCTCGCGGTCCTGACTCCGAAGGGCGACAGGCTGCCATCGGATCGTTTGCATGATCCGAAACGGCGGCTCGGCTCAGTCTTGTGCGATGGCGGGGACCCCGGCTGGCAGGCGGGCCAAGAACCGCGTCCCTTCCTTTCGGAAACTCGACTTGCTCGGTTGCTCGCCGCTCCGGCCGTATCACGTGCCCAGGCCGTCATGCGCATCGCCCGGATGCTGGCGGCCAACCGCGACCGCGCCTCGGGCCTCGATTGTAGGGAAGTCGCGGCGCTCCTGCTTTTTTCCGATGCCCGAGACAATCCGCAGAAAATCGCCAAAGCCTATTACCGCCGGCTCGATTTCGCCGCGCGCCAATCCGAACCCGAGGAAGTCGAACAATGACAGCGCCCCGATTCCTACAAATTCATACTCTGCATTCCTACGCGGCCGCTCTGCTCAACCGAGACGACTCGGGCCTCGCCAAGCGGCTCACTTTTGGTGGCGTTTCGCGCACTCGCATCTCATCGCAATGTCTCAAACGCCATTGGCGTATCGTCAACGATCCGCATGCCCTGCAGAATTTGGTCGGCTATGTCGATTCCCTTCGCTCGCGCGAATTGGTGACCGAAAAGGTGATCGGACCGTTGAAAGGCAGCTTCCCCGACGAGATTGTCGCGGCGCTCGAGCCCGAATTTCAAAAGCTCGTCTATGGCGACAAGGCTGACAAGGGGAAGAAGAGCCGCCAGACGCTTCTCCTCGGCAAGCCCGAATTGGACTGGCTTGCGAAGGAGGCCGAAAGACTGGCCGCTGGTGCAAGCGATGCCGCTTCGGCGAAAAAGGCGGTCGGCGAATGGATCAAGGACAAGAATTACAAAGCCATGAGCCAGAGCGCTGCCTTGCCGGGCGGGCTCGTCGCGGCCTTGTTCGGCCGTATGGTCACCTCCGATCCCGCCGCCAACATCGATGCACCTGTGCATGTCGCCCATGCGTTCACCGTTCATGGCGAGGAAGCCGAGGACGATTATTTCACCGCCGTCGACGACTTGAAAAGGGACGAGGACGACAGCGGGGCGGACACGATCCAGGAAACCGAGCTGACCTGCGGCCTGTTCTACGGCTACACGGTGATCGACCTGCCGGGTCTTGTCGCCAATTGCAGCGGCGACCGCGACCTCGCCGGCCGTGTAGTTCACAATCTCGTCTACTTGATCGCCGAGGTCTCGCCCGGTGCCAAGCTCGGCTCGACCGCGCCCTATGGACGCGCGGGCTTCATGCTGCTGGAGGCCGGCGACCGCCAGCCGCGCAGCCTCGCCGAAGCCTATCGCAAGCCGGCCGAGCCGAACCTGGACAACGCGGTGGAAAAACTTGCGGGCCAGCTCAATGCCTTTGATCATGCCTATGCAACCGGCGAAGCACGGATTTGCCTGAACCTGTCCGACAAGCCGCTTCCGGGAACGGCCAGCGGATCGCTCGCCGAGCTCGCGCCCTGGGCCGAGGCCAGAGTGAAAGAAACTTCCGATGCCTGATCGGCGCTGGCTCGTCTTGCGGCTCGAGGCGCCGCTGCTCGCCTTCGGTGGCGTGACCATCGACCATGTCGGCATCACCCGCGATTTCCCCGCACAATCCATGCTCACAGGGCTGCTCGCCAACGCGCTGGGTTGGGAGCGAACGGAATGGGAGAAGCACCAGGCGTTGCAAGACCGCCTCGTTTTCGCGGCGCGGCGCGACCGGGCGGAAGAGTCCGGCCTGCTGACCGATATGCAGAACGCCCGGTTGGAAAAGAACGACAAGGGCTGGACCACCTGGGGAGTGCCCGAGGGCCGCGACGGCGCAAGCTATGGGGCGCCGCATCGTCGACGTCGCGAATACCACATGGATGCGCGCGTGATGGTCGCGCTGCGCCTCGAGCCCGGGCCGGCGGCACCGGACCTCGACTCTCTTGCCGCGGCACTCGAACGGCCGGCCCGGCCGCTGTTCATCGGACGCAAGCCTTGCTTGCCTTCGGCGCCGGTGCTCTGGAAGAAATTCGTTGCGGCACCCACAGCGCACGACGTCTTGCTGAGCATGGAAAACGGGGCTGACACGCGTGTGAAGAGAATGCGCGCCATTTGGCCGATCGGCGAGGGCCCGGAGGATGGCGAAGACGTTTTCCGTATCATCGATTTGCCGGATCTGCGCAACTGGCGCACCGGGCTGCATGGAGGCGCACGCAAGATCGTCGAAGGAATCGTCTCGGCCCGAGAGATCGCCGCATGACGCCGCTCTATCTCGCCAGCCTGCCGATCGATCTCAGGGCCTTGCGCGGATGGGCGGCGGCGCGGCGCGACTTCGGCGCGGACGAGGGATGCGCCCTGCACCATCTGCTCTCGGAAACCTTTGGCAAAGGCGCCTTGCAGCCTTTTCGGCTGATGGTGCGGCCAGGTGCGGCGAGCGGCTCCCTTTACGCCTATGCCCACGCAGATGAAACCGCTCTCCAGCAGGTCGCGCGGGAATGTGCGCTTCCGGACGCCTTGACGGTTTGCGACCCAGCCCGACTGGCCGTGAAGCTCATGCCCGACGCTTGGAAAGAAGGGAGACGCCTCGCATTCGACCTGCGCGTGCGCCCGGTGAAGCGTTTGCTGAAGCCTGCCGGCGTTTTTCCCAAGGGTGCGGAAGTCGATGCCTTTCTTGCGGAAGCACTGCGGAAATTTCCGTTCGGTCCGCCGCTCGACGCGCGCGTCGAGCGCGAGAGCGTTTATCGCCAATGGCTGAGCGAAAGATTGGGCGAGGCGGCAAGATTGGAGCAGGCGCGAATGGTCGATTTCGAACGCCGCACCGTGTTGCGGGGTCGACAAACCCACGAAGGTCCGGACGTGACCTGGCACGGCGAGTTGACCGTTCTCGATGGCGAAAAATTTGCGGCTCGTCTGGCGAGCGGGGTCGGTCGCCTCGGCGCCTACGGCTACGGGATGCTGCTGCTGCGCCCGGCTCGCTAGGAGGGACGCCATGCTTTCGGGACGGCTCGGTCTGGAAAAAGCGCGAATTCCGCACGCCGACAGGCATGGATTGATCTGGCTGGAGCGCGGTCGGCTCGATGTGGAAGACGGCTGCCTCCGGTTCGTCACCGCCGGGAGCGGCGATCTCCCCGCCGGCGCCTACCAAGTGCCGCATCAAGCGGTTTCCATTGTGCTGCTGGGTCCAGGATCGAGCGTGACCCACGACGCGTTGCGGCTGCTGGCACGGCACGGCTGCGCTTTGGCCGCGATCGGCGAAGGTGCGACCAGGTTCTACACCGCCCCGCCTCTGGCGCCGGACACGTCGGCCATAGCGCGAGCGCAGATGAAATCATGGTCCGATCCCGAGCGCCGGATGCAGATTGCACGTGCGATGTACGCCATACGCTTCGGGGAGATCGTCCGCACCCGCGATATCGAGGTGCTGCGTGGTCAGGAGGGCGCGCGCATCAAGCGTGCCTATCAGCTCGCGGCGGAGCGGTTCGGTGTTACCTGGCGCGGCCGGAACTATGATCGAGACAACCCTGAAGCAGGCGACCTTCCCAACCAGGCGATAAACCATGCCGCAACCGCGGTGAGCGCCGCTGCGGCTGTCGCTGTGGCCTCGGTCGGTGCGATCCCTCAGCTCGGCTTCATTCATGAGGACTCCGGACAATCCTTTGTTCTCGATATCGCCGACCTCTATCGCCACGACGTGGTCCTCGATATTGCTTTTGGCGCCGCGAAGGAAGCCGCCAAGAACGTGGAATCCATCGAACGTCTGACACGCCGACGTGCGGCGAAGCTCATGCGGCAACACGCGCTCATTCCCTCGATGATCGATCGGATCAAGGCATTGTTCGGCGAGGAGAGGGACGGAACTGCGAAGGAATCAGGAGACGGCTGATGCCGATGGTCGTCGTGATCACGCGCGACGTCGAGGCGCGCTACCGTGGGTTCTTGGCCTCTGCAATGCTCGAGCTCGCTCCGGGAACCTATGCGCATCCCCGGATGAGCGCCGGAGTGAGGACTCGAATATGGGAGGTGCTGTCCGACTGGCATGTGCATTTGAAACGCGGAAGCATAGTTATGACTTGGGCGGACACCGCTGCTCACGGCGGTCTCGGATTGGCCACCCTTGGTGAACCTCCGAAAGAAATTGTTGCGCACGACGCAGTGCTGCTGGTTCGTCGCGCCTTGATCGAGGCAACTAAAGCCGAGTGACAAATCTATTTGCTGTTTGACATCGTCTATTGGAAGATCAATGACTTGAGTGTCAGGGGCTCCCCCGCACACGCGGGGATAGACCCTTTGCGTAGTTGACCATAGCCGCGCGGTTCACGGCTCCCCCGCACACGCGGGGATAGACCCCCCTCCGTCTTATGGGGAAACCCCTTGACGCCGGCTCCCCCGCACACGCGGGGATAGACCCCGCCGCCTTCGACGTCCTCTACGGCATCGCGCGGCTCCCCCGCACACGCGGGGATAGACCCCTCCTGCGATTGACAAGACGCCGATCCCCACCGGCTCCCCCGCACACGCGGGGATAGACCCAATCAACCGGCGCATCTTGGGATGATGTACCGGGCTCCCCCGCACACGCGGGGATAGACCCTACGCGCAGGATCAGAAGTTCACGCCGCAGACGGCTCCCCCGCACACGCGGGGATAGACCCCTGCTTGCATTACAATGGGTTATGAGGCTCTGGGCTCCCCCGCACACGCGGGGATAG
>DATBQJ010000035.1:0-5043 GCA_036560885.1 Methylocella sp.
CAAGACCGTCCTTGATTGCTGCCAACGCCAATCTGTGGAAGACGAAGCACCGGTGCCAATCGACATACAGAGCGCTCGGGATCGTGAGCTCAAAAAACCTCAGGTAATCACCCCGACTTCCAAACATGCGGGCGCGCTGAATGTACGTGTCCTGCTGAATCTTGTGTTTCACGTCTCTGGTGAAAAACATCGATAGCAAATTGTTGAGAGTTACACCGCGGGACACAATATTCCCGCCAATAATAATTGTGAACAGGCTAGTGGGGTCCGTTGCGGCGCTCGAATTGTCCTTCCAATCACGCTCGCTGTTTAGAGTGATGATTGCATAGCGTGAAACGTTGTCTAGGACGTAACTTGTCATCTTATCGGGATCGGCGTCCGCGTATCGCTTCTCGGAAAGTTCCCAAATCATCTTAACATATTTCGTGAATTCACTTCCTTTGCGATCAATGAGGGCGCCTAGCGCATCGTAAATAACATTTCTATCGGTCTTGTGATCGACCTTCTTACCACTCGTGTGCACCAAGAATGAGTAGTTCTTCTCAGAATTATTAACGTATTTATTCAGATAGGCGACATTAACAAGGAAGCTGAAGAGAGCTTGACGCTCATATTTTGGGTCAGTACCTGCGTCTGGTAGCAGAGTGCGTAGATATTTGATATCGCCTTCAATAGGAAAAAAGTCATCTTGACCTGTATATTTATTATGCGGAGGAAAATCTACCCACAAGCTGCTGTCATTATCGAATGTATTGTTTAGATCTAGGCGCGCAGGAGTTGCAGTTACGCCGATATATATGCCTTGCTCGCCAATAAGCTGAGTGATAAGCTCATTTATCGGTGTGCACTCGCCGCTGTTTATTTTTGCGTTGGGCGACGCATAGTCCGCTTCGTCGTCGATCACGACAACGCCGTCGAGACCTCCGAGTTTGTCGATAAGCTTTCGAAGATCGGACCCATTCTTCTTACAAAATATAACGAGACGTTGGCCTTTTATTTTGACAGCTGGATCTAGTATTTCACTAAAATTCTGAGCTGCTGGGGCTAGTCCAGAGGTCTTAAAGCGACCCAAATTTTGGCTGAGTAGATCGACGCTGTCGTTTAGCAAGTGAAGTATAATAGGGTATCCTTCGTCAAGCAATTTCCCCGTCAGACAAATCATCATTTCTGTCTTGCCGCTCTGGGGCTCGCCATAGATCACGAATGGTGTGCAACGCTTGTCGCGAAGATTTTCAACAGCCCTTCGGACCGCCTTTTCGATGCACACGACATCTTTGTGTTCAAACGTAAGGCGGTGAAGTTGCCGTTCGTATTGTCCCGTAAGCTCAGTCTTGTTTTGGAACCGATTGATGTCGAATGTTGTCACGGTTTTTCGGCCCTTGATGAATCCAATTGGTCATATATCAATTTTCATGATTGCATACGACTTGGTCAAACAAATTCAATTCTCGTGGCTTGAGCATGGCCAAGCGGTCGCCAAAGGTCGCTTCGGGGCAAAGCCAGCACCCGCACTGGGCCGCGCCATCCAACCCGCCAAAAGTACAAAGTTTCCGCGCGATCGCACAATTTTCAAGCCGCTGGATGGATGCGGTCTGTAAGGTTTTTGGCCCAAATCGTACCAAAATGTTTCACGTGAAACATTTTGGTACGATTGATTGTTTGCGCCACAGCGGTGTTCGCAATTGCTTTTCCCCGGCGGCGCGACACCGTCTGGCAAAATTGTTGCTTCGCATATAGAATTTTCCAGTTCCAGCCAACACGCGCCAATCAAACACGGGCCGCAAGCCGAATGCCCGCAGCCGAGGACCACGCATGAACAAGATTTTTCCGGACGCCCGTTCGGCCCTGGCCGGCATCCTCGAGGACGGGATGACCATCATGTCGGGGGGATTTGGGCTTTGCGGCATCCCGCAGCTCCTGATCGAGGCCATTCGCGACACCAAGGTCAAGGATTTGACCGTGATCTCGAACAATGCGGGTGTCGATGGCGTGGGCCTAGGGCTCCTCCTCGAGACCCGGCAAATCAAGAAAATGATCTCGTCTTATGTCGGCGAGAACAAGCTTTTCGAGCGGCTTTATCTTTCCGATGAGCTCGAACTCGAATTCAATCCGCAAGGCACGCTGGCCGAGCGGATCCGGGCAGGCGGGGCGGGTATCCCGGCGTTTTTCACAAAAACGGGCGTCGGAACCATCATTGCCGATGGGAAAGAGCTTCGCGACTTCGACGGCGCGACCTATGTCATGGAGCGCGGACTCGTCGCCGATGTCTCGCTCGTCCACGCCTACAAGGGCGACACCGAAGGCAATCTCATCTATCGCAAAACGGCGCGCAATTTCAATCCGATGATGGCGAGCGCCGGGAAGGTGACGGTGGCGCAAGTCGAGCATCTCGTGGAGGCAGGAGAAATCGATCCCGACGCGATCCATACGCCGGGCATTTTCGTCCAGCGCATCGTGCACGTGCCAAACGCCGCCAAACTCATCGAACAGCGCACCACGCGCCCACGCGCCGCCGCTTGAGGAGAACCAAATGGCCTGGACCAGAGATCAGATGGCGGCACGCGCGGCCAAGGAATTGCGCGATGGATATTACGTCAATCTCGGGATCGGCATTCCGACGCTTGTTGCGAATTTCATTCCGCCCGGAATGGATGTGCAATTGCAGAGCGAAAACGGTATGCTCGGCATGGGGCCGTTTCCGTTCGAGGGGGAGGAAGACGCCGACCTCATCAATGCCGGCAAGCAGACAATCACCGAACTCCCGACCACAAGCTATTTCTCCTCCGCCGATAGTTTTGGGATGATTCGCGGCGGGCATATCGATCTCGCGATCCTCGGTGCGATGGAAGTGACCGAACGCGGCGACCTCGCCAATTGGATGATCCCCGGCAAAATGGTGAAAGGCATGGGCGGCGCGATGGACCTCGTTGCCGGCGTCAAGCGTGTCGTGGTGGTCATGGAACACACCGCGAAGGGAAAGCCAAAACTCCTGCACAAGTGCACCTTGCCGCTGACCGGCACGGCGGTCATCGACCTCGTGATCACGGATCTTGCGGTTTTTTCGATCGACAAGGAACGCGGCGAAATGACCTTGATCGAACTTGCCGATGGCGTCACACTCGACGAGATCAAGGCGAAGACCGAGGCGAATTATAAGGTGGCGCCGGCCCTCAAGACTATGGCGGGTTGAAACCAAGCCCTACACTGCCCGCGCGAACACCAAGACATCAACGCGCTTGGCGCCGGCGCGTAGGAGTACGCGCGACGCCGCGTTGACGGTGGCGCCTGAGGTCATGACATCGTCGATGAGGACAATCGCGCGGCCCGCAACGCGCGCGGCCATGTCTTCGGCCACGCAAAACGCGCCTTGCATATTGAGCGCCCGCTGCGAACGGGAAAGCCCCACCTGCGACGCCGTCGGCTTGATCCGCGCGAGGACGAAAGGATCGGCCGGGACCCCGCACTGGGCGGAGACCGCTTGTGCCAAGGCGTGCGCTTGGTTGAACCGGCGCGCGGCAAGCTTGCGGCGATGCAAAGGGACCGGCACGAGAAGATCGGCCTCGACGAGCAGTTCGTTGCCGGCGCGGGCCATCCAAGCCCCGAGCGGTTTGGCGAGTTCCATCCGG
Source organism: Methylocella sp. (assembly GCA_036560885.1). Classification (GTDB taxonomy): domain Bacteria; phylum Pseudomonadota; class Alphaproteobacteria; order Rhizobiales; family Beijerinckiaceae; genus Methylocapsa. The sequence continues at coordinate 3,627 of DATBQJ010000035.1, forward strand.
TCGCTATATTTCAGCCGGTGCACCAAGTTTCGCACCGGCCCGTCGTCGAAATGGGCAACCGCCCGGGCGCGGGCAAATACCGGAGGATTGGCGACCGCCTCAGGCGAGAGAAGCCCGTCGCTGCCGAGATCCGTGGCGAAGGGCGTGCCCAGACGCTCGCAAAAGGGACGCTCGACAAACCGGACCTGCGCCCAGCAGGCGGCACAGAGCGAGCCCGCGGCACCGGTGGATTGGCGGCAGTTGAGGCACGCCGGCGGGAACACAATGTCCGCCACTGCCCACGCAAGTCCGCGCAATACTGCCAACGCGCGGGGCACGGCCGCGTGCCTTACAACGCTGGAAAGAGCCAGTGAAACCGGCTCCATGGGAGCCATGCTGCGACCCATCACGGCGGACCAAAGGCTAAGACTTCGCGCGTAAAAATCTCTCTGACTTCTGAAAAGGGCTCATGCTTGTCATTATAAATGACGGCGCGATGGACGAAAAGCTGCCAGGGCATCGCCAATGCCTCTCCCGGTTCTCCAGAAGGAGGCGGGGCCAGTTCCCATCCGTCGGGAAGCGGGCTCCATAGTATTTCGACCGATAAATTTTCCCGGACGGGTTTCAACTCCTGCACCGCCCGGCCGAAAGGTGTATCGGTTGTAGTCAGCACGTGGTTGATGTCCGGCCCGACCCGGCTAGGCACATACCAATTGTCGGCTTCGACAAGGACGTGGCCACCGCAGGTAAGCTCGACATGCCGGTAGGTGACTGCCTCTTCGGGGCCAACTCGAAGTCTTTGCCGCTGTTCAGGCGAGACAGGCTTCTCCGCACCATTGATCCGCCGTGCATGGACCACGGGTTCGCTCGCCAGTTTGTGGTCGGCGCACCATTTGGTGAGAACGTCGGTCGCGGTGCAGGAGGCGCAAAGGAGCTTTGCGTTCAGGGTTTCGATCAAAGCGAGGGCCTCGACGCGCGCGAGCAAAGTGTCTGGCCATGGCGCGCCGGTCCGCCGGAGGGCGGGGTCGGCGGAATTCGCGGAGGCGTAGAGGTTCAACGTCACTATGGTTCCGATCCAGCGGCGCATGCCGGCGTTTCCATATGGCAATTTGCGGGGCGGTGGCAAACGGACACCGGAACTCTCATAGCACAGACTTCGTGATCCAGCCCTACCTGTGCATGGACCCAGCAAATGCGCCGGCCTTGCGCGCCGCCCGTTATGGACTTACCAGTTTGAACGGCGCACCGTCGGGATCTCAACAATGGATGCGTCTTCCCGCTTCCGCCGCGTTCGATTTCGAGGCGCGGCCCTTCTTGGCAAACGATCAACCATGTTCCAAACGCTTTATCGCTGGACCCTGAGCTTGGCCCAGAGCCCGCACGCGCCCTGGGCACTCGGCGTGATTGCCTTCGCGGAAAGCTCGTTTTTCCCGGTGCC
>DATBQJ010000036.1:0-9594 GCA_036560885.1 Methylocella sp.
GACCCGCTGCAGGATCGCCGCCAATTTTTCGAGGAGTGCTGGGTCGCGCACTGAGGGCGCGGTCAGCACGGCATGGTCGAGCGCATGATCGGAGCCGTTCGGGCATGCTTCATGCTCGGTAGGAAAGTCACGCAACAAGCGGGCCAAGAGTCGCGCCGCATTGCCGGCATTGGCTTCGATTACTTTGATGACCGAGGCCACATCGACGTCGCCATGGGCGGGATGCCAGCAATCGAAATCGGTGACCATCGCGATGGTCGCGTAGGACATCTCCGCCTCGCGGGCGAGCTTGGCTTCGGGCATCGCGGTCATGCCGATGACGTCGCAGCCAGCGGCCTTATACGTTAAAGATTCGGCGAGCGAGGAAAATTGCGGGCCTTCGATGCAGACGTAAGTCCCGCCGTTGACGCAAGCGATGTTTTCAACCGCCGCCGCCGCCGCGATTTTTTCGCGCAGCAAAGGTGCCACAGGATGCGCCATCGAGACATGGGCGACGCAGCCATTGCCGAAAAACGAGTTAGCCCGTGCGAATGTTCTATCCACGAACTGATCGACGAGCACGAAAAGCCGCGGATAAAGCTCTGGCTTGAACGAGCCGCAGGCGGAAACCGAAACGATGTCGGTCACGCCGGCACGCTTCAGCGCGTCGATATTGGCGCGATAATTAATGCCCGAGGGCGACAATGTGTGGCCGCGCCCGTGGCGGGGCAGGAAGACGGCTCCGGTTTTTCCGATCCGGCCGAAACGAAGCTGGTCCGAAGGCTTGCCCCACGGCGTCGGAACCCATTCCTCGCGGATGTCTTCGAGCCCCGGCAGGTCATAGACGCCCGATCCGCCGATGATGCCCACGATTGCTTTGGTCACGAAATCTCCGGTTCCTTGAGCGCCGCGGGTCTCCCTCGTTGCGGTCAGTCCGCACATGTCGCGCGGGGAGCCGGTTTGCAAGGATAAACCGGGGGCTTTCGGCTGGAACCTCGAACGAGGTCACCTCGTTCGCACGCCGGACCGACCGGTTGGACGCGATAGGCGAAAACTTATCTAAAAAGCCGGCTAGTTTTTGGGTTCATGCGCCGGCGCCGCAGGTTAATAAAGCGAAGTCCGCTGGCGGTACGTTCATTAGAATAAGGAAGCGGCAATCATGCCGCCTCCCACTTCTGGCCGCCACGCCCACGCAATACGGCACACGACCCTCCTAACATTACTGCACCTGTGGAAGAGTCGTGGGGCTGTGCGTGATTGGGTCGATCCCTGGGTTGTTAAAGCACGTCGGGTGGCCGAAACCGCTAGCACTATTGCCCGTGCCTCCATTGGGATTGGGCGTGATGTCCCAAATGATATTGTCGGGATGGCTAACGTCGGCCGAGAAAGCGCCCGCCGCCCCGCTGATGCCCGCCGTGGCTAGAAGGTCGAGGTTCAAACCGTGGCGAAGCTGCCAAGCGACCATGTGGTCGGTGCAGGACGTGTCGCCACTGACGCCGACGCCGCCCACTTTCTTGGTACTGTCAAACATTGCGAGCCCGCCGCCGAAGACATTTATGCCACCGATGACCTGACCCACCATCGGATCGGCGAGCGTGCCATAGTTTGCGACGTTGGCAGGGCCTATAAAAGCGCCGGTGGAGAGGTCAATTCTGTCCCCATAAGCTCCCGCGGCGGCAACAGGATTGCTATCCGCTAAGCCGTAGAGGCTGCCCCCTGGCTGCACCGCGGAATAGAGGCTGGCCGTTGCCAATGCAAATTTGCCTTTGGTGCTGGCGCCGGAAACCGCTCCCAAGCTCAGGCTGTTCGCCGTGGTGGCCTTTTGCGCAGAAATCACCCGGCTTGCCAGCCATTGATGAGTTGGGAAGGTACCCGAGAATGCGACGGCGCAAACCGTTCCGTCCTTGGCGACGATGGTCGCCCACATATTGAAACCGAAGCCACCGTTGCCAACAGCTTGAACGGCGGTTACGAGCTTGGCCTTGAATACCGCGTAATCTGCGGGAGAGAGGCCCGCAGTCGAACAGCTGGCCGGAACGGTAATCAACGGCGCAGGCGCGGCCAGAGCGGTTGCCGAGCACAGGCACCCCATCGCGCCCGCCGTCAGTAGTCGTTTCAACATGAACAGTACTCCTTACTTGAAGCGTTTCTTGAGGTTGGCGTCTGCGGCGTCAATTCTGGCAAATATAGAAGATGAAAATACGTAACGCGAAAATGCGGCGCCTAAACAAACGCTAGGCTGTCGCTACCATGGAGGGTGGGCAAATGCAAATCGGCGGCGACCGCGCCGCCTCAGGGGCAAGCGTGCACTTTTCCTGCTTTAACCACGGCTCAAAACTCGCGGGCGGCCCCGGAAGCTTCCGAAACGGGCAGCGGATTCGCCGGCACCGCGCCGGGCGCTGGTAGGGCCAGGGTCACGGTCTGGCTATTTTTCTCGACGGTCATTGTCCGCGAATCGACCGCGCGCAAAATCCACCCGGAGACTGCTTCGCCGACATGGAGACGAATGAGAGTTTTTGTGGTGCGATCGAGCACCACCGCAACATTTTTGGGCTTGCCAATCGCCGTTCCGACGAGTGTCAGGAGCGGATGCTCGGGTTCGGCTGGCTTGGGCGGTGGTGGGGGCGCAACGACCCGCTGGGCCACGACCGGCGCCATGGGCGGCCGCCGGGACGGCGAAAAAACCGGCCGATCGCGGGTGGCATCGAGCGCGCTAACCGGAATCGCCCACAATGGATTGCCGCTCGCCGCGCCCAAATCCTTGATGGCGGCGGGGGAGGGCTGCGCCGCATTTGGAATCGTCTCACCCGCAGCCTTATCTGGCAGGGTCGCGTCAGATTCCTGGCCGAAGGCTTCGGTCCCGGAAAAAGCGCCCATTGCCACGATCGCGCAAGCGCAAAGCCTTATCATTTGGTCACCTGCCATTGCCCTGAAATATCAATTTGCACACGCATCCGCGCGGCCTCTGTTTCAACGCCTGCTCCGCTACTCGTTTGCGGCAATTGTATCACGAGTTGGTCAATAAACAAAAACGGCATTCCCGATTCGAGATCGTACAGCAAGTGCTGCAAGGAATCCTGGCCGACTTCGCAGCTTGTCGAGAGGCTAACGTAGCCTTGTTTGGCTTGCGATCCTTGTAAATCGACCTGGGAGGACAGAACATTCCCGCCGGCTTCCTTGACGGCTGCAACGACCCGCTGTTGCAGCGCTGCGCCAGCGACTTCCACGGTCGGCCCTTCCAGAAACGGCGAGCCGGTTGGGCCCAATGCGAGGCCGGACGGGCCGGCCGAAGGCTTGCGGCCTTCGAGCCGGTCAAGCAAATTCGCGGCGGCCGCGTAATCCGCGTAATCACTGGCCAGACCTGCCAGCGCGAGCCAGGTAATAACAGCCAAACCCATGACGAGCGCGGCATAACCCAAAAGCGGCACGGCGTGCGCACGGGTAAAAAATTTTTGGACCGGATGGTCACGGAGCGTGAGGCTGATCATAGACCTGGGGTGTAAACCGGCTCGATGTGAGCCTCGATGGAGAAACGCTCCCCCGGCTCCGATGGCGATCGCGTTGTCGGGGCAAAAAAGGTCGCGTGGCTAAAATGCGAGGTTTGTTCGATGAGGCGGATCAAGGATGGGGCATCTCGCGTCACGCCGACGATCTGCATCTTGTCGCCAAAGATTCTGAGCTCGGTTAGATAAGTATCGTCCGGCAGCAGCCGCGACAAGGCTTCGATGACAATGACGCTGGACGGCGTTTCATGTTTTTGGCGTTGCAAATCAAGTGCCGCCTCGTTCGTCGCGTCGCGACCCGGCTGGATTGCGGCGCGGCGCTCAGCGATGCGGCGCGTCAAATCGTCCCGTTGTGACTCGATCATTCCGCCGATGACGGCACTCGCGCTCGCGGACACGGCGCCGAGGGCGCCGGCGCCAACAAGCAGCAAGACCAGAATACGCCGGATGCGACGCTGGTCGGCTGCCTGGCCGGACTTCTGTTCGTATATTTTGATGGCCGCGACTTCGCGCCGGGGTTGTTGCAACGCCGCCGATACAACGATCGTGCTGGCGCCAAGACCAGCGATCGCGCTTGTGAACGGCGCGATCAGCCTCCGCGCCGTCGCGGCGATTGTGACGGACATCCGGTCGTTGGCGGTTTCGGTCGAAGGATACCAGCCGAACGCCGCGTCGGCGGCACTCCACGGCGTGAGCCGATCGATCTGTTCGCGGATAATTCCTTCGAGGAAGTCCGAGGCCCGACGTGGCAATTCGAGCAGCCTGAACATGAAGCGATGAGGTTGCAGCACGAGTTCGACTTGGGCACCGCGCAATATTTCCGCTAGCTTGGCCGAAACGGAGGCATCGACATATCCGCCGACAATGTGAATAATCGCCAAAGATGGGTCCAACGCTTCGCTTTGTGAGCCCCCTTGCAACACGAAAGCGCCGTCTGGCCGCTCGACGAGCTGGTAGAGACGTTTTGCGCGCAATGTTTCGCGGCCCTCGGCGATCGTCGCCGCGACACGGTCGATCCAGCGGGACGACGCTTCGACAATTTCGTGATAGGAGTTCATTCGATCTCCGTTACCAGTCCAAACTCAGACGGGGCCGTCAAAATCGTCATGCCAGGCCAAGATTCGATAGGGTTCAGGGCTGTTGACCCCCAGAATAAGGAGGACGGCATCGGCGTTCACCTTGCGGCCGGTGTCAAGGGTGATCTGAACGGCGGCCCGTGTCGCCTTGCGCCCGCCAACCGCGACACTGGAAGCCGCCGCGCCGAGCAGCCTCAAAACCGCTTGCGGATTTTGCGGATCGCGCTGTTTGAGAATTTCTCCGACCAGGTCCGGGGTCATGCGAGGCAGAGCAGCAACCACCTCGGGCGCGGCCTCGTTGACATCGATTTCTGCCCGGCCGTTAAAAATCGTCACGAAGGGAAGAACGCTGTCAACGAGCGCCTCCGGTAATCCCCGCACAAGCCGCAATTCGGCGGTATTTTGAAAAGGCGCCTGCCGCGGCCCGTATTTTAAGCCCGCCGATTTATATGCCTCGACTTCCGTGTTTTGATTGCCCGGCCCCGGTTTTGTCCGCCAGGCAATGATGTTATCCGCATATGTATCCGCGTCGCTCGGTCTTGCACCAACTACTACGCACAAGCCGGAAAGCAATGCCTTAGGTGCGAGGTTAAGGTCGATTCGCGCCCCCTCGGAGCGAAATGTTACGTTAACGTGGGATTTTCGCAGCGGGAAGTCAAAAGCGCCCGAGGTTGGGCGTGACGCGTCATCGTACCCGACCAAATGGTAGGCGGTGAGTTCGAGCGCCGCGGCAATGAGAGCTTCGGTCTGAAGCCGGGAGTCGTATACCCGCATGGCCATTGCCGTGTTGGCGACATAGACCGCGTAGACGGAGGCGAGCGCCGCCAGAGCAGCAAGAATCCAGAGTACCGCGACGATAATAAAGCCGTCCCCGGCGAGAGCAGTCTTAGGTTCCTGTCGAGGCATAAAAGGCTCTGTCTCACTTTGCCAAATGGTCTTGCCACGAGCCGACTTCCCCGTGGAAAGGCCGGCCAAGAATCTTGCACGCGTTGAGCCCAAGGGCCGCTTGGAGCGGAGCGGCCTACGGGAGCTGAGGTCCCGACCCCGGCTGGGACGCCGCGGGCTGGGGCGCCGCGGGTCCAGTTGGAACCGCAGCTGCACCATTTTGGTCGCCGCAAGCGCCTCCCGTGCTCGACACGCATTTGGCGGGTGCGTTCACATTTAGCAAGGCCGCAGTCGAGACGGGCAAAATCTGATCTGTCATGGCATTGCGAACCGTCACCCGGACCGCGTCTGGCAATTGCGCGGCATCATGCCAAGTATCTTGCCAGATGCGGTCGCGGCCGGCGAAAGCAAAGGAAACGTGAAAAGGCGGGCGCACCAGCACGATCGGATTGGTGAACTCTAGTTCGCCGGTGTCCGTATCCTTGGCCGCGAGCGGCACAAACGGAACCCGGTCGCGGACGAAGACGCGACCTCTTTCATTGTCGGTTTCGCTAAGCCGTACAATTTCGAGTCCGGCCGATGCGTTTGGGCCAATTGCGGACCGCACGAAAGTCACCGACGATGACGTGCCACTGAAAAGAAGAGGCGCGTTCTCGCCGCCCTGCGACACGAATTCTGCCGCCGAAAGATCGGCGACGATCCGGTCGAGGCCAAGGCCAAGCAGATCGGCCCTCTGCACGCGGTCGAAGCCCGCCTTCCAGCCGGGCATCCATTGCGCCGTGACCCTGCCAAGCGTCGAGAGGAGCACGCTCATGAGGGCGACCGCGATAAGAGCTTCGAGAAGGGTGAACCCGCCCTCGCCGGAAGCCAGGCGGGGGACGCAGTTGCGCCAACCTTTCATTGCGTGCTGGTCCTTCTCGCAAGCCGGATGGTCTCGAGCTGAAGCGCCGCTCCTGACGGCGATTGCACCTCGATGACTATGGTTTGGGGTATCCAGAAACGAGCTGCGCGCGGGTTAACGAAACCGCCAAAAAAAGGCGCAATATCGACTGACCAAGTTTGGTCGTGCATTTCCCCAGAGAGAGTTCCGGCCGAAAGACCTGTGCGATCGGGAAGGCCGGTCTCGACCGCCCGCAGGGTTTCGACGAGCCCAAGATGTTGCTCGATTCTTCCTGCACCGCGAATATTTCCCGCCACGAGCAATCCGATGGCAGCCAAGGAGACGGTCGCAACGGCGAGCGCAACCAGAGCCTCGATGAGGGTGAACCCCGCGCGGGAGGATTGGCCGTCGCATTGGCGCTCAATAGGCATTGCTTGGAACAATTTCGACTCCCCCCGTCAGCCAACTGACGCGGACTTCGAGGGTTGTCCCAAGCCGCGAGAGGTAGATCGTGCCGCCGCAGGACATTCCAGACGGAAGGAACTGAATGGTTGTACCCGCGGCTTGCTGGCCGCATTGCGCCGCAAGGATTGCGTTAAACTCGACATCCTTGGGCAATTGAAGCAACCGCCCGGTCGCGCCCGAACGGATCGTCCGGGATATCGAGCTAAGGCCCGTGGCGACAGCGGCGCCGCGCCGGATGGCGGCGTTGCGATCGGCCTTGAGCAAGCCCGCCGTCTCTATTGCATAGGCTTCGAGCATTGACCGCGAGGTTCCACGCGGAAACGCCGGCAAGGCAATGGCCGCGAGCATCGCGAAAATGGCGAGGACGCAAATTATCTCGAGCAAGGTGAAACCGCTCTCGCCGGAATGGCGCGTCATCGCCTCTCCCAGCTCTTGATGGCGACCGCCGTGCCGGTTCCGCCTTCCTTGCCGGTCGATCCGAGGGAGACGATCTCATAGGGGCCATGATCGCTGGGAGAACGGTAAATATAAGGATGCCCCCAGGGATCGTTGGGAACGTAGCCACCCTTCAAATAAGGGCCGTTCCATGCGGTTTCGCCCGCCGGACGTTTCACCAAGGCGGGAAGGCCTTCGGAGGTCGAAGGGTAGCGTCCGAGATCGAGATAGTAAAGATCGAGCGCACTCCCGAAGCTCTGAACCTGGATAGTCGCCGCCTTCACCTTGGACTCGCTGAGGTAGTTGAGGACCCGCGGGCCGACAAGGCTCATGAGCAGGCCAATGATCGTGATCACGACCAGGATTTCGATCAAAGTAAAACCGTCTTCGTGCCCGGTACCGGAGGCGCGGACATTTTCAGCCTCGCGCGAACCGCGTTCTAAGTTTCGTATTGGCCGCAGGACAGCCCGGGGCCACATCTTGCAAATATTCATCGCGATCGATCCTTATTCATCCGACGACTTGGCTGACTGACATAAGAGCGGTCATGACCGAAACAATCAGGCCGCCGACAATAATGCTGATGGTGACGATCGCCATGGGACCGACGATCCCGACCAGCCTATCGAGGCTGCGTTGAAGCTTGGCTTCGTAAAACTCCGCGATGCGTTGCGCGAGCATTGGCAGTTGACCCGACTCTTCGCCGAGCCGCAAGGTTCGAATGGCCATCGGCGGAATCACCTCTGTCTTGGCGAGCGCGTCGGAAAGCTTGCCGCCGTGGCGAACGAGATCGACGGTCCTATTCCAGGCGGCGGAGCGTCCAGTTGTTGCCATCAAATCGGCGAGGATTCGCAGCGTCGCGGTCAGCGGGACCCCGCTCGCGAGAAGGACACCGAGGTTGCGGCAGAAGATGGAGGTTCGATGAAAATCCAAAACCTTGTTGATGAAAGGCAAATGCGCGAGGGCTTCCATGATCTTGCCGCGCACCTTTGGACGGCGCAACAAAAACCAGCCGCCACCGATAATGACGATGATCGTCGCAGCCAGCGCCGCAGTGTGCGCCCGCAGGAAATCCGAAAGCGTAAGAAAGCTGAGCACGATCGGGTCGAGTTTGGCATTGAAGTCGCGCAGCACCGCGCCAAATTGCGGCAGCACGAAAGTGAGGAAAAAGACCAGCACGGCGCTTGCCGCGGCCAAGACAAAGGCGGGATACCGCAAGGCGTCGCCGAAGCGCCGGCGCAGCGCCTCGGCCCGGACCCGCTCGGCACCGAGCACCTCCAAGATAGTGACCAGCGTGCCGGAGGCCTCGCCCACCCGCGCGAGCACGACATACATCGGTGAAAATAAAGCTGGATGGCGGGCCAGCGCATCGGCGAAACTTTCGCCCGCGAGAATGGCAGCGGTGATCTTGGCAACCACTGGCCGCAACCGGCCGATGTCCGAGTCGTCCGCTAATAATTCGAGGGCATCGTTGATGCGGGCGCCAGTTTGCAAAAGAAGCGCAAGATCGCCGGTGAAAACGGTCACGTCCTCGGGACGCGGACGCGAAAAGAAATTGAAGTCCCAACGCGGGCCGCCGCGCCTCGCGCCATCGTCGCGGACGGTTTCGATGGGAATGAGGCCGAGATATTCGACGCGCTCGGCGACCTCCGCGGCCGTGGAAGCCGCGATCGACCCGCTTACCACTTCACCGTTAGGGGTCAGGGCCCGGTAGCGGAAACTCGTCATGGCTTACCGCACGGTCGTGACGCGAAGAACTTCGGCGGCGGAGGTGACGCCGGCGAGGCATTTCGCGACAGCGTCCTCGACCATGGTCGTCATGCCAGAGCGTCGCGCGGCGAGATCGATCGCCCGCGCATCGGCGTTCGGCCCGACAAGGTCGTATACCTCGTCCTTCAATTCTAGAGCCTCAAATACTCCGTTCCTGCCGCGATACCCGGCACCGCCGCAACGCTCGCAACCGGCCGGTTCGTAAACGCAATCGCCTGACCGCAGGCCAAGGGCGTCAAGGCGGGGATCGGCGGCAATATCTTCGGCCGTGAGAATATGTTTACGCCTGCACCGGTCGCACAGGATGCGAACCAGCCGTTGGGCGATCACCGCCCTCAACGTCGATTTGAGTAAGAAACCCTCGACGCCAAGATCGAGCAGACGCGGAACCGCCGCCGCGGCATTCTCCGTGTGAAGCGTGGTCAGCACGAGATGGCCGGTGAGCGCGGCATGCACGGCAATATTCGCGGTCTCGGCATCGCGCACCTCGCCCACCATGATGACATCTGGATCTTGCCGGACGAAAGCGCGCATCGCGGTGGCGAAAGTAAGCCCGATTGCGGGTTTCACCTGCGACTGATTCACGCCCTGGATCTCATAT
>DATBQJ010000037.1:0-6998 GCA_036560885.1 Methylocella sp.
CACTGCTGCGGGCACGTTGAGGATGCCCGGCGCTGGTGGAGGACTGAGCTTCGGGGTCCTTCAGGGAAATGGATGGGACCTGTTTTTTCACGCAACTGATCAACGCCCGCATCAAAGGAAGAGTCCCTTCCAAATTGAATCCGAAAAGATTTCCCTGAGCGAACGCCTGCATACCCTGCGCATCCATAAATTGTTTCATAAGTGCAGAATTTCCCGGCATCGAAACAACTGCGAGTGTGTTGTTCGGCGGAATGGCGTACACTCGCACGGGACCAATACCGTCAAATGTCAAATCGACCGGAATGGCTTGGCCAGGAACTAGCTGCCAGCGGTCATTTTGGAAGGCCAGGTTCCATTGGCCTTGAGCGTTGATTGTTACATAAAGGGTAATTCCGGAGGCGGGATAGGACACCCAAGCGGCACAATGCGAGAAGGTACTGTCGGCGTCCTTCGTAAAGTAGCCTCCGATCCAGTTTCCGATCTTAAAAGAATCATGTGGCCCATCTGCCGAAGCTGGGCCTAAAAGAGCGATGCTTGCTATCGCACACGCGAAGATTCGACGCATTACCACCTCTCAAAAAAGCCACACCCACATTATTCTCGCGGCCACGACATCTGAGAGATGCACATTCGTTGGGTCTTGCGCAAGGGTTTTGCTCGCATTCGTTCGCTTAACAGCGCCGAATTCTGCGCCATACGGACGCATCTGCACCTGCCCAAAGTGCCGCGCGGGGTCGTCGCAAGGTCGAATGGCAGAGCTGGCCCCGGTTGTCTGAACAGGTCCCCGCGGAAGTTAAGTGGATTCCTGCCGGGTTATTCTGGATGCGGGGCGTTGCGATTTTGATGCGGCGGCGGGAGGGCGTAGCCCGACCAGAGCTGCATCAAAATCGCCGCGACGGCTATGCCGCCGCCGCGATCGGTTGCGAAGCGCAATAGACCTCGCTTGGCGTGCGTCGGTCAAGCGACGAATGCGGTCTTCGCTCGTTGTAGAACTCCAGATAACGCGCAATCGAAGAGCGCGCCTCACCGACGCTGCCGTAACCGCGCAGATAGACCTCCTCGTATTTCACGCTGCGCCACAGCCGCTCCACGAACACGTTGTCGCGCCAGGAGCCCTTGCCGTCCATGCTGATGGCGATGGCGTTCCTCGTCAGCACGCCGGTGAACGCCGCGCCGGTGAACTGGCTGCCCTGATCCGTGTTGAAGATCTCCGGCTTGCCGTGCTTGGCCAGCGCCTCCTCCAACGCCTCGACGCAAAAATCCGCCTCCATGGTGATCGACACGCGATGCGAGAGAACCCGCCGGGTCGCCCAGTCGACGACCGCCGCCAGATAGACGAAGCCGCGCGCCATCGGGATGCAGGTGATGTCCATCGCCCAGACATGGTTCGCGCGCTCGATCTTCAGCTTGCGCAAAAGATAGGGATAAATCCTGTTCCCCGGCGCGGGCTTGCTGGTGTTCGGGCGCCGATAGATCGCCTCTATCCCCATGCGCTTCATCAGCGTCGCGACATGGCGGCGGCCAATCGAAACACCCTCGCGGTTCAGCAGATCGCGCAACATCCGGCTGCCCGCGAAGGGGTAATTGAGATGCAACTCGTCGATCCGCCGCATGATCGCCAAATCCTCGATCGAGACCGGCCGAGGCTTGTAATAAACGGCGCCCCGGCTGATGTTCAAAGCCTTCGCCTGCCGGGCGATGGGAAGATCGTGCGTGCGGTCGATCATCGCTTTGCGCTCAGCATGCCGGCCTTAATGAGCGCGCCTTCCAAAAAATCATTCTCCAGCGTCAACTCGCCGATCTTCGCGTGCAGCGCCTTCAAATCCACCGGCGGCGCGCCAGCCTCGCTCTTCTCCTGGCCGAAAACGCCAGCCGCCCCTTCGAGAAGCTGGCCTTTCCATTGCGTGATCTGATTGGGATGAACATCGAACTGCTGAGCCAATTCGGCCAACGTCTTCTCGCCCTTGAGGGCGGCCAGGGCCACTTTCGCCTTGAAGGCCGGTGCGTGGTTCCGGCGTGTGCGCTTCGTCATCATAACTCCTGATTCGCAGCGATCATGCTCGCCGCTGTCAGACAGAAAATCCACTTGTCGAACTGTCCAAATTTGCGGGGCCCGCTCTGTATATAGTTTAAGCGGCGCATAGATTGTGCTACGAGAAAAGGCTTTCTAAATCGCCTTGGAAGAGGGACCAAGGCGCGATCCGGAGTGCGAGATGGACGTGCGGGGGGTGACAGTTGGAATCCGCAAAGGCTGCCTAGCGGGGATAATCGCCCTCAGTGGTATTACGTTGGCGCGAGCGGAAGAAGCGATCGGCGTGGCCGCCGTGGTGCGTAACGAGGTTGATCAAGCGCTGCCCACCCGCGTCATTCGTATTGACGCCGGTGAAAATATTACCCGCGACGAAATCGTAAAAACGGGACCGGACAGCGCCGCCAAACTGGTCTTTTCCGACAACACTAACTTGTCGATGGGGCCCGGATCGACGCTCACACTCAACAAGTTCGTGTATTCCGGCGCGAATAATTACGAAAAGGCGACATTCCAGCTAGCAAAAGGCGTGTTCCGCTTCACGACGGGGGCCTCCGATAAGCACGCATATGAGATTAAGACGCCAACGGCGACGATCGGGGTCCGCGGGACAGTCTTGGATATTAGCGTTGACGCCCAGACCTCCAACACGATTGTCGTGCTGCAGGAGGGGGCTGCGGATGTATGCATGGTTTCCGTTGGGCGTGATCGCGACAGGCGTGGTCGCGATAATGTTGGAAATGCGGCCGGTTGCGCGAATCTTTCGCGGATTGGTCAAACAGCGACCGCCACCTCGAAGTCTGTCTCGAACAATAGCGGCGCTGGGGACAGTGGCGGCACTGGGGGGTGGAGTTTTTCAAGGTCAGTCGGAGAAGATCAGTCGCTTCTGCAAGCGACCAGTTTCGCGGTGGCCATGTCAACCAACGCAAGTCGCGACGACGGAACCGGTAGCGCCAGTCCTGGTGGCAACGGTTTTGGCGGAAGCGGGTCGGGCGGTATTGGCTCGGGTGGAGGCGGGGGCGGAGGATTATTTTTTCCGCCGGTTGGACCCTTGGCCAGTCCGAACTAATAACCGGCGTCTAGTCTGGATGGATGCCAAGCTTCCAAACCACTTGGGAGCGGTCAATTTAACTGTATCGTGTTTTTGCCGTTAGATTTTTCGTTGGCGACGAGGATGTCGAGAAAGGCGTCGCGCTAACTGAATTCAGGCTCCGATGATCGAGGGCCTGTGGGACGTTTGGTGGCCGCGGTGTCTCAGCCGGAGCCGGAGTTGAGCTTTTAACGCGCTTTTCGGAGCTGAAGCTGAAAACGTTCGCATGGACAGTTAGATCCTTGCTAATCAAAGTCATTCACTGAGCGCGATTGGATAATTTTTGGACTGATCGCGTGCCGCGGAGCGAGGAAATTGAAAGCGAGGCGTTGAATCCAGGCTCGATTGCAACCTCTCGCCGACGGAGCGGCGGGCCATGACAAACAGGATCGACGATGGGAGGCTTCGCGGCGTGTGATCTCGCGCGAAGCATATTCAGGGAGCGACCTCACGAGGTATTTCGCGACAACGGGTTTGTTTCGCGCGTCGCCTCCCAATCGCGGGATAGCCCGCGCAGCCCTTTCAATCTGTGGGGTCAGCGGTGAAGCGCTGGAGCCAAATAGCAGCCGGTCTCGGCATGATCCCTAGCGCTTGGCTCCAGCACCGAAGCACAGTCGAAATTAGGGTCAACGGGCGGCGGCGGCGGCACCCCGCGATCGCCCGCGGCGGGGGGCGTGTCCACGCCAAATGTTCTCGCCGCCGCCCCCGGCTGCGCCCGCCAGGAATCTCGAGCATTATGTGCAATTTTCGGATCGATCCTTGTGTCTTTGCGCAAGACCGACCTCGGTGAAAAACGAATCAGCGGACCCAAGGCTAAGGGCGTAACCGTAGCGTCGCGTGGCGACGACACCAGTACGCGAAAGCCCGCCTGACGTGGGGAGAAATAGATGGCGGACTTCTTGCCGGCCCAGCCTTCCGCGCCTTTGAAGCCCAAGCTACAACCCGCAGCAGCAAAGACACGCTCGCAAGCGTCGCGTGACGGAAAACGGGGAGCTTTTTCCTCGAACTCGGCTCGCCCGTTGGCAGTGGCGTTCGCGCATTGTTCGGCGTTCAGCTTACCGCCCAAACCGCAGCTTTGTTCGGTGCTATAGGAATATTGGCCCGGCTTCACCTGTGCGGCCGCGCTTGTCGCCATCACAAGGGAGAGCCCGACACAAAACAGGTCACGGAGGTGGGACATCGCTGATCGCATTTGGCCTCGTCACACTTGGTTAAGACCTAACCGTGGAGTGAATAGCAAGCGGCGTAAAGAATGAAAAGAATGGGTGATTTTGCGTCAAGCGTTGATTTTGTCGGTCCGCGATCCCGCGGCATAGCCGCTGCTCGCCGGGGGAGCGCAAGATCGACGCACCACTTCAACTGTCGACTTCGGCGATCCTCGGAGGCGCTGGTTACGAAATGCGCGAGCCTTTCGCACATCCCGTCGGCAGCGCCACGGGATTCGTCGGGCAGGAAATGGCCTCAAGAAATCGCAGAGGCTCTTTGCGCTCGGGACGACATGCGGCTTTTTGGGTTCGAGCGCATATGAACGCGCTCCGGGTTATCCCACCGACCGAGCGTGACGTCCTAGAAAAGCCTCAACGCGCGCGCGGTCCGGATCCAGGGCCCCAGGGAAACCCGCGTGGAGACGCGATGGACTTGGTATTTTCACAGGCCTTCGCATTCGAGCGGAGCCAGCGAGCTCCCGAAAAATCCGCCGAACCATGCCATGGCGCGGATTTAGGATCGTTGTGTCGCGGGCGAAACATCGCGAACACGCATGTCATTAATCATGCCCTGGCGAAGAGGGATCGTCGTGGCGATCGGCGGATCCGTCCGAGAGGCGCGCGAGGCGCCAGCCAACGTCCTCGCGGACAAGGGCATTCATCATGGACCCTTTGGCGCTCCTCCCGGACCGCGAGTTCGCCCAATCATTTCAAAGTATTCAGGATCGGCACAATGGCGCAGGACGGAAAGATACGAGGCCGCGTCATTAAACTTGCAAATTAGGGCTGTAAATGGCATGTTCTTGGCTCCACCTAACTGTGTTAAAGGCATAGAGACATTTATGAAAATCAAAGAGCTATTGATGGCGACGCTTGTGGGGGCTTTCGTCATGCTCGCCGGTTGTGACAGCACGCAGGTGCTTGGGCCGGGCGTGGTCGACAATCTGGCCGCGCCAGGCCCCGGTGGCGCCACGGGCGCGATAAGGTTGCAGGCAGGGGACAAAATCAAGGTCACCGTCTATGGCGAGGACAAGCTGACCGGCGAGTATGAAATAGATCCCGGTGGCAGCGTCTCATTGCCGCTCGCGGGGACGGTTCAAGCCGCCGGCCTCACCAAGTCCGAACTCGAACAGCTGCTCTCGAAGAAATTCAGCAGCGCTAATTATCTGAAGAACCCGAAGGTCACGGTTGATATAGCCACGTTCCGGCCTTTTTATGTCCTCGGCGAGGTCGAGAAGCCGGGCGAATACCCTTACAAGGGTGGGTTGAACGTGGTCAGCGCGATTGCCGTCGCCGGCGGCAACACCTACCGGGCCAGCCGATCCAATGTGTTGATCCAGCGTGTCGGGGAGGCGGGATTCCACGAATTTCCAATGTCGTCAACCGTTCCGGTTTATCCAGGCGATCTCATTCGCGTGCCGGAGCGTTACTTCTGACCCGAAACCCCGACGTCAAATCCGGACTGACGATCGAGCCGCCGTGGGATGCGGGTGGCGCTTTTGGCTGTGCGCGCGCCTAAACCGGACCCGCCTGTTGCCGCGATGCAACAGTTGGATCGAAATGGCTAAGGAAATCCGCCTATCGCATTGCGGAAACAGCGAATTTCGGTTATCGTACGGTCGATGTAATGGGATGAGGGTTTGCACGGCAATCGCCATGTAGCGAGTGTCAGAAAAGGTCATTGCCTTGAAGAGCCGGAATGCGAACATTTATTTAAGCGTGGCCCTCGTGGTCTTGGCGGGTATGGCGGTGATGGCGCCGCTCCCGCCAGCATTGGCGCAGGTCGTCGGCGCTCCGCCGACGGGGTACGCCGCGGGCGGTGACCCGCTCGGTGTTTTGTCGCCCTCGCCGATGGCGCAGCGGAGCCTGAATGATAAGCCGGTCCGCGACTATCAAGGTCTCCCATTTGAAGGCTGGATGTTATATCCAAGCTTTTTTCTTGGCGCGGTTTTCGACGACAACGTCTATCAGTCCACGAACAATCGTGTCGCGGCCGCGGGTGTCAAGGTGCGGCCGTCCATCGTGGCGGACCGTGACGCGGGCATTCATCACTCCACGGTTTTCGCCAACGGCGATTTTAATATTTATCCGGGCGCCTCGGACGCCAATACGAGCAATGCGCAGGTTGGATTTTCCCACAAGTGGGAGGCTCTGCGCGATTTCGTATTCAGCGTCGGCGGCGAGTATGATCGCCGCACGGACATCTATAATAATGGGGTCGTGACGACGCCGTTTGGGATCGGCGGCGTCGTCGCAAGTCCGCAGCGCTATAACACCTTCGGCGGATATGTGTCGGGGCTGAAATCTTTCGACAGATTTTTCATCGGCCTAAGCGCCAGCTCTTACGCCACGACCTATGACGCTCTTTACACCGCGTCGGGTTCGCTGAACCAAGCCTACCGCGACAATCTCGTCACCACGGTCACGGGGCGACTTGGCTACTCCATCACGCCGCTGCTATACGCCTACGCGGAATCCGCGGGAAATTTTCATGATTTCAGCGGCGCCTCGACCTACGATATAGTCGCGCCCAATGTGCCGAGCGCCGGCACGATCTATAATTCCGAAGGCTATAGAGCCGTCGGCGGCCTTGGCACCGACCGCATCGGCCTTTTCAAGGGTGAAATCTACGCTGGCTATCAGCAACAACTCTATGATTACAGGCCTTTTGGAT
>DATBQJ010000038.1:0-2621 GCA_036560885.1 Methylocella sp.
GGATGCGCCGAGCGCAAATTTGAATTATGCGCGGAACCCAAGCCGGTGATTTGGACGATCTCATAACGCCGTAAGCTCACTTGAGCACTTCATATCGTTTTGACAGCGAAATCGCTAGAGGAGCAATGAACATGAAAAAGTTTGGCACATCAATCTCGATCGCCGTTATGTTGGCGGCTCTTTGCGGAACAGCCGTTGCTCAAGAACCAGACATGGCGACACCCGCACTGGCCCCAGCGCCACTTGTCCTTTTGAACGGCTGGATAGGCGGCTGCTTCGGCACTGCGACGCCCGCAGTAACGAAGATTGCAGGGGTCGTGTATTTCAAGGGCGCCATGTGCTCAGGCACGGTCGGTACGGCGTTCACGTTGCTGCCCAAATTCCGGCCCAAACACTCTGTCTACGTCACGGTGGACATGTGTAACGCAACTAAAGGCCGCCTCGTCATTGGTACGAACGGATCGGTTTTTGTGCAGGCCGAGACCTTGTTCTCCAACGCGCAATGTTTTACTTCGCTGGAAGGAGCGTTGTTCATCCCATAGCGATGGGCGATACCGGGGAAGAAGGCGCCTAGCGCCTTTTTCCCGCACCAGCGGATCATCCATAGCAAGGGGCACGAGGACGGCGCTACGTTTCCTCAATCTTTCCGCCGCCGCAATCGGCCAGGGTGAGGCATTTGGCTCATGCTAACCGAAACGTCTTTGCGCTGCCCAATGAATTAAGTAGGCCCGCCCATATCGCCGGAAGTCAGTGTAGCCTTTGCGCTCCGCGCCATAAATATAGCGGCGCTCGATCCCAGAGCTCTGCCGGTGCCCGCCAGCGATCATAACTTCGGCCGAACTCACACGTGCCGACAAAAAACCGATAAGCCATTTTTGGGCGATCTATCTTCAGCTTAGCCACAGCGATCGGTCCCCAGCGGCTAAGCTGCACAGGCGAAGTCAATGATCATTCGCGATTTGCGGCGATCGTCAATAGCGAAAGCACTTTTCTCACAGCAGTCTTACTTGTGCTTAACGGAAAATGAGCATTGCCGACCTCTCACACGTACGCCATGTTTAACCCTTCTGAAATCTTTGCTAAACACAATATGTAGTATGATGTAGGCTTAGAGGCACAACAAATGCGAATCGAACGGCGTTACACCAAGCCCGGGCACTCCCCCTACGCGGAGATCGCGTTCCGGACGACAAAAAGCGAAATTCGCAACCCCGATGGTTCTGTCGTTTTCTTGCAGGAAGGCATCGAGGTTCCCGCCACTTGGAGCCAGGTCGCGGCCGACGTACTCGCGCAAAAGTATTTCCGCAAGGCGGGGCTGCCCGCCCGGCTGAAGCGCGTGGCCGAAGACGGCGTGCCCGCCTTCCTGTGGCGCTCCGTGGCGGACGACGACGCCCTCGCGTCCTTGCCAAAATCCCAGCGCGATACGGGCGAGACCTCGGCGGCACAAGTCTTCGACCGTCTTGCCGGCGCCTGGACCTATTGGGGATGGATGGGCAAATATTTCGATTCGGAAGGAGACGCCTCCGCCTTCTTCGACGAGTTGCGCTACATGCTGGCGCGCCAGATGGCGGCACCCAATTCGCCGCAATGGTTCAATACCGGGCTCCATTGGGCCTATGGCATCGATGGGCCAAGCCAGGGCCATTATTATGTCGACCACGAGACCAAGAAACTCGTCAAGGCGAAATCGGCCTACGCGCATCCGCAACCGCATGCTTGTTTCATCCAGTCGGTCGCCGATGATCTCGTCAACGAAGGGGGCATCATGGACCTTTGGGTGCGCGAAGCCAGGCTCTTCAAATATGGCTCCGGCACCGGCTCGAACTTTTCCAAATTGCGCGGCGAGAACGAAACGCTGTCCGGCGGTGGAAAATCCTCCGGCCTGATGTCGTTTTTAAAAATCGGCGACCGTGCGGCAGGTGCGATCAAGTCGGGCGGCACGACAAGGCGGGCCGCGAAAATGGTTATCGTCGATGCCGATCATCCCGACATCGAGGATTTTATCGAATGGAAAGTGAAAGAGGAGCGGAAAGTCGCCGCGCTCGTCACCGGCTCGAAAATTCTGCAAAAGGCGGTGAGAGCCATTCTTCGCGCTTGCGTCAATTGCGAAGGATCGGGCGAGGATTGTTTCGATCCGGAAAAAAACCCCGCCCTTAAACAGGAAATCAAGCTTGCCCGGCGGGCCTTCGTCCCCGACGCCGCCATCAAGAAAACCATTCAGCTGGCGCGGCAGGGCCAGACAAACATCGGGTTCGAACCGTTTACCACCGATTGGGACTCCGAGGCCTATATCACCGTCGCCGGCCAGAACTCGAACAATTCCGTGCGCGTGAGCGATGAATTTCTGCGCGCGGTCGAGGATGATGGCGAGTGGACCTTAACCCGACGGGTCGACGGCAAGCCGCACAAAACGCTGAAGGCCCGCGATCTCTGGGACAAGATCGCCGCTGCCGCCTGGGCCTCGGCCGATCCCGGCCTGCAATATCACACGACGATCAACGATTGGCACACCTGCCCGGCGGCAGGCCCCATCACCGCCTCCAATCCGTGCTCGGAATATATGTTTCTGGATGACACGGCATGCAATCTCGCCTCGCTCAATCTCATTCAGTTCCGCGACG
>DATBQJ010000039.1:0-28837 GCA_036560885.1 Methylocella sp.
ACGGCTGAGCTCGGCGAAGCCCCGGGCGATGAGGGCTGCCCCCGCGCTCGCTCCGAGGCCGCGGCCAGCGGCGATCCCGCTCGCGATGGCAAGAACGTTTTTCGCCGCGCCGCCGATTTCGACCCCTCTCACATCGGACGACGAATAGAGCCGGAACGACGGCGCCGTCAGCATCGCGGCGAGGGTGGCCGCGCGATCGCCGTCGCGCGCGGCCAAAGTAACCGCGGTCGGAAGGCCTTTTGCCACGTCCGCGGCAAAGCTCGGGCCGGAAAGGATGACTGGCGGATTGCCCGGCAGAACTTCTGCCGCGACTTCGGTCAGGAAAAGTCCGGTCGCGTGCTCGATGCCCTTGGCGCAAACGACGACCGGTACCGCCACCGTTATATGGGGCGCGAAAATCTGCAGCACCGGCCGCAGCGCCTGCGCAGGGACCACCGCGAGAACGAGCTCCGCGCCTTGGGCTTCGGCCGGTTCCGCGATTGGGTGGACATTCGAGAGGAGCGGCACGCCCGGAAGGTACCGCGCATTGATTCCGGTTGCCCGCATCTCGTCGATATGCGCCTCGTCGCGCGCCCAAAGTGCAACTTCGACTTCCTCCCCGCCGGCCGGACGGGCGGCAAGGTTGGCGAGAGCCGTGCCCCAGGCGCCAGCGCCGAGAATGGCGATCCGGCGTTTGCGGTTTGCTGCCATTGAACGCTTCCCCGCTCCCCGGCCTATTGACGTCCCGCGCGACGAGCGTGGCATGCCAACGGCGGCTTTGAGTCCAGCCTTCACAATAGGAAATAGTCTTTGCTATGGTCACCGGGCAATCTTGTAGCCCCGCCTTGCCTTGCTGGACGCCACATATGCCGCCGAATCCAAGGGACAAGACAAGCGCCGCGGATGTGCCGTTGCCAGTGCCCCACCGCCTCGCCATCCGCGTCTATTACGAGGACACGGATTTTTCTGGTGTCGTCTATCACGCCTCCTATTTGCGTTTTCTCGAACGCGGCCGGACCGAGTTTCTACGCGCGCTCGGTATAGAGCACCGGGAAATTTTTGGAAACGGCGGGGCGGACGCCTTTCATTTCGTGGTGCGCGCAATGACTATCGAGTTTCTCAAGCCCGCGCTGATGGACGACAAGCTGTGCGTCGAAACGCACCCTTCCGTCACCCGGGGCGCTTCGATTACCATGGTGCAGAAAATCTGGCGGGGCGGCGACGTCATTTTGACTGCGAATGTCAAAATAGCCGTTGTCGCGGGCGGCAAGGCGAGGCGGATTCCCGCCGGAATTGTGGCAAAACTCAAGGTACCGGCGCGTGCGGGGCCGGACGTTTGAAGTAGCCTTAAAACCAATGGTAATGATGTTTTAACCTTGCGCGAGGCTAACTTTCGAAGCGTGTCCATACCTCTCGCGTTGCGCCCGGCTCAAGCCACGGGAAAGGTTCGGGCGCGGAAAGCCCCAGAAATGACCGATTTCCTAGGCAGACGATAACTGAAATGGGTTTTGACTCGCAGCACGAGCCGCGCCTAAATCTTTAAAAGGAAGGCTGTCAATGAATCCTGCCGATATTGCTGCATCCGGATTGGCGTCGCCCGCCATGGAGGTTTCTCTTCTCGGCATGTTCTGGTCGGCCCATTTCGTGGTCAAGCTCGTCATGCTGGGATTGCTTGCGGCCTCGGTTTGGTGCTGGGCGATCATCATCAACAAAATGTTGTTATTTTCGAAGACCCGGCGCGCCATGGCGCAGTTCGAGGAGGTTTTCTGGTCGGGCGCGTCGCTCGACGAACTCTATGCAACCTTGTCATCGCGCCCGGCGTCGGGTATGGCGGCATTATTTGTCGCTGCGATGCGGGAATGGCGGCGTTCGGTGCACGGTGCGGCCTCGTCCTTCATGGGCCTGCAGGCGCGCATCGAGAAAGTCCTCGACGTTTCAATCGCCCGAGAAGTTGAGAAGCTCGAATCCAGCCTTCTGGTGTTGGCGACGGTGGCCTCGGCCGGTCCTTTCATCGGCCTGTTCGGCACCGTCTGGGGCATCATGACTGCGTTTCGCTCCATCGCGGCCTCGCATAATACGTCGCTTGCGGTCGTAGCACCCGGTATAGCGGAAGCGCTGTTCGCGACGGCGATCGGGCTCTTCGCGGCGATCCCGGCACTGATCGCATACAATAAATTCCAAGGCGACGTCGCCAAAAAACAAGCGCGGCTCGAGGGTTTCGCGGACGAGTTTTCTGCGATTCTGTCGCGTCAAATCGATCAGCACACCGTTCAGGATCGGGCGGCCTGAGCAGTGCATACCAAGGCAACCTGGCGTTTTCCCGCGCCGGAGATCTTGAAACCATGGGTTGGAGATTTTGAACATGGGCATGTCGGGCTTTGCGGTGCGCAAGAGCGGGCGCGGGCGGCGTGGCGTACCGCGCTACCGCGCCATGGCCGAAATCAATATGACGCCTTTCATTGACATCATTCTGGTCCTTTTGATCATTTTCATGGTGGCCGCGCCATTGCTCGCAACGGGCGTTGCAATCGATCTG
The DNA here is from genome assembly GCA_036560885.1 of Methylocella sp. Classification (GTDB taxonomy): domain Bacteria; phylum Pseudomonadota; class Alphaproteobacteria; order Rhizobiales; family Beijerinckiaceae; genus Methylocapsa. The sequence continues at coordinate 2,516 of DATBQJ010000039.1, forward strand.
CCGCGAACAAAGGCGGCGGCGCTGAACATCGACCAAAAACCGGTCTCGGTCGCCGTCGATGACAAGGGTTTGGTCTATGTCATGGACCAGCCGGTGCAAATCAGCGAGCTCGCGGACAAGTTGAAGGCAGCGGCGGCTATGGGTGCCGACGAGCGGATCTATGTCCGGGGTGCAAATCAGGTGAATTACGGACGGGTTGCCGAGGTCATGTCGATCATTACCGCCGCCGGATACAAAAAGGTCGCGCTGGTCACCAATCCCAACAAGAATTAAACCGCCATGCGTTTGCCCGAAAAACCTGGCTTCGCGGTCTCGGGCGGCGTGCATCTCGGCTTGCTCGCCTTGGCACTATTTTCATTGTCGCGGCCGCCTCAATTTGACGACGCACAGGAGAGCGTTCCGGTCGAAATTCTCAGCGCCCAGCAATTCCATCAGATCACGAAGGGCGAAACGACAGCGGCCGAGGTGAAGCCGTCCCAACGCGCCGAAACAATTGCCGCACTCGCCGAGCTAAACCCGCAATCCTCGCCAAGCGAGGCGCGAAAGGACGTCTCCGCGCCGCCCCCGCCGCTGAAACGTCAAGCCGACCCCGGCCAAGCCGAGCGGCAAGAGACGCCTCAGCCGCCTGAACATGGCGCGGTCTCGCCGCCGCCGCGCCCGGCACGCGAAGCCGCGAAGCCGTCGCCGAAATCCGTGCCGACCAAGCAGTCCGCTGTGCCGCCGCCGGAACCGCCTGTCAGCGAAGCGGAGGAAACGGCCACGCCGGAACCGGCCCAATCGAAGCCGGCCGCGCCGCCAAAAAAGACCGTGCCAAAATTCAAGCCGGATCAATTAGCCAAGCTGCTCGATCGGGAAAAGCAAAAAGAAGACCAAAAGCAGGCTGCAAAGCCCAGGTCCGGCGATGACGCGCAACAAATATTTGACCCTCGCGGCATAGAAAAGTTTCTGAACAAGGAGGCGCAGCCAAGTAAACAGGCGAGCGGACATGATCTCAGCCAACTGGCCTCACTGGGATCGCCCACGGCAAATACCGCCTCAATGCCGCCTTCTCTCTGGAATGCGCTCGACGGGCTGCTGCAAGAGCAATATAAGCGGTGCTGGAACTTCGCCGGGCTTGGCGGTCCGCAAAAATACGTTCCCGAGATTCATGTCCAATATACGCAGGACGGTTCGTTGATCGGCCAGCCAGTGCTGCTCAACCCGCCGTCCGATCCCAATTTGCGCGCTCTGGCCGACAGCGCAATTCGGGCGGTACGGCGCTGCGATCCACTACGCATACCGTCCCAATATCAGGCCTATTACGACCAATGGAAAGGCCGGATTGTGCGCTTCGATCCCGAGGAAATGCTGTGAATTTTTTGTTTTTCCTGCTTTTTTCGAGTGCGCGGCGCAAGCTTCAAGCCGCCGCCGGAATACCCGCCAGATTTCTGCCGGCCGCGATCTTGCTTGGCGGCTTGGCGCTCGCGCCGCCGGTCGCTGCCCAGCAGGACCGCTATCTCGATGTGCACGGAGCGGGAGAATTCACACCCATACCAATCGCGGTGACGGCATTTTCCGGCGATGCCGCGGCCAACGCCCAGGTGACCGCGATAGTCACAAATAATTTCAAGCGATCCGTATTTCTCGCCCCCATTGATCCGAAGACTTTCGTCGAGACGATCACCAATCCGGACCAGGCGCCGACGATGGAGTCCTGGCGCATGATCAATGCCCAATTCGTGGTTACCGGGCGTGTCGGCCGGACCTCGGACGGGCGGCTGCAGACCGAGTTCCGGCTCTGGGACGTGGCGACCGGCAAGCAGATTGCAGGCAGCCAATATGTCACCGACCCGAGCAATGCGCGCCGCGTCGCGCACATCGTCTCGGATGCGATTTTTTCGCGCATTACCGGCGAGAAAGGGTTTTTCGACACGCGAATTGCCTTTGTCGACGAGACTGGTCCGCCGGAGCGCCGCCGCAAACGGCTCGCGATCATGGACCAGGACGGCGCCAATCTGCGCTACATGACGCGGGGCGATGATCTCGTCATGACACCACGGTTCTCTCCTTCCTCGCAAGACGTGACCTATATGTCGTTTGGCGCGTCCGATCCCAAAGTCCTTTTGTTGAATATCGAGACTGGCCAGCGCGAGGTCGTCGGCAATTTTCCGGGCATGACCTTTTCGCCGCGGTTTTCGCCGGATGGACAAAAGGTCGTGATGTCGCTTACACAAGGGATGGCATCGAACCTCTACACCATGGATTTGCGCTCGCGCACGACGACACGGCTCTCCGATTCCAACGCGATCGACACATCGCCTTCCTATTCGCCCGACGGTAGCCAAATTGTGTTCGAATCGGACCGGGGCGGCAGCCAGCAGATCTATGTCATGTCGGCGAACGGGGATAGCCCAAAACGCATTTCGTTTGGCGAGGGTCGCTACGGGACGCCAGTCTGGTCTCCGAAAGGCGACTATATCGCCTTTACCAAGCAAAAGGGCGGTTTATTCGCGATCGGCGTCATGCATCCCGACGGATCCGGCGAGCGGATCCTTACCGAAGGCTTTCACAACGAGGGGCCGACCTGGGCCCCGAATGGCCTCTATCTGATGTTCTTTCGTGATCCCGGCGGCCAGGGCGGCGCGACGATTTTCATGACCGACGTGTTTGGACGCGCAGAATTCCAAGTACCGACGCCGAACTATGGTTCGGATCCGTCCTGGAGCCCGCTTCTCAACTAGCGCCTGATCCCAAAGTGTTGCACTGATTTTGGATAGATCTTGTTGGCTCCTGACGTATCAGGCGTATAAAAACCAGTTTCTCCAGGTGCGCGGTGACCGAGTCCGTCATCGCCTGTGTATTTCTCGCTCGCCGCCGCGCCTACCCGGCAAGCCAACCTTCAGCGAAGAAATCGTTCCTTCCAAGAAAAGCGGCGACGGCTTCCTCGCCTTGCGTCGCTGCGACGGTGAGCTTCACATTGCCGCTCCGCATGACGAATCACGAATAACGCAACCGGCGGTGCAGCCCAATACCGCGGCCCTCGTCAACCTTGGCGAAAAAGGATTTCGATTCGAACGGCGGCCGGCGTTTGGGCGCTAAAGCACGGCCTCCTTCACCGCGCATCTGCAATAAATAAATATTGACAATTATCGTCACTTATTATATATCACCATCGCAATGGAGCCGTTTTTAACAAATCGGCTTCTTGATTTGTTACTTAAGCTTTACAACAAAAAAGGCTTGAGGTAAATCCTCACCGATCTCACCCTGCAACTTTGCGAAAGCAGGTCCCTGGAATTTGCGGCTTTTTGGATAAGAACATATGAGAATACAAAGGCATAGAGACCATAAACGACCGCCTTTTAAGCGCTCATGGTCTAGGCGTAAGAGTCCAGGGCTCTGAATTTGCTATAGCACCTCGTGATTGCCCTGATTTCCTTGTGACAGCCCGGGATTCTTTCAGCATTTTCGCGGCGATGCCATCGCTGAACCAGCTTTTCCGTCGTGCCGTGGAGAAGATGGGCGCTTGTACGTGGCAATAGGATTTTTACAATTGCGGTGAGAAACTCCATCTTAGCCGTATTCTCGCCATGAACCATAGGTTAACCTTATCTTAGTTTCCTCAAATCTGCGGCGTTTTGGTTAGCTTCGATCAAGGTTGATGGAACATTCCTTTAACGAACGGCGGGTACGACTACGGTCTGCCCCGCGATCACAGAAGGAATATGGGATGAGCTTTCTTCAGCGGACCAGCGAACTCAAATTCGCAGTCGTGCTGGGTGCCGCCCTGGCAATCTCCGCCTGCGCGAAAACCCCCGACCCCCTCGCTGGCGCGAATGGCGGGCGGGCGGCACCTGGCAGCCCGCAAGATTTCGCCATTACCGCCGGCGACCGGGTTTTCTTTGACAGCGATTCGAGCGACTTGAGTCAGACCGCGCAAGCGACCCTTGCAAAGCAGGTGACCTGGCTGCAGCAATATGGCCGCTACAATTTGACCGTCGAGGGCCATGCCGACGAACGCGGCACGCGCGAATATAATTTCGCGTTGGGCGCCCGGCGGGCCGAAGCCGCCAAGGACTATCTCGTCGCCCGCGGCATTCCGGCAGCAAGAATTCGTACCATAAGCTATGGCAAGGAGCGGCCGGTTGCGACCTGCAACGACATTTCCTGCTGGTCGCAAAACCGCCGCGCGGTGACGGTGCTGACGGGCGGCCAATCTTAACTAAGGTTTCGGCAAGCGGTCCTCCCCCGCTGCCGATATTTCCCGGACGGACACAAGGTTTATCCATTCTTGGTCTCGATCTGGTACCGGCGACTTTCTTGTGAGCCGCCGGTTTTTTCTTGCTGGACTGCCGCCAGCGCCAGCGCTGGCCCCAAAGCGCGAGAACCGGAAGAGCGTCCCAATCCGGCCGGAGTGATATATACCCTGCCGGCTGGAAAAGAGGCCGGCAAGGAAGGCAAAAACCTAGGGGAGGCGCAAAATCGCCGTTTTTAAGTCGCGATGTCCTCGTCCGGAATTCTCCGGAAAGCTAATGCGGCCTACAAATTGTTCATGATCGACGCCTTGATGCAAATCAGATTAGACCGTTTGGGTCATTTGGCTGGCTTCCTTGTCATTTCGATACTGATGGCCGCGGGCCCAGCACACGCGGGCAAGATCGCGCATCCGGTCGCGGTTTTTGCCGGATTGGACAAAATCACCGGACGCACGATTGCCTTTGAAGCTGCGGCCGGCGAAACCGTGCAATTTGGTTCGCTCCAGATTACTGAACGCGCCTGCTATACGCGCCCCGCCACGGAGGCCCCACAGACGACAACTTTTGTCGAGGTGGACGAGGTTGATGCCGCCAACCAATACAAGCGGATCTTTTCTGGTTGGATGTTTGCCGCGAGCCCGGGCTTGCACGGTATCGAGCATCCGATTTACGACATTTGGCTGACCGGCTGCAAAGGCGGCGAATCCGTTGAGGCGGGAGCTGCGACGCCAGCGGAGGTTGCGCCGGTGCCGCCGGAAACTCCCCAAAACCCGGCCGCGAAGCCGTCCCGCCAACCTCGCCGGGGCCGGCCAATTGAAAATCGCACTCCGGCAAGCGACGAGCAAATGGGCGAGCCGCCGCAGGGGCAGCCAGGGGCGGAGCCCGCTCCCCTCGGCCCGCCAATCGAAGTCGGGCCGCCGCCTGGGTCGGTTCCGCATGGGACTCGACGCCCGCCCGTCCAGCGTTACTATCCGGCCGGTCCTGGCACGGCCCCTGATTCTTCCGGCAGCAACGAACCAGATAGCGTTTCGAATTAGATTGACGTGTCCCCGGCATTTGCGAGTCGGTTCATGTATTCCTTAGGTGTGATGGTATCGAGGGTTTCGGCGACGGTGCGTTCGTAGCCCCAAATGACCCCCAATTTGTAGCCCAAAATCGGGCGGCAAATCTTCCTCCAAATATTCCTTCCGCCAGTGAACTCAGCCGCCAAGGTGCCGCCGCCACCTATGGAATTGCACCAAAGTTCCATCGATCTTACAGGATTGAACGGGGCCGCCGTCTAATGCCTTGTAAGACTTTTGGCACTAACCTTACCAAAATGTTTCACGTGAAGCATTTTGGTACGATTGGAATCGCCTAAAACGCGCCCCCGCTTGTGGGTTTGTGCGAGTCCCGGCGTGACCCTTGGCAAAATGGAAGATCATATGCCCCGCGCGCGCCTGATCATTCTTGCGACGGGCGGCACCATTGCAATGCCCAAGAAAAGCGCGCAGGACGGCGGGGCAAAAACGCTTTGCGCCGCGGAGCTTATCTCCTCAGTACCGGATCTCGCGGACCTTGCAGATGTCGAAGGGCGCGATGTGCTGGCAAAACCCAGCGCGGACATCACGCTCGCGGACATCGCAACGATAGCGGCCGCCGCCGCGGCCGCGGCCAAGACCGGCGCCGGCGTTGTGATTACCCATGGCACGGACACGCTCGAAGAGAGCGCGTTCGCGCTGTCCATGCTTGTGCAACTCGAGATGCCGATTGTCTTTACGGCGGCCATGCGCAGGCCTGGTCAGCCTGGCGCCGACGGACCGGCCAATCTTCTCGCCGCGACGCGGGTGGCGATGTCGCCGGCCTCGCGCGGCAAAGGCATCCTTGTGGTGGCCGGCGATGAAATTCATGCAGGTCCTTTGATACGCAAGGTGCATAGTTTTCGGCCGCACGCTTTTTCGTCTTTCCCATTCGGCCCCATCGGCTACGTCGCGGAAGAGCGTGTCCGCTTTGCGCTCGCGCCAACGAGCTGGCCACCGAGGTTGACCTACGGAGGAGGAGCGTCCGTGGTGCCGATCCTTGAAGCAGGACCCGGACTTGAGACCCAAACGGTTGAAGCCTTGGCGGCTGGTGCAATCGATGGACTCGTTGTTAGCATTCCCGGGGCAGGCCACGCCGCCACCGCCGCCGTGCCCGCTCTTGCGAGACTAGCCGAACGCATTCCTGTTGTTTTTGCGAGCCGAACGGGGGCGGGCGAAACGCTGCGCGGATCCTATGCCTACCCAGGCGGGGAAATCGATCTCATCGCCCGAGGGCTCATTCCGGCCCACACGCTTGATGCCCGCAAGGCGCGGATCACCCTGCAACTTCTGCTATCCGGTCGAGCAAACCTCCCCCAGGTCCGCGCTGTCTTCGAACTTTTTTGAAACGCCGGAGCGACGAGCACAACGTGGCCCTTGATCAAAATTCATCCAATTGCGCGGCCTCTACGATCGATCCTCGCGCGGGACGATCTTTTTCTCCCTGCCTTCGTGTCACCACCGTTCCTGTTGCTTGCAAGCCGTCCTGTAACGTACACTCCCTCTTATGTGAGATTTGCCCGCGAAGCGTTCGTTCCCGCGCGAAGGCCGCAATCGCACCTAAGCCGGATTCAATTGTTTGCCACGGAATGCTTAAGATATGCTGGTCTTGCTCACACGCGCTCTCGACGGATCGAAGCGAACGGCGGCGCGACTCGCATCCGAAGGGCATGACGCCGTGCTATCTCCCGTTGTTGAGATGGTGCCGACCGGAGCGATATGGCCCGCGGGCGTTATCGATGGCGTCATCGCGACGAGCGCGCGTGCCTTCGAGTTACTATCCGCCACACCGGACTGGCCTCTGCCCGAGGCGCGCCGCCTCCTGCCCTTGCTCTTGGTTGGCGAGCGGACGCGGGACGCCGCGCGCGAGCGGGGTTTCGACGGCCCGCCCCTGATTGGCCCAGACGTCAAGACTCTCGCGCAGGAAATCGCCGCGCATTTCGCTACCCCTTGCCGTTTCCTATATCTCGCCGGCCGCGACCGCAAACCGGACATCGAGGACAGTCTCACTGAGGCAGGTCATGCTATCGAGCTGATGGAAGTCTATGCGGCCCAGCCCGCCGAATCCTTGACCGAGGCGGCCTTGACTCTTGCCGGCGCTGGCGAAATCGGCGTGGTTTTGCACTATTCGCGGCGCAGCACGGATGTCTTTCTCGGCCTCGCCCGCGATGCTGGTTTGGACGTGTCCCGGATTAACCATGTCTGCATCTCGCCCGATGCCGCGGCGCCACTTCTGGCCGCAGGTATCCACGAAGTGCTCATTGCCAAAACGCCGGACGAACAGGCGATGTTTGCTATCATCAATGCCCTGGCGGCGCTTCCAAAGGCGCCGCTCGGGCAAGACGCAACATTAGATCGCGAGGAGCGAGGGCTTGATTAGATCGCCGCTTCGGACCATCATTCCGGCATGATCTTCAAGCATGGCATTCTTGCCACCCTTCTCGCCATTGCACTTCCGGCATTCGCGTTTCCAGCGTCCTCGGCGGATAACATCGACGTCAAGGTAGGCTTCATTCGCGCGCCACATGTGCGGGAGACGCTCTCGATACTCGATATTCCAGCTGCCGACGATGGCATCGCCGGTGCCGGGCTCGCCGTTGAAGACAACAATACAACCGGGCGTTTCCTCGGTCAGACCTTTGCGATCGAGGACGTCCTCCTGCCGCCGGGCGGCGACCCGGCCGCTGCGCTAACCGGCCTTATCCAACACGGCGTTTCTCTTGTTCTCGCCGACCTTCCGGCAGCGGAACTTCTCGCGCTCTCCGGCGCGGCAAAAGACAAGGGCGTCCTGATTTTCAACACCAGCGCACCGGAGGATTCGCTGCGGGAGGAAAATTGCCGCGCCAATGTGTTTCACATTGCGCCTTCTTATTCCATGCTTGCCGACGGACTTGCCCAATATCTCGTCTGGAAGCAATGGAAACGCTGGTTCCTGATCAAGGGCTCGCATCCGGAAGATGAACTCTACGCCGGGGCGCTGCGCCACGCCGCGAAAAAATTCGGAGCGAAAATCGTCGAGGAGCTGACTTACGAGGATACTGGCGGCGGCCGCCGCTCGGATTCCGGAAGCGTGCAGACGCAAAGGCTTATTCCGGTGGCGACCCAAAACGCGCCGGCCTATGATGTCCTTGTCGCCGCCGACGAAAGCGAGGTTTTTGCAAGCTATCTTCCCTTCCGCACCTGGGATCCGCGTCCGGTTGCGGGCTCGGCCGGTCTCAGGCCAATGAGCTGGGATGGAAGCCATGAGCAATGGGGCGCGATTCAATTGCAAAATCGCTTTATGAAGCTCGCCTCACGGCGGATGAACGCGCGCGACAACAACGCTTGGGTGGCGATGCGTATGATTGGCGAGGCGGCATCGCGCACCGGCTCAAACGATCCTAAGGTCATTTCTGGCTATTTGACCGGACCGGATTTTGCGATTGCCGCCTTTAAGGGCCAAAAACAGACCTTGCGCCATTGGAACCAGCAGTTGCGACAGCCTATTCTGCTCGGCGATGGCCGGATGATTGTGTCGGTCTCGCCACAGGAAGGTTTTCTGCATCAAACATCGGAGCTGGATACGCTAGGCTTCGACGAACCGGAAACGAAATGCCAATTGCAATAAACTGTCGCGAGATATCGAGGGCCATTTCACTTGCTGGCTCAATCCTCGCCCTTAACGCGCTAGCCTTCGCCATGGTCTCTCCGGCGGGGGCGTTCACCGCCTATGTCTCGAATGAAAAAGGCAATTCAATCTCTATTATCGACACCGGCAAAATGGAGGTGATAAAGACCGTGCCCGCCGGCCATCGTCCGCGCGGAATCGCCTTGAGTCAGGACGGCGGCGAACTCTTCATCTGCGCCGGCGACGACGATTTGATCCAAATTCTCGACACCAAGACACTCTCGATCACTGGCACTTTGCCATCGGGTGCCGACCCCGAACTTCTGATCCTGAGCCCAGACGGCAAGCGGCTTTATATCTCGAACGAGAACGACAATCTGGTGACCGCGATCGACGTCGCGACACGCAAGATCGTCGCGGAAATTCCGGTCGGCGTCGAACCGGAAGGAATGGAACTTAGCCCCGACGGCAAAGTGCTCGTCAATACGTCGGAAACGACGAACATGGCGCATCTGATCGACATTCAATCGCGCAAGATTTTTGCCAATGTCCTTGTCGATGCGAGGCCGCGCGCCGCCCAATACACGCCGGACGGTTCGGAATTATGGGTCTCTTCCGAAGTCGGCGGCACGGTGAGCGTGATCGACGCCGCCGACCCCAAAATCAAACAGAAGATCACCTTCGAGGTCCCCGGGCTCTCGAAGGAAGCGATCCAGCCGGTCGGGATAAGGTTCACCCAGGACGGCAAGAAGGCATTCGTGGCGCTTGGTCCGGCGAACCGCGTTGCCGTCATCGACGCGGCAACGAAAAAGGTCGAGAAATACTTGCTCGTCGGCCAGCGCGTCTGGCAATTGGCGTTGACCCCCGACGGCAAATATCTTTACACGACAAATGGCGTTTCGAACGATGTCTCGGTGATCGACGTGGCCAGCCTCAAGGTTTTGAAATCAATCCCGGTTGGCTCTTTTCCCTGGGGCGTGGCGATTGCGCGCCAATGAATTCTTCAACGCCGAACCCAGAAACCGCGAGCAAGCGCGGCGCAGGTGCGCTTGCGGCGCTGGAGGCCACAGGCGTGAGCCATCGCTATGGCAAGCGCAAGGCTCTGGACAATATCGGCTTAAGTGTCGCCCAGGGCAGTTTCAGCGTTATTCTCGGCCTCAACGGCGCCGGCAAAAGCACGCTGTTTTCTTTGATCACCCGCCTCTTCGCGACACAGCAAGGCACGATCCGTATTTTTGGATTCGACGTAAACCGCGCGCCCTCCGAGGCACTGCGCCGGCTTGGCGTCGTGTTCCAGGCGCGGACGCTCGATCTCGATCTGACGGTCATGCAAAACCTGTCGTATCATGCGGCGTTGCATGGAATTTCCGGACGGGAGACGAAGCCGCGCGCGGCCGTTGTTCTAAACCAGGTCAATATGGCGGAACGCGCGCGCGAAAAGGTGCGCACCCTTTCCGGCGGCCAAATGCGCCGCGTGGAAATCGCCCGCGCGCTGCTGCATCGCCCGCGCATGCTGCTGCTTGATGAGCCGACCGTTGGCCTCGATATCAAGGCCCGCGCGGACATCTTGCAGCATGTGCGGGGCCTTGTCGCGCGAGAAGGAATCGGCGTGCTTTGGGCAACGCATCTGATCGACGAGATCGAGCCCAGCGATGATGTTGTCGTCCTACATGAAGGCAAGATTCTCGATCATGGCAATGCCAGCGAAATCGCCGCCCGCGCGGGTGCGCCCGGCATAGGCCCCGCGTTCACCACATTAACCGGAGCCGCCCGGAAGGAGGGAAAGCCGGAATGAATGGATCGTCCGCCGCTTCCGCTCCCGCAGTTGGCGGGCGTCCGAGCCTCGCGAACTATGCGATTTGCTTGAACGGCATCGTCTGGCGGGAGGCTTTGCGGTACTGGCACCAGCGGGAACGCTTTATCTCGGCACTGGTGCGCCCGCTCGTGTGGCTATTCATCTTCGCGGCGGGTTTTCGCTCCGTACTGGGCGTCTCGATTATTCCGCCCTATGACACCTATGTGCTCTACGAGGTCTACATCACGCCGGGGCTCATCGCGATGATCGAGCTTTTCAGCGGCATGCAGTCCTCGCTCTCCATGGTTTACGACCGCGAGATGGGAAACATGCGCACGCTGCTGGTCAGCCCGTTCCCGCGCTGGTTTCTTTTGACGTCCAAGCTCGCCGCCGGCACCGCCGTGTCGCTTGCCCAGGTCTATGCGTTTCTATTCGTCGCCTATTTCTGGGAGATCGAGCCGCCTTCGCCTTGGGGCTATCTTACCGTGCTTCCAGCGCTCGTTCTCGCGGGCCTCATGCTGGGTGCGCTTGGGATGCTTTTGTCGTCACTGATCAAGCAATTGGAAAATTTCGCGGGAATCATGAATTTCGTCATTTTCCCGATGTTCTTCGCGTCCTCGGCGCTCTATCCTTTGTGGCGTGTCAGGGAGGGCAGCCCATGGCTCGCCACTGTATGCGAACTCAATCCGTTCACCCACGCGGTCGAGCTGATCCGCTTTGCATTTTATGGAAGGATTGACTTCCTCGCCTTGGCAGTGGTGCTTGGCGCGGCAATCGTCTTTCTAGGCTCGGCAATTGCCGCCTACGATCCCTCGCGCGGGATGATTGCGCGGCGCGAGGGACCATAGGTTGGCGGAGCCTATTTCTTCTTTCCGTCGGCGCCGAACTGAGCGAGATAGGCGATAAGATTGTCCCGATCGTCCTCTTTTGGCAGCCCTGCGAAAATCATTTTCGTGCCAGGAATCTTGGCTTTTGGATTGGCGAGATATTCCTTGAGCGTCGCTTCGTCCCAGGTGATCCCGGAATTTTTGTCCGCATCGGAAAAATTGTAGCCTGCCAGGGTGCCGTTCTTGCGCCCGATCAAGCCATTCAACTCGGGTCCGACGAAGTTCTTGGCGCCTTCGCCGATTTGATGGCAGACCTTGCATTTTTGGGTGAAGATTGTTTCGCCTGCGGCTGCATCCCCCGCCAAAGCCCCGGCGGCGGAACCGGCCCAAGCGGCCGCGGCAATAAGGCAGACATATTTACGCTTCATATCCGGTTTCCTTCCCTATGCGAGCGAGGGCATTCGTTCGAGATTCCGCCCGCGGCTTGCGAGTGTGGCCAACGGACGATCCTCATTGTGGCTCGCGCCGCAAAACATGTATCCTGAGACGATGACAAATGACAACCCAGACTTTGCGGGACGCTTCTTTCCTCGTAAGGGGCGCCGCCGCATCCTCCATGGCTCTCTTAGCCGCTTGGCACTCTACCTCGGGCTGATGGTCGTATTCAATTGCGAAGCCGGAGCCGCCGAAAAAATCCGTGTCGCGGTACAAAAAACCGGAACCTTCGCCTGGGAATTAGGCATTATCAGCGAGCGTGGACTAGACAGGAAAGCCGGTCTCTCCATAGAGGTCACCGAGCTCGCTTCGCCCGAAGCCGCGAAAGTCGCTTTGATGGGCGGGGCGGCCGACATAATCCTCGCCGATTGGCTGTGGGCCGGACGGCAAAGAAATCTAGGCCGTCGGCTTGTCTTTGCGCCCTATTCGACCGCGCTCGGAGCGGTCATGGTTCCGGCGGCCTCGCCCATCGAGGATCTCGCCGGCCTCAAAGGCAAAAAAATCGCGGTCGCGGGCGGGCCCCTGGACAAGAGCTGGCTGTTGCTCCAGGCGCTGGCACGAATGTCGGATTTGGACATAGCGTCGCAGGCAAACATTATTTATGGCGCGCCCGCTTTGCTCTATCAGAAGGCCTCGAATGGCGAGGCCGATGCTACCTTAAACTATTGGAATTTCTGCGTAGCGCTCGAATCGCGCGGATTCCGGCGGCTCATCGGCATGGACGAGGTGGAACGCCGCCTTGGTGCCAAGGGACCGGTCGCCATGGTCGGCTATGTCTTCGACGAAGAGTTCGCACGAACCCATGCGGACACGCTCGCGCGGTTTTTTAAAATCACGGCCGAAGCCAAGGATATTCTCGCCCATTCCGGCGCGGATTGGGAGAAGATCGCGCAGCGGACCGGAATCGCCGGGGAAGCAGAGCTCGCGCTCTACCGGCAAACCTATATAGACGGCATACCGCGCCGCCCGGTCGCCGAGGAAGCGGCCGACGCGCGCGCGCTGTATCGCATCCTAGCAAAAACCGGAGGCCCGGACCTTGTGGGCAACGCAACGGAACTTGACGAAGGAACTTTCTACCAAAATATGGAAATGGCGCCCAAGGAACATTAATGGCCTGCTTTTCGGGCTGGCGCCGCTGGTCGCACTGGTTCTCGCGTGGCAGTTGGGTTCGAGCATCGCCCCGGCCGGCGCACTGCCCGCGCCGCTTGCGGTTATGTCGGTTATTGGCACCGAGGCGCGGTCGGGCGCCCTTTTTGTCAATCTTGCGATCACCCTTGCCCGCGTCGCGGCGTCCTTCGTGTTGGCGATGGCTCTGGGGACAGTGCTCGGCGTGGCCATGGGCCGCAGCAAGACGATCAACCGTCTCTGCGATCCCTTGCTTATCGTGCTCTTGAACCTGCCGGCGCTTGTCGTCATCGTGCTGGCCTATATCTGGGTTGGCCTGAACGAGGCCGCGGCGATCGGCGCGGCAGCTCTCAATAAATTGCCGAATACGGCGGTGACTTTGCGCGAAGGCGCCCGCGCGCTTGACAAAAACCTCGATGAAATGGCGCGCGTATTCAACCTGCCATTTGGCACGAAACTACGATATGTTGTCTTGCCGCAGCTCGCGCCCTATTTCGCGGCAGCGATGCGTTCCGGCCTCTCGCTGGTGTGGAAGATCGTCCTCATCGTCGAATTGCTCGGCCGCTCGAATGGCATCGGCTTCGAGATCGGCATAGCGTTTCAACTCTTCGACGTGACGCGGCTCCTGGCCTATGCGCTTCCCTTTGTCGGCCTCATGCTGGCGATTGAAACATTCGTCGTGCAACCTGTCGAGCGGCATGTCTCGCGCTGGCGGCCGCAGCATGGAGCTTGAAGTTTCTGTTGCGCGCAAGGCGCTCCGGACCGCGGCGAGGCAAACGCGCGTGGTCCTGCTTGATGTGGCCTTCAGCTTGCCAAAGGGAGAAATCTGCGCCCTGCTGGGACCGTCCGGCTGCGGCAAGACGACCTTGATGCGAATCATTTCGGGACTCGACACCGATTTCGAGGGCCGGATCGTCTTGCCGTTACCGCACAGGATCGGCATGGTTTTCCAGGAGCCGCGGCTATTGCCATGGCGCAGCGTCGCGCAAAACCTGCGTCTCGTTGGTTGGTCAAGCGAAAACGATCTTGCCGAGATCGCCGCCGCGCTACACCTTTCGGAGCATCTCGATCACTTCCCGGGGGAATTATCGCTTGGCCTTGCCCGGCGCGTTGCAATTGCGCGCGCGTTCGCGGTCAAGCCAGATCTTCTCCTCCTCGACGAGCCTTTTGTCTCGCTCGATGCTGGTCTCGCGGCCCGGCTGCGCGAAGAACTTTTAGCGCTCGTCCTGAAGCGCAAGGCGACCACGATTATTGTCACCCATGACGTCGAGGAGGCGATCTCGCTCGCGGACCGGATCATCGTTTTGTCGGCGGCGCCGGGACGCATCCTCGCCGACCGGGCCATCGAGACACCGCGTGAGGCGATGACGGTGAGCCGCGCGGCCAAAATGAAAGAAGAGATCCGGTCGCTTATGGCACACCCTTCTTCGTAATCGGCGCGAACCGCGGGCGCCCACACCACCCGCAATGTTTGCTGGAAACCTTCGCCGCGATTGGATACGACATGATCGCGAAGACTTTCGATACGGGGACGCCGTGCACGCGGAGATGAACGAGGCAAAAGACGCGTTGGAACGCGTGTTCGGCTTTGCCTCCTTCCGGCCGGGCCAGCAGGAAATTCTCGAAGCCATTTTCGCGGGCGATCATGTCCTCGCGGTCATGCCGACGGGATCGGGCAAGTCGCTATGCTATCAACTGCCCGCGATCGTGCGCAGGGGTCTCACCATTGTTGTTTCGCCTTTGATCGCCTTGATGCGCGATCAGGTGCAGCAATTGCAGGCCCGTGGAATTGCCGCCGCCGCATTGAACTCGTCGAACAGCGGTGAAGATAATGCGGCGATCGAGGCGGGCCTGCGGCGCAAACGCTATAGCCTCGTCTATGTCGCGCCGGAGCGCCTCGTGCGCCCGGATACGCCAGACCTTCTTCGCGAGGCGGGAGCCGATGTCTTCGCCATCGACGAGGCCCATTGCGTCTCGCAATGGGGGCACGATTTCCGGCCCGAATATCTCGGCCTCGCGCAGGCGGCGCAAGCAATCGGCAATCTTCAACTCATCGCGGTGACGGCCACCGCCGACGTGCCAACCCGCGCGGATATCGTCCAGAAATTGTTTTCCGCGGAGCCGCGCGTTTTCGTCCGCTCCTTCGACCGGCCGAACATCCATCTTGCCATGCGGCGCAAGACGGGTGCCTACGGTCAAATTGAAACGATGATCGCGCGTCACAAAGGCCAAAGCGGGATTGTTTATTGCGGCTCGCGCAAGGGCGTCGAGAAGCTTGCGGAAACGCTGAGCGGGAGGGGCATTCCGGCGCTCGCCTACCATGCCGGCCTCGATGCGGGATTAAGATCGGCGCGCCAGGACGAATTTCTGCGCAACGACGGAACCGTCATTGTCGCCACGATCGCCTTCGGCATGGGAATCGACAAACCCAATGTCCGCTTCGTCTGCCACGCGGATTTACCGCAAAGCATCGAAGCCTATTATCAGGAAATCGGTCGCGCCGGCCGCGACGGCCAGCCGGCGCACACGCTGACCTTGTTCAGCGACGGCGACATCAGATTGCGCGAGCGGCAAATCAACGACAGCGTGGCGCCGCAAGATCGCAAGCGGATGGAAAAGCGGAAGCTCAACGCCCTGATTGCCTTGTGCGAAACGCCGCGTTGCCGCCGCCAAACATTGCTCGCCGCTTTCGGGGAGGCATCACAACCCTGCGGCAATTGCGACATTTGCGATGGGAAATGGCCGTTCTTCAACGGCGCGATCCCGGCGCAAAAAGTGATGTCCGCCATTCACCGCACTTTTGGGCGGTTTTTTCCGGGCCACCTCGCCAATCTTCTCGTTGGCCAAGCGAGCGATGCAATCCGGCGGCATGGCCATGATCTCCTGCCGACATTCGGCGTGGGCAAGGAGTTCAATCCGGCCGAATGGCGCAGCATTTTTTACCAGCTTCACGCAGCGGATCTGATCGCACAAGACCCGGAGGATCGTGATCGTTGGATTATCACCGGGGCGGGACGTGCGGTGCTTTCGGGCGAAACGCCTTTGACGCTGCGTGGCGGCATGACTTTATCGAGCGGGCGCAAGGCCTCCGTGCAGCGAAGCCTGGACGCGATCGAGGTTGCGCAGGCGAAGGATCCGGTATTTCCGCGCGAGGCTTTCGCACCAGTCGAACAGGAGAGTGGAGCGGCGGCTCTGACCGCCCGGCAAAACAGGCTGCTCGCCGCGCTCAAGGCGAAACGCCTCGAAATCGCGAGAGACCAAAAGCAGCCGGCCTTCGTCATTTTCCATGACAGCGTCTTGATCGAGATGGCGCGGGCGCGTCCCAAAACTGGCGAAGAACTACTGCTTATTTCCGGTGTTGGACCTGCCAAGGCGGCGCGTTTTGGCGCGCTCTTCCTCGCCGTCATTGCCCACCATAACGAAGATTCATGAACGCCCAATCGAATTTAGCAAAGCCGTGGCGAACGGCACGCAAGGCGCTCCGCGCGGGCCTGCTTGCCCTCCTTTGTGTAGCCACTTCATTTGCCTCGCGCGCCGAATCGTCCCTGCCGCCGCCGATCATTTCGCAGGGCGCGCGCGTCTTGCCGGTGCTGGCGAGCCACGGCATGGTCGTCGCGCAGGAAGGGACCGCGGCGAAGATTGGCGTCGACATACTTCGTCGTGGCGGAAACGCGGTCGACGCGGCAGTTGCAACCGGCCTTACCCTTGCGGTGACATTGCCACGCGCGGGAAACCTCGGCGGCGGCGGCTTCATGCTCGTTTACCTAGCCAAGGAGAAGAAGACCGTCGCCATCGACTATCGCGAAATCGCGCCGGCCGATACGCCGCCAGGCGTCTTTCTCAATGAGAATGGCGAGGCGGAGCCAGTGAAATCGCGCGATACCGGCCTTGCCGTGGGCGTACCCGGAACCGTCGCAGGCCTTGCGCTCGCCCTGCGCGAATATGGTTCGGGAAAATTTTCGCTGGCCGAGCTTGTCGCGCCGGCGGTAGCGCTTGCCCGCGACGGCATTGAGGTCGCCGATGATCTCGCCGATTCGCTTCCCGCCGCGCAGGCCCGGCTGAAACGTTGGCCGTCGGCGGCGCGGATTTTTTTGCATCCGGATGGAAGCCCGCTGGGGCGTGGAGAAAGGCTCGTTCAAACCGACCTCGCCTCCGTACTGGAAGCAATCGGCCGCGACGGCGAGCACGCTTTTTACGAGGGGCCGGTCGCGGAAAAAATTGTCACAAGTGTCCGCGCGGCAGGGGGAATGATGGCGCTGGACGATCTGAAATCATACCACGCAGTTGAGCGCGTGCCCCTGCATGGCACATATCGCGGCAATGACATCGTTACTATACCTCCGCCCTCGTCCGGCGGGGTTCAAATCGTCGAACTCCTCAATGTGCTCGAAGGCTTTCCGCTTGCCGCGCAAAACGCCAACTCGGCCGCGAACATTCACGTCATGGCAGAAGCGATGAAATTAGCCTATGCGGATCGCGCCGAATATCTTGGCGATCCAGACCACGCGCAGGTCCCTGTGAAGCGCTTGATCTCGAAAGCTTATGCGGAGCGCTTGCGGGCGGAGATTTCGCTCACCCGCGCCCGGCCTTCGGCGGAAATCAAAGCGCTCGATCCCATGCCTCATGAAAGCGATCAGACGACGCATTTTTCGATTGTGGACAAGGACGGCAACGCGGTCGCCAACACCTACACCTTGAATTTTTCTTACGGCCTCGGCCTTGTCGCCGAAGGTACCGGCATTCTTCTCAACAACGAGCTCGACGATTTCGCGGCAAAACCCGGCGCTCCGAATGCTTATGGACTCGTTGGCGGAAGCGCCAATGCGCCGGGGCCGCGCAAACGGCCGCTGTCGTCGATGGCGCCCACGATGGTGTTTCGCAATGGCGAACTCGAACTTGTCACCGGCTCGCCTGGCGGCTCTAGGATCATCACGATTGTCACGGAAATCATCCTCGATGTGATCGATTTCGGCATGAATGTCGCGGAGGCGACCGAAGAGGTACGAATCCATCACCAGTGGCTGCCCGATGAATTGCAGGTCGAGCGCGGCCTTACGCCCGATACGATCCGGCTGCTTGAAGCCCTGGGCCACAAGGTCGCGGTGCACGATGCCTGGGGTTCGGCGCAGAGTATTTTTCGCGAAAACGGCGTGTTGATGGGCGCCGCCGACACCAGGCAACGGGGCACCTTGGCCGCCGGCTATTGAGGCCCGGCCGCGGCGCGCGGCGCCTCCGGGCGCTCTTTGCAGAAGTGCAGCGCGCCCACGCCGCCTGATGCGATCAGCTGGTCCGCTTGGGGGTTTTTAGCGGTGTTCCTGCAAAACGGCCGTATTGCGCGCGGGCCAAGGCCGCCGAGGACCAAAAGGCTCCCCCCCCCCGGGCGCCAGAACAGCGCGATTGAAATTTCCGCGATTCTGCGCCATCTTACATGGAGCGCCTGGCCGTTGGGCTGGGCTTTAGGAGGATCGGCACACTGATACAGGCCATTCCTGCGGAGGCGGCGCGACCGCCTCTCCACCCGGTTCCCGGTTCAGATGGACCCGAAGCCGGCACACTCGTGCGGACTGTCTTGACCTGTCTCGAAGATTCCAAGGCCGAGGACATCGTCACAATCGACCTGCACGGCAAAACCATCCTGGCCGACGTCATGATCATCGCGACTGGCCGCTCCAGCATCCACGTAGGGGCGATCGCCGAGCGTCTTGTCGGCGCGTTCAAGGCCGAGCGCCGCAAGCCGCCGCGCGTCGAAGGCTTGCGGAGCTGCGATTGGGTTCTGGTGGATGGTGCCGACATCATCATCCACATCTTCCGGCCCGAGGTCAGGCAGTTCTACAATCTCGAGAAAATGTGGAGCATCGACCGGCCGGGCGAGCGCCGCCTAGGCTGAGGCCGCCCGCTACAATCACGATGTAAGTGCGAATCATCGCCGCCCGGCTACCCCAACATCGCGAATAATTTCGCGAGTTTGCCGGTTTTGCCGCGAGGGTGCCACTTTCCTCTGCTCGATGGCGCGAGAGTGATTCCCGCGTTCAGTCCAACCGGGCGCCAGGCATAAGGAACTTCGTGGCGTTTCGAGCGCGGCGGCATCGCAGGATTGCTTCGGCGGGGGCGGCGAGTGTCTTTGCGCTCGAACTATGTCTTGCAGCCTCCGCGCCTGCAAGCCTTGCGGCTCAATCCGGTCAGCCGGCAGTGCCGGACGTGGACGAGAAAGGCGCGCAGCTGAGCGGCCACCGGCTCGAACTGCGCGGCATGGAAGACACGCTCGCGGCGTCGCAAGAGCAACGCCGGCGGATCGAAGCCGAAATTGCATCAATCCGCGCCGACCGGGTGAAGCTCACCGCGGCGCTTCTCGATGCGACGCAAAACGTCAACACGAGCGAACGCAAGATCGCCGCAATTGAGGCAAGGCTCGACACACTCACCGGGACGGAGGACGCGATCAAGCATTCGCTTGCGAGCCGCCGTGCGGTCATTGCCGAGATCCTGGCCTCTTTGCAGCGGATGGGGCGCAAGCCCCCGCCGGCGCTACTGGTCGCGCCGGAAGACATGCTTGCCGCGATCAGAACTTCCATGTTGCTCGGTTCGGCCCTGCCGCAGATGCGCGGCGAGACCGAAGCGCTTGCCTCGGACCTTTCGGATCTTGTGCAGTTGCGCCAATCGATCGCGGCCGGGCGCGAGACGCTTGCCAATGGCGTGGCGACGTTTCGCGCCGAGCGTCAGCGTCTCGCCGCACTGGTCGAGGCGCGCCAATCGGCACTGTCTGCCGCCGAACAGGCTCTTGGAGCCGAGCGCGAACGCGCCCTCGATCTCGCCAAGCAAGCAGCGAGCCTCAAGGATCTGATCGCCAGAATGGAAACCGAAGTCGCGGCGGCCGCGCGGGGTGCCGAGGCGGCGCGGAAGGCCGATGAGAGCCGCGGGCGCGCCGGGCAAGCAGCCGGACCAGGTGCCGGTATGAAAACCGCCTTAGCGCCTTTTAAGGATCCAGCAAGGCTTGCGCCAGCGAGCGCCTTTAGCGAGACAAAGGGCCTTTTACCCTTCCCCGTGAACGGGACCCTACAGCGCGGCTTTGGCAGCCCGGATGGGTTTGGCGGCACCGGAAAAGGAATATTGATCGCGACCCGCGTTGAGGCGATTGTCGCCTCGCCTTGCGACGGTTGGGTGTCATTCGCCGGGCCATACCGCAGCTATGGACAACTTTTGATTGTCAACGCCGGCCAAGGGTATCATATTATTCTTGCCGGGATGGACAAGATCAACGTAAACATAGGGCAGTTCATTCTGGGTGGGGAACCCGTCGCCGTAATGGGCGATGGATCCGTTAAGACGGCCGCCGCCATCGCCATCGGCGCGGTCCAGCCGGTACTTTATATCGAATTCCGTAAGGACGGGGTGGCGATCGATCCGGGCCCATGGTGGGCAAAGCCGGATTTGCAAAAGGTTCGCGGATGATGCGCAAAGTCTTACCTCTGCTGCTAGGCGCCCTTCTGGGCGCGGGGCTCGTCACCCTTGCAACGAAGACGCCGGTTTTTCCTGCAGGAGCGGCGCACGCGGCTGCGTCGGACACCTACCGCAATCTCAACCTCTTCGGCGACGTTTTCGAGAAGATTCGCTCCGATTATGTCGAGAAACCAGACGAACAAAAGCTCGTCGAGGCGGCGATTAACGGTATGCTCGGCTCGCTCGACCCGCATTCGAGCTACATGGACCCCAAGAGCTTCCGCGACATGCAGGTACAGACCCGCGGCGAGTTCGGCGGTCTTGGCATCGAGGTGACGCAGGAGGACGGGCTTATCAAGGTCGTAACGCCAATCGACGACACTCCCGCCGCCCGCGCAGGTATTTTGTCCGGCGACATCATTAGCGCCATCGACGGCGAGAATGTGCAGGGCTTGAGTCTCAACCAGGCAGTCGACAAGATGCGCGGCGCGCCGGATACCTCTGTGACCCTCAAGATCTTACGCGGAGCCAACAAGGACCCGCAGGATATCAAGCTTAGCCGCGCGGTGATCCAGATCAAATCGGTTCGCGAACATCAGGAAGGCGACGATATCGGCTACATTCGAATCACCCAATTTAACGAACAGACGTTTGAAGGTGTCCGCGCGGCGATCCAAAAATTCCAAAACGACATCCCGTCCGCGAAATTCAAAGGCTATATTCTTGATCTGCGCAATAATCCCGGCGGTTTGCTCGACCAATCGATCTCCGTCGTCAATTGCTTCCTCGATCGCGGCGAAATCGTTTCGACCCGGGGCCGGAATGCCGATGAAACAATGCGCTACAATGCGCATCCGGGCGACCTGTCGAAGGGCAAGCCGATAGTCGTCCTGATTAATGGCGGCTCGGCGTCGGCTTCGGAAATTGTTGCCGGCGCGCTGCAGGACCATAAACGCGCGACCATTCTTGGCACCCGCTCGTTCGGCAAGGGGTCGGTGCAGACGATCATACCGCTCGGCCAGAACAACGGCGCCGTGCGGCTAACCACGGCCCGGTATTACACCCCGTCCGGGCGCTCGATCCAGGCCAAGGGGATCGACCCCGACGTGACTGTATTGCAGGATGTTCCCGACGACCTCAAGGGTAAGGACGACACAAAGGGCGAAGCTTCGCTGCGCGGCCATTTGAAGAATGGCGAGGACGAAAAGGGAGGTTCGCAAGCTTTTGTCCCGCCCGATCCCAAAAACGACAAGCAATTGATCGCCGCCGAAGACATTCTGCGCGGTGTCAACAAGGCGATGAACAAAGTCATTGCGGCGCCAGGAGAACCCACGAAAGTTCCGAATTGAGAGGCACCTGCTAGGAAGCCAAGGAACCTCGTTAAACAGCCAAGGTTGAAATCGGCCGCCGGTGCGGACTGTGGGAGAAGTGGAGCGACGGCCCCGCGCAAGCATGATCCACGACTGTTGGGACGGCGGCCGTGTCTCGGTCATGCAAGCACGAAGTCTTTGGGACTTGATCCGGCCGGCGGCGGCCGGATCAGGGCTTGAGGCCGGCGATTTGGCCCTCCGGGCCTGGATCGCCGGCGGGTAGAACGGTGTGATTTGCGGCTGTTGCTTAACGCTCGCCGGGTTTGGCGCGGCGCCCCCGATTTGCGGCGATCTGGCGGGCGCCAGTTTGACTGGTGCACAGGATTGCGCGCGTGCCAACGCAGGATAGCGATCAAAGATGACGGACGACGATCTGAACGCACCCTTGGGTCAGTTCCCCGCTCAACAGCGCCTTTCCCGCAGCACTGTGTTACATGCGGCGGCTGCCATTTGTGGCTTGGCATTGCTTGCCGTTCTTGCCGCGTATTTGCCGGCGCTCGTCAGGCCGCAAGGCGCGGCCAATTATGCCATGAACGGCTTTCCGGCGCCCGGCGCGGCGCCCTCCATAACTTCGGCCGGGGCCACCAAAAACGTGCCACGGAATGTGCTGCCGCCGCAATCTGGCGCGGCGGATGCGGCCGCGACACCCGCACACCTTCAAGACACCAGCGCCACGACGCCTGCCCAAAAAGCCGAATTGGGAGCAGAGGCGGTCGAGCGGCGGACCGGCGTGAAAATCATTCGTGCCGGGGGTGGCGCCGCGCCCGCGGCTCTCATTATCGACGTGGCTGCGGCGCTGAACGCGGGCCTCCCGGCGGCGCCCGACCCTCGGCTAATCGAACAATCCCCCTATGGCCCAATCCCGCGTATCGGGAAGAACGGCGCGCGACCGTCCGAGGTTTATGCCCGCCCCATCGCCATGTCGTCCGGCGGACTGACCCGCGCGCCGCGCCTTGCTTTGCTTATTGGTGGCGTGGGTCTTGCCTCGCGCGCAACGGAATCGGCAATCGCAAATTTGCCGGGCGCCGTCACGCTCGGCTTCGCTCCCTATGGAGCCGATCTTGCACGCGAAGTGGCGCGCGCGCGCGAGGCAGGCCACGAGGTCGTCTTGCAAATTCCGATGGAGTCCTTCGATTTTCCGCGCGACAATCCTGGCCCGCACACGCTTCTCGCGGGCGCCGGGAAAGCCGCGAACATCGACAATCTTACCTGGCTGATGAGCCGCTTCACCGGCTATGCGGGCGTCGCAAATTTTCTCGGCGGCAAGCTTACGGCGGATGCCAAGACTTTGGCGCCGATCTTGCACGAGGTCGCCTCGCGCGGCTTATATTACGTCGATGACGGGACGTCGGCGCAGAGCCTTGCCATGACGCTCGCGCCCGGTCAGGCACTTGCGGCCGCGCACGCGGACGTAGTCGTCGATTCGGCGGCCGGGCCAGAGGCAATCGAAGCGGCCCTCGCGCGGCTCGAAGCAATCGCTCGCGACAAGGGCGTGGCGATCGGGGTCGCAAGCGCGCTTCCGCCCTCGATCGCAATCATTGGCCGCTTTGCCCGCGCGCTAGAGGCTCGCGGGATTGCGCTCGTCCCACTAAGCGCGGCCTTGCCAAACCGGCAAACTGACTTGGCGAGCGGGCTGTCGACAGTGAGGTAAGGCGGAAATGGATCCTCTCTATTACCGCCCAGGCGTCGGAATTATGCTCTTCAATCGCGCCGGGCTCGTCCTCATCGGGCGCCGTCGCAAAAAGAAAATACCCGAACACCTGCGCCAAGGGCACGAATGGCAAATGCCGCAGGGTGGGATCGACGCTGGCGAGACGCCTTATCAGGCGGCCTTGCGCGAGTTGCGCGAGGAAACCAACGTGTCCTCCACGACATTTCTGGCGGAGTCGCCGGAATGGTACAGCTACGATCTGCCGGACGGCGTCTTAAAGAAGTCCTCGAAGGGCCGGTTTCAGGGACAGCGGCAAAAATGGTTCGCGCTGCGTTTCGACGGCGGCGAAAATGAAATCGATATCGATACACCTGCCGGCGGCCAGCGGCCAGAATTCGACGCGTGGCGGTGGGAGTCGATCGGCCGCCTCGCCGAATTGATCGTTCCGTTCAAGCGGCCGGTTTACGAAAAAGTGGTCGAAGCATTTGGCCATCTTGCCGAGCCATTTTGCACAACAGACTTTTGAACGCGGGGGTGAGACGAGGCCGACAGACTCGGCGCTAAGCGGCGCCGGAAGGGTGCCGTCAAATGGCGCCGAAACCTTCGAAAGCGACGAAGAGGTGGCGAGAACAGCACACCTTAAGACCTCCCTTTCCGGGTTTCCACTTCCGGCCGAATTCGCCAGTCACGACATGTGGCTTTATCGCGGTTCGCTCCACGTCCGGGTGCGAGTCACTATCTTGAAATGCGGGCAACGTCATCTTTACTTGGGCGCAAGAGGCGCCAAGTCTCACCGGAATCGCGCGATTGCCATCCAGATGCGGGGCCGGACCATCGTAATCATCCCGCAACAAAATCGCAGCTGCTGTGCCGACCTCCCAAACGCTGTTTGCCATGTTGATGATATGGACGCCCCCGCCCCGGGTTGGCGGCTATGATGCCGATCGGCCCCACAAATGCAGTTCGAGGAACGATACAACGACAATCAGAGCGGTTGGACTGGAACTGGCGAAAAGCGTGTTTCACCGTTCAGCCCGCCAATGTGGGCATGTTAGCAATTGCGACGCGTTCGCTCAAACCCGGCGCAGTGAAGCCAAACACACGGCCATAGAAATCGAGTTCCAGCTCTAGCGCTCGGCGCAGGGTCAGGGCCTTGCGAAACCCATGTCCCTCGCCCGCGAAAGAATAATAAGCGACAGGCAAGCCCAGCGCGGTCATCGCCGCGACCATGGTCTCCGCTTGATTGGGCGGAACCGTCTTATCGTCCTCACCTTGAAAAAAGATCACCGGACACGCGAGCCGGTTGATATGGTTGATTGGCGAGCGCTCGTCATAAAGCGCCCGCTCTTGCGGCAGGGGTCCGATCAGCCGGTCGAGATAGCGGGATTCGAATTTGTGGGTGTCCTTGGCGAGCAGCATGAGATCGCCGACGCCGTAAAAGCTCGCCCCCGCCTTGAACAGTTTCAGCGACGTCAGCGCGGCAAGCGTTGTGAAGCCCCCAGCACTACCGCCGCGTATGACAAGGCGGGCGGAATCAACAAGCCCGCGTTCGACAAGATGGTTCGCGGCGGCGGCGCAATCCTCGACATCGACGAGGCCCCATTGACCGTAGAGTTTCTCGCGATAGGCGCGGCCGTAGCCGGTCGAGCCGCCGTAATTGACATCGACAACGCCAAAGCCGCGGCTGGTCCACCATTGGATGTTTAATGAAAAAATGTTGGTCGTCATGCTGGTTGGCCCGCCGTGCGACAAGACAACGAGCGGAGGCAATTCTCCGGGGGGCCCTTCGTAGTCGCGATTTTTCGGCGGATACCAAAAGGCATGTCCGGTGCCGCCTCGGGCAGGGAATGCAATCGCCTCGCCGGACGAAATGGTTTCTTCCAGAAGCACGGCGGGGGCCGCGCAGCGAATGACGAGCGGCGTGCCGCTCTCCACTTTTGGTCTTAAGTTAACCGAGGGCGGCGCGGCCGGAGGGGTCGCGATGTAGGCCAAACCATCGCCGAGCGGGCACGGACAGTCCTGCACCTGGCCGATGTCAAGTGGCGTGATCGTGCCGTTTGCGATCAACACGGCGGTCCTGATCCCGTCGCGGACGATCGCGGCGACGATCCGTCCATCGGTGAGAAAATCGTAGTAACGCTGGCGGAAAACCCAATGCGGACCGCCGATCTCGGCTTCGACTGGAGCCACGGATTCTATCGCCCTACCGCGCACCACATAGAGGTTCCACCAGCCGGTCCGATCGGAGCAAAAATAGAGCGTTCCGTTGGCCGACCACTCCGGCTGCACGATTGCTTCCTGGGTTTCGCCCGCCACCAGACGCTGCGCTTCCAGCTCGCCTTTGTCCGTCACATCGGACACGAAAAGCCTGGTCTTGTCCCAAGGCATGTCTGGGTGATCCCAGGTAATCCACGCTAGCCGTTCGCCACCGTAGGAAAGCCGCGGCGAGCTCAGGAAATCCGGTCCCTCCACCAAAATTGTCTCGGCCCCGCCCGGATCGAGCGGTAAGGCGACGATCGCGGCCTTTGGATCGGTAGGCGGGCGGGCGCGATAATCCTCCCGCACGGCGAGCACGCGGCGGCGCGCAGGATCGAATTCGAAATCGGCGTAGCGGCAGCCTTCTGGCGTTTCGATCCGGCGCGGCGCGGCGCCAGCCACAATGAGCCAGACGCTCCCGTCGGTGCGCTCGCTGAATATGACAACACCAGCCTCCGCCCGATAG
>DATBQJ010000040.1:0-26866 GCA_036560885.1 Methylocella sp.
TGCGGATTGCCTGCCTTCAGATTGCGGTAGCGTGCCACCGCCCAAAGCGGGAAATATTTCGAATAGCCATGATAGCGTAGAAAAAAGACGCGGGGAAACCCGGTCGCGGTAAAACGCTCTTCCGTCCACAATCCGTCCTCCACTTGGGTCCGTACAAGATAGCGTATCCCCGAGGTCACCGCTGCATCATCAACCATACCGGCGGCCATCAGCCCAAGCAAGGCCCATGCCGTCTGCGACGGCGTGCCCGGCGCCGGACGGTAGCCCGCGTAATCCATCGCGTAACTCTCGCCCCCTTCGCCCCAGCCGCCGTCCGCATTCTGAATACTTTTTAGCCAAGCCGCTGCTTGTTGCACCTCCGGGCTCTGCGGATCGTGCTTGACGGCACTCAACGCGCAAAGCACCGACCAGGTTCCGTAAATGTAGTTCATCCCCCAGCGGCCGAACCAGCTGCCATCCTTCTCCTGGGCACGAAGGAGATATTCGACGCCGCGCGCCACCGCACGATTGGTCGCCGGAGTCTCGCCAAGCTGGGCCAGCATGGAAATACAGCGCGCCGTTACATCGGCAGTCGGCGGATCGAGCAACGCGCCGTGATCGGCGAAAGGGATGTAATTCAAATACTCCCTGTCGTTATCGGATTCGAAGGCGCCCCAGCCGCCATTGGCGCTCTGCAGGCCCTCGATCCATTCGCGCGCGCGGGCGACCGCATCCTTGTACTGCGGCGCGTGGCGAGCCGCGCGGTGCATCGCCATCACTACGACTGCGGTATCGTCGACGTCGGGATAATAGGCGTTGGCATATTGAAACGCCCACCCGCCCGGCCGGACATGCGGTTTTTGGGCGGCCCAATCGCCCGCGACATCGGTGACTTGCAAGGGTTCGAGCCAGGACAGTGCGGCATGAACACGCGGCGCGGTGGCTTCGCCGCCGGCTTCCATCAGCGCGTGGCAAGCAAGCCCGGTATCCCACACCGGCGACACACAAGGCTGGCAATAAGCCTCGTCCTTGTGGACGACGAGAAGCTTGTCGATTGCGTTCAGGATCTGGACCAGCCTCGGATCGTCCCTTCGATACCCCAGCACGTCGAACATCAGTGCCGAATAGGTCATCGCGGGAAAGATCGCGCCAAGCCCGTCCTCGCCGTTCAATCGTTCCTCGACGAATGCAACCGCTTTATTGATTGCCTGCTTGCGCAAGCTCTTGGGAAAATATGGCTCCGACCACCGCAAAACCTTGTCCACACCGGCGAAAAGCGCGGTCCAGGGAAATTTTTGGTGCGGCCCGCCGGGCCAACGGCGAACTTCGTTCGGCGGCTCGACGAAGAGTTCGTCGATGCCGATGCTACGCGGATTCCTCGCCCGCGGTTTCAAGGCGGTCACCACCATGAGCGGCGTGAGAACCGTGCGGCTCCAATAGGAGATTTTGGTCACATGGAAGGGAAACCAGCGCGGCAAAAGCATGATCTCGACCGGCATGACCGGCACGCCGCGCCACGGCACCGCGCCGAACAGGGCCAGAAGTACGCGCGTGAAAACGTTCGTATTCGCCGCCCCGCCCTGCGCGAGGATCGCCGCGCGGGCGCGCCGCATATGGTCCGCCTCGGGCGAATCGCCAACTGCTTTCAGAGCGAAATAGGCCTTGACGCTGCTGCTGATATTGAAGGTACCATCGGTGAACAGCGGCCAGCCGTCGTTCGCCGCCTGTTTGCGCCGAAGAAACGCCGCGATCTTGGCTTCGAGCCCGGCATCTGCCGGCTCGCCGAGAAAATGCTTAAAAAGAATATATTCCGCAGGGATCGTAACATCCGCCTCGAGCTCGAAAACGAAATGCCCATCCTCGCGCTGGGTGGCCAATAGCGCCTTGGTTGCCCGGGAAGCCGCCGCTTCGATTTGCGCAAGCTCCGGGTTCGCCGTGGCCGCACCTTCCGTTACGCCATCCATATATTCCACCTTGGCTGCCTCTTGGCAGTGGATCAGTTTGAATTTACGCTTGTGACCCGAAGCGGCCTCAGGGCTGCGGGCGTCCTTTGCGGGCGCCCGCTTCTCCCATCACGCTCGTGTCTGCGGTTAGTCGCTCGGATGACCAGCTTTCTTCATTGCGTCCAAGATCCCCGTGAGGTTGTAGGTCTCCGGGGCCTGGAGCGGCGGGAACTCCTTGTAGGATTCAAGTTCCTTCTCCCAAAGCAACTGACCGATCGGCAGCATGTTCCAGTCATAGAGAAAGGCGGTGAGTGGGCCGCCCAGCGCGCCGCCAAAGCCCAGAACCGTCTTCTGGCTTTCGCCGACCGCCTGCTCAAAGGGGTCGCGTTTGATGTTCTGGA
Source organism: Methylocella sp. (assembly GCA_036560885.1). Lineage (GTDB taxonomy): Bacteria > Pseudomonadota > Alphaproteobacteria > Rhizobiales > Beijerinckiaceae > Methylocapsa. The sequence goes on from DATBQJ010000040.1 coordinate 2,324, forward strand.
CCAAGGTGAAGTGAAATGAGGTCAGCGGCAGGATCCAGCCCTCTGCGCCAGGCTGCGACATGGTGTAATACATCTTCCAGTTCTTATAGCGCACCGCCGATGGCGTTGCGCCCGAGAAATAAAAGAAGACATCGCGCGCCGATTTGTCTGACTTACCCTCAAGGTAGTCGCGCTGGTCGAACCCGTCGAGCGTCGTCTTGACGATGCCGGGATATTTGCCTTCCTCGATTTCTTTCTTCAGCCCGTCGCCTTTGGGGCCGCCGGCGGTGTCGACAAATGTCGGCAGCCAGTCGAGGGCCGCGAACAATTGGTTCTTAACCGTGCCCGGCTTGATGTGGCCCGGCCAGCGGACAACCTGGGGTGCCCGGTAGCCGCCTTCCCAGGCCTCGCCTTTCTGGCCCTTGAAGGGGGTGACGCCGCCGTCCGGGAAAGTGATGGCCTCCGCGCCATTGTCGGTGGTGAAAACGACAATGGTGTTATCCAATTGGCCCATGTCCTCCAATTTCTTCAGCACATAGCCAATGTTGTCGTCCATCTGCTTCATGCCGGCTTCGTTGACGCCCCAATCCTTGCCGCCCCGCTCGCCCAGCATGGCCTCATATTTTGGCGGCAGCACGGTCGTGACATGCATGCGCGCGGGATTGTACCAAACGAAGAACGGTTTGCCGGTTTTTTTCGGGTCGTTGCGGTCGAGAAAGTCGACGACCTTGGCCGAGATTTCCTCGTCCACTGTCCGCGACCGGTCGAGCGTCAACGGGCCCTCGTCCTTGCACGATTGGTTCTTCTCCGTGCCGTCAGAGGAGTGGCACCACAAGACATTGCGCGGCGGCGTGAGACATGTGGTTGTTCTGGGGTCGACGGCGCGCCGGGAACTTCCGGGACGCCGGGGATCGGCGTGTTTTTGCACGGCGGCGCGACGGTCTGCTCAGTCGGCGACTTGTTGATATCGGGGAAGCTCACCTGCTGCATCGCATCGAGATGGTAGAGATAGCCCCAATATTCCTGAAAACCATGCGCCGTTGGCAAGGCCTCCGTGTGATCACCTAAATGGTTCTTGCCGAACTCGCCGGTTGTGTAGCCGAGATCATACAGGAACTGGGCGAGCGCCGGGGTACCGGGCCGCAAATAGGATGGGCTGCCGGGCAGTTGCGGGGGGATAAGGCCCGTGCGCAGCGGATACATGCCGGTGAAGAAGGCATTGCGTCCGGAGGTGCAGCTCTGCATGGCGACATAGTCCATGAAGATCGCGCCCTCCTGTCCTATGCGGTCGATGTTGGGCGTCTCCCCCACCATCAGGCCGCGATGATAGATACTCGGCTGCATAAAGCCGATGTCGTCGCCCATGATGAAGAGAATGTTGGGCTTCACGTTGGGAGGTGTCTGCTCGGCGGATGTCTGCGCCGGTTCTTGCGTTACAGGTTTCGTCTGCTCTCGCACCGGCTGCCGCTTTTTTGTTTGCGCTTGCGCGGCGCCTGTCTGCACGGGCAGGGTCGCAAACACCGCAGCAGCGGCCAGTCCGCCGAGGATCGTTCGAAAATAACTGCGCATGGTCATGATGCTCCCTTTAAGCTGGTTCTTGGAACTGTCATTTGAAGCCGGCCGATCGAGCGAAACAGGATTGCATCTTATAACGCTCACGACGCGACGAGCTAGACATTGCGAGAGGTCAAATTTCGATCAAAGGGTGCAACGCCCCGAAGCATGACACGCTAAATGGGCGGACAACGAGCGGGAAAACTGCGCTCTCAATCGAAGTAATTGCAGCTCGTTGGGAGATCACTCCTCGTATTTTGTGCTGCGGTGCGAAATTTTCAATTCGTCGGACAGCTGATCAAGCGCCATTGCATCGCGCCCGAATAATGAGACGGTCTGCTCTTGGCACAATGGGGAAACTCAAACTAACCCGCTACCTGTCCCTCTCCTACAGCGTTGCCGCGATCAGACCGGCAGCACGATGGCCGGACCGGATTGCCCCTTCGATTGTCGCGGGCAGTCCCGTCGCGGTCCAATCGCCCGCGAGCATCAGATTGGCATAGGCCGTCCGAGGGCCGGGCCGGCGCGCGTTTTCGGCAACCGTCGCGGCAAATGTTGCCCGTTTTTCCTTGACGATTTGCCATGGTGGAAGCGGCTTTTCAATCCGTGTCGCTTTTGCAACTTCCGCCCAAAGCGTTCTAGCGAGTTCTTCGCGCGGGACATCGAGCAGCCGATCGGCGCCACTTATCGTGACCGATAACCTTCCGGGAAACGCAAACAGCCATTCGATGGTCCCGTTGACGATACCAAGAATTGGCGGGCAGTCGATTGGCGGGGCAATTTTAAAATGGGCATTGACGATCGCGCGATAGTCCTCCGGCGTTTGCAAGCCTGGCACCAGGGCTTGCGCGGTATAAGCCGGAACCGCGAGAACGACTTTATCTGACGCTCCGAGTTGCACGACGTCGCCGCCAAAATCGAGGGCCTTGGCGCGGCCGCCGGCAAAATCGATTCCGCGCAGCCTATGGTCGAACCGAACCTTTACCCCGCGTTTAACGAGATGATCGAGTGCGGGATCGATGAATGCGGCAGAAAGGCCGTGTGTGGCGACGAGTGGACGGCAGGCGCGCCCTCCTCGGCCAAGCGTTTCGCGCACGACAGCGGCGGCAAGGTGGGATGAAGCTTCGCCGGGCTCGGTATTCAAGGCAGCGAGGAAAAACGGCCGCCACAGCCGCTCATGAAGCAATCCGTCGCAGCGCATGACCGTGCCAATCGGCGCGTCCTCGCCCTGAACAAGAAGCCGCAGGAGGCCAAGATAGTCGCACGCACCTGTGCCCGGCACCCGCCGGAGGGAGGAGAAAATCCACCAGGGAACCAGCCCGGCATTCGGGCGCAGGTACCAGCGCTCCTTGGTGGCGAGATCGGCGAACGCAAATTCGGCTTCCGGCGGCCCCGCCAATTGGTCCTCGCTCCCGATCGCCTTCAGGAATTTTCGCGCATCGTGATTCCCGGACAAAAGCAAATGATTGCCATTGTCGATCATCATGCCAAGCGCGGGATCGTAAAAAGACCGGCAGCGCCCTCCGGCCTGCCGCGCGGCCTCGTGCAGCACGATTTCGAGGCGTCCACCCGCAAGACGCACCGCCGCAGCGAGCCCGGCAAGTCCCGCGCCGACGACATGGACAGCGGGCTTATTCATTAATGGAGGCCATAACGCAGCAGCGCCAGGACGACGCGATGGCGGGGCGCGCGAATCTTTTGGCGCGGCGCGGCGAAGCCGCGCCGTTCCAGGCGAGCGAGAATGGCCCGGTAGACGTCCGCCATGATTTTTGGCGCACGCACGCTCGCGCGAGGACACTTTGCCATGATTTGCTCCGCCTCGCAAAAATGCTCCTTTGCTCGGGCGATCACTGGAGCGCAGGCAAGGCCCAGCGCCGGATTGGCGAGAACCTCCTTTGGCGCCGTCGCGCCGATGCCTGCCGCGCGCAAATATTCGCGGGGCAGGTAGAGCCGGCCGAGGGCCGCGTCCTCGTCGAGGTCGCGCAAAATATTGGTGAGCTGGAGAGCGCGGCCAAGATGATGCGCAAGGCCCTGCCCTTCCGCTTGCGGCATCTCGAAGGCCCGCGCCGAAAGGCGCCCCACAGCGCCCGCCACGCGATCGCAATATAGATCGAGCGTGGCCAAGTCGGGTGCCCTTATATCGCCCTCGACATCCATCTCCATGCCATCGAGCACGGCGTAGAAATCCTCGCGCCGCAGACCAAACGCGTGGATCGCCTTGGCGAGACCGCGCATCCTTTCCGGCATGGATTGCGGCACGCCCCCGCAGGCATAAAGCCCGCCGATATCGCACCGCCATTTGGCGAGCGCTTGCATGCGGGCGTGGCGCGGCCCGGCTTCGTCCGCGATATCGTCCACGGCGCGGCAGAAGGCATAGATTTCAAACATCGCCTCGCGGCGCGGGCGTGGCAGAATGCGCATCGCCGCATTGAAGGAACTGCCGCGTGCGCGGGCCGCAGCGGCCGGCTTGGCGGCCCCGGACGCGCCCCTCATGCGCCGCCGGCCGGCGTCGCCGTGATCCGGCGCGGCCGGAAAAAGGTCCGCAGCCCCCCCGCAACCCCGAGGCTCGCCCAGGCGAGAGCGCCGGACTTTGTCAAATGCACTGGTTCGCTCAATGGATCGAGTTCGAGCAGCAGGCCGTTGAGCTTGCGAGCGAGGCGCCCGATCACGGCGGTCTCCAGACATAGACGGAAATCGCGGACCTGAGCCGGAAGGCAGCAGCCCAATTCGACCAGTGGCGCGGTCCGCCGGGCTACACCTTGCAAAACCGCGCGTAATGCCGGTGAGGCTTTTGTGGCGTCGAGGGCGTCTGGCCGGAGGCCTTGCGCGGCAAGCGCATCTTCCGGGACATAAACGCGATCGAGGTTGCGATAGTCGGTGCCGCAGTCTTGCAGATGGTTGATAATCTGAAGCGCCGTGCACAGCGCGTCCGAGGCCGGCCAGGTGGATTCGCTCTCGCCATGCACTTCGAGAACGAAACGCCCGACTGGCGCCGCTGAATAGGCACAATAGTCCATCAACTCGGACCAATTCGCGTAGCGATGTTTGACCGCATCCATCCGGAAGGCACGCAGCAGATCGAGCGCATGACGGGCCAAGAGCTTTCGCCCGGCGAGCGCCGCGCGCAGTGGCAGCGCCGCTTCGACCGCCTCGCTTCGCCCGGTCAACGTTGCTTCGAAAAGGTCGAGCCTGGCAAGCTTGGCGTCCGGTGCGAGCGAGGGACTATCGGCGACGTCGTCAGCGCCGCGGGCGAAACGATAATAGGCGAGAATTGTGGCCCGATGTCGTGACGCGATGAGCATCGAGGCGACGGGAAAATTTTCTTGCCGATGTGTTTTCGAAGGCGTTATCGGCAAACCGGGCATCGTCATCGCAGTTGCCCATTGCCGCGAAACCACGCCAATGCCTCTCTGAGGGCTTCGGGATAGGGCCGAGCCTTGTAGCCGAGGTCGCGTTCGGCCTTCGCGGAACTAAAGAACATCCGGTGCTTCGACATCCGCAGTCCGTCGATTGTCAGGAAAGGCTCGCGCCCCGTCACCCGTGCCATGGTTTCCGCCCCGAACGCAAACGGATAAACCAGCGGCCGCGGCAGTCGAATTCTGGGGGGACGGCGGCCGCACAGTTTCGCGATTTGGCCAAGGAAGTCCACGAGCATCACGTTTTCGCCACCGAGGATATAATGTTCGCCGGCATTTGCGTGGTGGAGGGCGGCGAGATGCCCGTTCGCGACGTCGTCGACATGCACGAGATTGAGCCCGGAGTCGACGAAACCTGGAATACGGCCCGACGCTGCCTCGACGATGATTCGCCCGGTCGGCGTCGGCTTCTGGTCGCGCGGTCCGATCGGCGCCGTCGGATGCACGATAATCGCCGGCAAATGATCGCGGGCGATCATCGTTTCGACGACCTGCTCCGCGGCGACCTTGCTTCGCTTGTAAGCGCCGATCGCGCTGGATTCGTTTAGCCGCATGGTCTCGTCGGCCTGGCCGCCATCTGCCGCGCACGCGATGGTTGCGGCGCTGCTCGTATAAACGATGCGCTCCACGTCCGCCGCCAGCGCGGTCCGCATAAGAAGTCTGGTCCCTTCCCGGTTGTTCCACATAATTTCTTGTGGGTTGCGGGCAAAGAGTCGGTAGTCGGCGGCGACATGGAACAGAAAACGCGCGCCTGCCATGGCCCGCGTGACCGAGGCTGCGTCGCGCATGTCGCCTTCCACGATCTCGAGGTCGAGACCGGCTAGGTTTGTTCGCTTGCTGGTTGGCCGCAGCAAGGCGCGGACGCAGTAGCCGGAGCGAATCAGGGCGCGCGCCACGGCGGACCCGACGAAGCCGGAAGCTCCCGTGACCAGAACCTTGTCCTTCGCCACTGTGCCCGACCTCCGCTCAAATTTCCAAAACTGGGTTACGCGCCGCGCCGGGCCGACCCTACCATGCAATCATGGGGCCATGGTAATCCGATTGTTATTACAAACAATTCGGTTTTCACACGATCAATTTATCCCCCGTAAGTGGACGCCATCGCGGGAGAGGGGTAGGGATGATTTCGAGTGCGCAAACAAAAGATTTTGGTTAGAGTCCCGCAATGATTGGCCGCGCCTCCTCCTCCGCGACGAACTCCGTGCCTCCCGCGCAAAAACCGTCTGTCCGCGCGCTTTTGCAGCTCGCACCATATCTATTGCGCTACAAGCCGGGCATTACCGCGGCGCTGCTCGCGGTAACGGTGGCGGCGGCGGCGACTTTGGCAGTGCCGCTGGCAATCCGGCGTATGATCGATTTCGGCTTTTCGGCCGAAAGCGCGGGCCTGATCAACTCATATTTTCTTGCCCTCGTCGCCGTCGCCGCGATTTTGGCGCTGGCCTCGGGATCGCGGTTCTATTTCGTGACGACGCTCGGCGAACGTGTCGTCGCCGACCTTAGGACGGATGTGTTCAAACATCTGTGCCGTCTCGACGCGGCGTTTTTCGACACCGCGCGAATTGGCGAGCTCATGTCGAGACTGACGGCCGACACGACCCAGATGAAGTCCGCCTTCGGTGCCTCGGCAGCGGTCGCGTTGCGCAATCTGTTTCTGTTCGCTGGCGCGGTCGCGATGATGGTTTATACGAGCCCAAAGCTTTCCGCCGCTGTGTTGTTTGCCATTCCCATCATCGTCCTGCCTCTGGTGGCCTCCGGCCGCCTGGTCCGCAAACGGTCCCGCACGGCGCAAGATACGCTCGCCGAGGCGAGTGCCTATGCCGCCGAAAACCTCGCCGCCGTCCGGGTAATGCAGGCCTTTGGCGCCGAGCCCGCCACCAGCCGCCATTTCAGCGCCGCGGTGGAGGAAGCCTATGCCGCTGCCCGCAATGCCGCCCTTGCCCGCGCGGGCCTCACGATCGTGGTAATATTCCTGGTCTTCGCAAGCATAGTCGGCGTGCTTTGGTTTGGCGCGCGGGACGTTCTTTCTGGCGGCATGACCGGCGGCCTTTTGTCGCAGTTCGTGCTTTACGCGATTTTAGCCGCAGGTGCCTTGAGCGAGTTGAGCCAGGTGTGGGGCGAAGTAGCCGCAGCCGGCGGCGCGGCCGGCCGGATCGCCGAGATCCTTGCCTTGCGGCCCTCGATCGTGGCGCCGGTTCCAGCCACCGTGCTGCCCCAGCCGGGCCGGGGCGAAATCGTTTTCGAGCGAGTCGATTTCGCGTATCCGGCAAGGCCGCAAGAGTCCGCCTTGCACGGGCTCTCGTTCAAGGTGGCGCCGGGGGAAACGGTCGCCATCGTCGGACCGTCCGGTGCGGGCAAGACGACCTTGTTCCAGCTCCTCTCGCGGTTTTACGATCCGGCCTCGGGCCGCATTCTGCTCGATGGCGTTGACATCAAAAGCGCCGATCCGGCAGAGTTGCGGCGGCGGATCAAAAGCGTGCCGCAGGACCCGGTGATTTTCGCCGCATCTATTGCCGATAATATCCGCTATGGCGCGCCGGACGCGAGCATTGAGGCCGTGCACGGCGCGGCGCGGCGGGCGGCGGCTGACGATTTCATCCGCGCCTTGCCGGATGGCTATGCAACGCTCGCTGGCGAACGCGGCGTGACCTTGTCGGGCGGGCAGCGCCAGCGGATCGCCATCGCGCGGGCGATTTTACAGGAAGCGCCGGTGCTGCTTCTCGACGAAGCGACGTCGGCGCTCGATTCCGAAAACGAAGTCATGGTTCAGTCCGCACTCGAAAAAGTGATGTCGGAACGCACGACCCTCGTTATTGCGCATCGCCTCGCAACTGTCCTCCGAGCTGACCGCATTCTTGTTCTCGACAACGGCCGGTTGATCGAGGAAGGCACGCATTCGTCCCTGGTCGCCAAGGATGGCCTTTACGCCCGCTTGGCAAAACTTCAATTCGAAACCGGCGAGGCCGCGCTCAAACCCCGCGAGTCGGCAGCCGCGGAGTGAACATGGTCCGGCAAAGCCGAATTTGCTCGCGCTCGGATCGTTCGCTCGAAAATCGCGCAGATCGAGGCTTGCATCGCCTTTATGCGCAGTCTAGCGGAGGAGTTGGGCTGATTTTTGGTAGTGGGTCAGATTGAATTTCGCCTTTTGACCCATTGCGGTAGAGCCGATATCTTGCAAACATTGGAACAAACGCGATAATCTTCATTGAGAAACGACTTCGTGAGCAGTGTTATCAAACGGCCCTTTGTCCGGCGTATCGAGCGATGGTTGGTGGGCTTGGGGATGGCAGCCATGGCCTACATTATCGAAAAAGCCGTGCTGCGCTCGATTAGACGCGGGTAGAGGAAGCCGAAGCCCAACAAGCATCGGCGCACTCGTTGGGCATTCAGCGCCGCCGCACCAAGTCGACGAGCAGGCCGACGGTCAGCAAACCTGCGATCACACCGAAGGCTGCGGGAACCCAGCCGGCCACCCTTGTCGACATCGCCGTGAGGCCGGTGGCGAGGCCGGCCGCTCCGGCGGTCAGTCCGAGCGCCAGCTGGCGTCCGGCACGCCGAATGGTGGTTTCGAGCGTCGACGCCCGGAAGTTCACCTCGAGCTTTTGGCCGGGGCGGGCTCCGACCAGTCGTTCGACAGCCTCGATCGCGCGAATGGCCCGCACTTTCAACTTCTGCGTTTGGTAGACAACTGTCTTCGGGTCGAGCGTGGTCTTCACGCTCTTCAATGTCGATCGCATCAGGAACTTCCCGGCCACTTCGAAGGGATCGAGGTCCGGATCGAGGTCCGCCGTCGCAAGCTGTACCTGCGCAAGCGCTTTGGCAGCCAGCGCGAGCGATGCCGGAAGGGGCACCTTGTGGCGCAGTGAGATCTCGCTCATGTCCTGCAGGATCGGTCCGATCTGCATCTCGGCGAGAGCTACGGTGCGATACTTCGCCATCACTTCGCCGATCTCGGCCTGAAACCGGGAAACATCCAGATCGCTGCGATCGCTGGCGCCGGCCATCATGAGCGTGACGTCAGTGAGAAAACCGGCGTCTTCGTGCCACAAGGCCATCAGCAGAAGGATCAAATGCTCGCGGAAGTCGGCCCCAACCGTTCCGGCCATCCCAAAATCAAGAAAGTAGATGCGGTCCTTCCACCACATAAGGTTGCCCGGGTGCGGGTCTGCATGGAAAAACCCATCCACTAGGACCTGCTTATAAAAGCTTTCCAGGAGCTGGCGAGCGGCCGGGGTGCGCTCCGGACCTTGCGGGGCCTGAGCGATCGGTACGCCTTGGATCTCCTCCATCACGAGGATTCGTGAAGTGGACAGCTCCCGGTGCACGCCAGGGACAGCGAGGCGATTGTAGTCTTTCAGCACGGTACGCATCCGCTCGATGTTTTCGGCCTCCTGGCGAAAGTCGAGCTCGCGGCGCAGCGACGTGGACAAATGCTTAAACACGGCCCCCATATCAATGACCTGATTGAGAGCGGGGCGCTTGCCAACTTTCTCGGCGAACACCTCGAGCAAAGCGAGGTCCTGCTCGATCGTCTCGTGTGCCGTCGGCCTCTGTACCTTGACCACGACCCGGTCGCCGCTCGCCAGTGTCGCACGGTGGACCTGGGCGATGGTGCCGGCAGCGAGAGGTTTTGGATCGATCGAATCGAACACGTCCTCCCAAGGGACGCCAAGCTCTTGCTCCGTAACTTGGACCACTTCTTCTTCGCTCATGGGCGCGACGTTGTCCTGTAGCGTCGCGAGCTCCTCAATGTAGTCGGCCGGCAAAAGGTCCGGCCTTGTCGACAACACCTGTCCGAGCTTTGCGTAGATCGGACCGAGTTCCTCGAGGGCAGCTCGCAGCCGCTTGGCCTGCTGACGGCGGCCGGCCGCACCCGGCTGGTCGGAGCGGCGGAATAGCTCCTTCAGTCCATACTTGCTCATCACCGCCGCGATCTGCGCGCCCCGCGCCATCAGCCGGGGCTCGGAAAGCGGGGGCTCGGTGCTTCGGATCACGGTCGACGCTTCCCGCGCTGTGCGGTCGCCGGCCGGAATGGTGTTCACGATGACCACGTTACAGCGGGCGTTGTGGCAGATGCGGTTGGGGATGTTGCCGAGCAGAAACTCCTTCCGCCCTGCCATTCCCACATTGCCGACTACGAGAACGTCGATCGCCTCCCGCTCGACGGCGCGAATGATCGCCATCGCCGGATCGTCATCGACAATGACTAGCGCACGGCCGCGCTCACCGCCGAGCTGCTTGGCGTACATGGCGAGCTCATCGCCCGCTGCGTCCGCTCGGGTGCGTTCGGAGGCTCCGTACTCGGTGACAGCCGGGCTGTGCGATATGACTACCTGCACGACGATCAACTCGGCACCGTAGCGCTCGGCGAACGAAGCGGCCCATTGGACCGCTTGATCCGCCGTTTCGGACCGATCGGTGCCCACCATTATGCGCCGAACTGGGGCAACCGGGTTGCTCTCCGGTCGAGTATGCATAGGCGTCTTGACGTCATGCATCATATTGAACCTTCTCGCCGCGGAATTTAGGTTTAAAATTGCTTGTGCGCCTGCGTTCCTGACTAGCAACTGGCCATGCACGAATAGTGGTGCGTAAGAAGGATTTGATTTTCTAAGTTCGTTGCTCGGCTTGCGCGATTTTGCCAAGCCCGTTAGCCGCCATCGCATATCCGCCGGCAGCGCCATCGATGAAATGAAAGTGATGGCCGAATACGGTCGGCGTGAAGCAGGTCATCAGCGCGTCGGGCTGGCGATGCAGCCCGTAACGGACGACGCCGCGCCGTGCGGCATCCGCGAGCAGAGCCTCGATGCAATCGGCGAGCTCTTGCGAGCAGTCGAGCGTCATGCGCAGGCCGTCGGCGTATTTTCTGAAATCCGAGTTCTCGATCACCTCACCCAGGTAGGTGCTCGGCCGGAACCTGCCGACGCTCAGACCGAACCGCAAAGTGGCGCAGTAAAACAGCGTCCTTACTGCCACGTAAAGCCGGTCGATGAACAGCGGATGCGCCGGCTTGTGCCGCGCCCGCGCCTCGAGGTCCAACCCGCTCGGGGGCCATTTGACGGGCAGGGACCCGCCGCGCATCGGCCTGCCCGGCTGTTCAGCGTTCGCAGTCAGGGCGAGCAGCGCTTCCAGCAGTCCCGAGAATTCGCCGGTCATCTCGCGGCTCGACGGCATCACCAGGAGGGACAGGATAGTGCCGTGGATCGAGGGCATTTTCTCGAACCCGCATGACAGGTTGGTGAGGTCGGGACGAGCCCCGGCCGGGGCCGGCTCCACAGCGAAGGCGCCGCGCTTCATCGCCTGTTCCGCCCACGCCAATCCACCGCCGGAAAACATCGCGTAGGTCACGTTCGATGAGGGTGCGAAGCGGGCGATCCGCACGTCGAGCCCCTGCGCCCGAACGGTCGAGATAAGCACCATTGCCGCGCGAAGCGATAGGGCAAGCTCGTCGTGCACATAGACGATAGTCGCCGCAAGCGCCTCTCGGGCGCAGGCTGCCCACTCGGGAGGAACGGCAAAGCCCGCGCCGTCGCCGCCGAATACGAAAGGGAACTCGGGGGTGCCGACCGCATTTGCGACCGCGGTAATGACGGACGCGCCCGCCATATTGACCGCCTTGTAGCCGCCCGCCGCAATCACGCTGGTCGCGCCGACAATGTCGGCAAGCCCGAGCATCCAGCCGTCCGGCAGTGGTTTGTACAGGGCCGGCTCGACGATGCGGTTAAATCCGTCAAATACTGGAACGCCGGCATAAAAAGCATCCGCCATGGTCGGCGCCTACCTTTACTGCTATCCGTTCAGCCCTAAGGCTCTGGATAAAATCGTGAACACACCGTAATAACACAACAAAGCTGCTGGAGTAAAAAACTTTCAAAACGCGCTGGGACAAGCACAATGCATTTTGATGGAATCCGTAACGCTCATCTTGAGCAAGTCGCAGCAGAGCTTTACAGCGACCAAATGCCCTACCATAGCTTCAGCCACGTACTGGGAACGTTGGCAGCAGGAGCAGTACTGGTGGAAAGTTGCCTCAAGCAAGGCGTTCCAATTAATTGCCACGTAGTCTATTATGCACTACTTTTTCATGATGCTGGTTACGATGAAAACCACATCAGTAAGGGCTTTACGAGTAAAGAGGAGTATTCCGCCCACCTCGCTGCTCAGTGCTTGCGTGCCCAAGCTATTCCTGAAGATACCGTCAGAAGGGTCGTTGCAGCCATTCTCAGCACCCAGCGAGACGCGGAGTTCACCTCCAATGAGGAAAAAGCAGTTCGAGCAGCGGATTTTGCTGGGCTCGCGAGCGATTACGAAACTTTTCGGTCCAATGTGGAAAAGCTGCGCCAAGAGTGTGAAATGTTAACAGGGCGCAAGGTAGCTTGGGATGCATGGAAGACGTCCGCTAAAGAAACGATCAGTTTCTATTTGAGCCAGGAAATCCATTTCACTACATCTGATGCTTGCGTTGACAATGCAGCCATATTTTATGCAAAAGCCAACCAGAATCTGTCGCGATTGCTGAGCGAGGATTAGGGCGTATTTTTTCAGTCATCAGAACCTGCGGCACTGAATGTCTCTTGCTGGCGCTGAGCGGTCGTTGTGGACGGCGGCAAGCCGAAATTCAACCTACCCGCTACCGATTTTTCGTGCGGCTCGCACCGCGCGTCACGGCTCTAAAACCGAATCCCAATAGAGATAATCCATCCAGCTTTCGTGCAGATAATTGGGCGGAAACCGGCGGCCGTTTTGGTGCAGATCGTTGACTGTCGGTTGATAGGGCATCCGTGCCGGCCGCATGCGCGCCTCGCCGGGGAGCAGATCGCCCTTGCGCAGATTGCACTTCGAACAGGCGGCGACGACATTTTTCCAGGTCGTGGTGCCGCCCTTCGAGCGGGGGATGAGATGGTCGAAGGTCAGATCGTCGCGGGAGCCGCAATATTGGCAGCTGAAGCGGTCGCGAAGAAAGACATTGAAACGAGTGAAAGCAGGATGGCGGGAGGGTTTTACATAGCTTCTGAGCGAAAGCACCGAAGGTAGCCGGATCTCGAAGCTCGGACTTCGAACGACCTTATCGTAATTTGAAACGATATTCACCCGGTCGAGAAACACCGCCTTGATCGAATCCTGCCACGACCAAAGCGAAAGAGGATAGTAGCTCAACGGCCTGAAATCGGCATTGAGCACGAGCGCCGGACAGGCCTCGGGGGAAACTCCAGGTTGGGAATGAACCGTCACGTCAGCTCCCTCGCCTAGCGCGCCGCCGAGTGGCAACGGCGCGGCCCTTGATTATACCCGCCTCGGATCCAAAACTAGCCCTTTGCGTTACATTTTACCGGCCCGATGACACCTTTGTGAAGGTTGCCTCGAAGCAACCTGTAAGCGCGGCAATGAATTAGCGCGTCGGAATCGCCGTGCCGCTGCGATAATCGTAAAATCCGCGTTGGGCTTTGCGCCCGAGCCAACCGGCTTCGACATATTTCACGAGCAAGGGGCAGGGACGGTATTTCGGATCGGCCATGCCCTCATACAGGACCTGCATGACGGACAATACAGTGTCGAGCCCGATGAAATCGGCGAGCTGCAAGGGTCCCATTGGATGATTCGCGCCGAGCCGCATCGCGGTGTCGATCGATTCAACCGAGCCCACGCCCTCGTAGAGCGTATAGATCGCTTCGTTGATCATCGGTAGCAGAATGCGATTGACGATGAAGGCGGGGAAATCCTCGGATACGGTGAACGTCTTGCCGAGCCTGGCGATCAGCACCTTGGCCGCATCGAACGTCGCGTTTTCGGTTGCGATGCCGCGGATCAACTCGACGAGCTGCATGCGAGGGACCGGGTTCATGAAATGAATGCCGATGAACCGTTCGGGCCGATCGGTGATCGAGGCGAGCCGGGTGATCGAAATCGACGACGTATTTGTTGCCAACATCGCGGTTGGTTTCAACGAAGGGCAAAGCTTGGAAAAAATCTTGCGTTTGACCTCCTCGTTCTCAGAGGCCGCTTCGAGGACGAGGTCGCTGTCGGCAAAGGCCTCGTAACCGGGCGCGGGCGTAATCCGGCCCAAAGCCGCGTCGCGCGCCGACGGATCGACTAGGTTTCGCGCAACCTGGCGCGCGAGGTTGCCAGCAATCGTGGCGAGCCCGGCGTTGATGCGGGCGTCCGAGATATCGTTGAGCGCGACTTCGATGCCCGCCTGCGCGCAGACCTGGGCGATCCCGGTGCCCATTTGGCCGGCCCCGATCACTCCTATTTTGTTAATGTCCATGTCATTCGCCCACAACGGCAAGCTCGCCGGATGTCCCTCGCGGACTGGCTTCACGCGAACCTTGCCGCGCCAGGTTCGCGAAGAGCCGCGCCGTTTACTAGTCCAAGGACAGACCTATATCCAATTCCCTGAATGAATTCCAGAGTGGGCAACCGAAAAGGAATCACGCCAAATCGACGGGATCATGCCGCGCGCGGCAGGGGCGTCGTTTTACGGACTGACCAAAAATACAATGTATGCGGCGCGCATTGTCATTGCTAACAGCACCAGGGATGCAGCCACAAATATGGCGAAGCGAAGCAAAATGACATTAACGAGCGCTTGAACGAGACTATGGGCTATCCGCAGACCGACGTAAAGCCAAGCGAGTGTGGCGTTCAAACCCTGACCAGCGCCGAGGACAGCCAAGGTAAGACAAACGGCGTAGAACAGGGTCGGCTGCTCCATGAGGTGATTGTAATTGTCCGCCTTCCAACGCACCTTTGCAGGCAGGAGCGCGTCAAACTCCGCCTTGAGCCGGTTCGGGTCGAGAGCGATCTCGTACTTTCTGATTGCCGGAAGACGGGCCGCATAAAGCCACGCCCACATGACGAATGTCCAAATCACCAGCGCGATAAGTGGTTTCAGGATTGAACTATCCATTATTCTCCTTCTTCAAGCGGACCGAGTCTTTACCGGTTAAATGCGCCGAGCGTTTCGCGCGTCCGCCAATGTCTTTCGCACCGGCGGTGCCAAGCAAGGGCGGCCATTCCCTGGCATTCTTGGCTGCTCTTGTATTGCGCGTGTCTAACGGCCGAGTTTGGTAAGCTCCTCGTTCAGCGCCGGCAGGATTACGAAGAGATCGCCGACGAGTCCGTAATCCGCGATCTGGAAGATCGGCGCCTCCTCATCCTTGTTGATGGCGACGATGATCTTCGAGTCTTTCATTCCGGCGAGGTGCTGGATGGCGCCGGAGATTCCGACGGCGATATAGAGATCGGGCGCG
This sequence comes from Methylocella sp., assembly GCA_036560885.1. Classification (GTDB taxonomy): domain Bacteria; phylum Pseudomonadota; class Alphaproteobacteria; order Rhizobiales; family Beijerinckiaceae; genus Methylocapsa. Next base: position 17,520 of record DATBQJ010000040.1, read on the forward strand.
ACGACCTTGCCGGTTTGGCCAACCTGCCAATCGTTTGGCGCATAGCCCGCATCGACCGCGGCGCGCGAGGCGCCCATCGCCGCCCCGAGCTTGTCCGCGACGGGCTCGATCAGGGTCTTGAAATTATCCGCGTTTTGCATGCCGCGGCCGCCGGATATGACGACCCTGGCTGCGGCAAGCTCGGGGCGCTCGGATTTGGCAAGCGTCTCTTCCTTAAAGCGCGAAATCTCGGGCGCGGCGACGGCGGCGATCTTTTCGCTTGGCGCGGAGCCGCCACCGCCGGTCGCCGGAAACGCCGCCGTCCGCACTGTGATGACCTTTTTCGCGCCAGTCGACTGCACTGTCTCTATCGCGTTTCCGGCATAGATCGGACGTTCGAACGTGTCGGGCGCGGCGACTTTGATAATCTCCGAAATCTGCATCACATCGAGGAGGGCCGCGACCCTCGGCATGACGTTCTTGCCGGTCGAGGTCGCGGCGGCCAGAATCGCCGAATAATTGCCAGCCAATTGGACGAGAAGCGCCGCCAGCGGTTCGGCCAATTGATGCGCATACATCGGATCGTCCGCGACCAGGACTTTTTCGATGCCGAGCAGGCTGGCTGCGGCCTGCGCCGCGGCTTCTATCCCTTCGCCAGCGGCGAGGACATGAACGGGCTCGTTCAGCGCCTTGGCGGCGGTCAGCGCCTTGGCGGTCGCCTCGTTGAGTTTGCCGTTCGACACCTCGGCGAGAAGCAGCACCGCCATCAGATCACTCCGGCTTCGTCCTTGAGCTTTGCCACGAGTTCGGCAACGGAGGCGAGTTTAATTCCCGCCTTGCGCGTGGGAGGCGCGACAGTCTTCAAAATCTTGAGGCGCGGCGCGATATCGACGCCAAAATCGGCCGGCGTCTTCTCCAGAATCGTCTTCTTCTTGGCTTTCATGATGTTTGGCAGCGAGGCGTAACGGGGTTCGTTGAGGCGGAGATCGGTTGTGACGACGGCGGGGAGTTTGAGGCTGACGGTTTGCAATCCGCCGTCCACCTCGCGGGTAACTTCCAATTGTCTCTCGCCCACCGCTACTTTCGAGGCAAAGGTGCCTTGACCCCAGCCCAAAAGCGCGGCCAGCATCTGTCCGGTCTGGTTGCAATCGTCGTCAATCGCCTGCTTGCCAAGTATGATGAGCGACGGTTCCTCGACGACTGCGACAGCTTTTAAGAGCTTGGCGACGGCGAGCGATTCGACAGGCTGCTCCACCTTGATGAGAATGCCCCGATCCGCGCCCATCGCGAGCCCCCTCCTGATCGTCTCGGCGGCCTGCGCGGGCCCGATCGAGACCACGATCACTTCTTCTGCCTTGCCTGACTCTTTTAGGCGCAATGCCTCCTCGACGGCGATTTCGTCGAATGGGTTCATCGACATTGGGACATTGGCGAGATCGACGCCGGAACCGTCGGGTTTCACTCTGATCTTGACATTGAAATCGGCGGCCCGTTTCACGGGCACGAGAATTTTCATGGATGAAACTCGGTTGCGAAGGGCAGCCTTAATGATAGAACGTTTAGGTACCGGGCTGCTTACGCCAAGTCAACGCAACCGCACATGGTCAACCCTGACTCCACTGCTCAAAACCTTACCAAAATGTTTCACGTGAAGCATTTTGGTAAGGTCGAGGCCCAAAATCTTATATGGCGCAACACAGCGATTAGCCCATCGTCCAGGTAAGACAGGCCAAAAATTTTGTGCAATTGGACTGTGGCAGTGGGAGTGGCTTTTTAGCTCCGGCCGGTACAGGAGAACGACTCCTGTGTAAGATTGGCCGGGAAAGTGTCTCGAAACCCTCGCCATCTTCCGAGCATGAGGACTCGAATTTGCAAGCTTTTAATGCAGACGACCCACGAAGCCCCTCTGGCACCACAATGGATGTGTGCCTTTGCCTGTCGAAGGCGTTGGAAACGGCGCTTAGAACGGCACCGCTCCATTGGATGAGCGGCGGATGAACGGCGGCGGCCAGCTGTCATCTCCCCGGTGAGCAGCAGCCCGGCCTTCCTTCCGTCGCTTCTTACCCGGCTGGCGCAGCGGCAGGATCTCCTCGGCAACGACGCCAAACAACAATTCGGTTTCGGCGTCATGCTTGTAAGGTTTAGCACGCAACGCACCATGCACGGAGAGCGCATCGCCTTCGGCCAGCCGCATCAGTTCGACCTGGGCGGTTTCGCTGAATGCGACAACATCCCAAAATTGCGTACGGTTGCCGACCTTGCCTTTCAATTTGGCTGCCGCGAATCGGCCGCGAGCGTTCGTGCACCATTGCGGCGCGTGCGAAAGAGTGCCTGACACAAGAACCGTGGTCGTCATTGGCGTTCCCTTTCAAACATACGTAAACATACGGATGCTTTGTGTCGTCTGGGCAGAGCAAACGAATGACGCCACGGCCCGCTCGTGCGGGAGCGATTGCCCGGGGCAGCCGCGGCGTCACAGGCTTACTGGTCAATCGATGACGTCGACAATTTCCCGGCTAGACGGCTCGACGAGAACCACTTCGTCGTTGACCACCGCGTAGCGATAGTCAGGCGGGACCCCGAATTCGCTTGGAATCGTGTAAAGCGGTACATCCTGCGACGGTAAAACCATGCCTACCGCGACCGGTTCGTGGATCTTGTAGGCAGGTATGTGCTCGCGAACGACGTACTCACGAAAACGGGGACGCTGATCGACGCCGAGAATACCCGCTACGCCGCCGGCGACACCTCCGACGACTCCGCCAACCGCCGCGCCGAGGGGTCCTGCCGCCTGGCCACCTTCGTCCGCACCGCGAGCAGCGCCGCCAGGAATCCCTTGCCCCTGGGCCGAAAGCGGGAGAGCGAACAATCCAGCTACAGCCAGGATTGCTCCTATGTTTCGCATGTTTTGCATGGTTCGCATAATGCTTCTCCATTTGCATGGTGTTTCCGGGCCGGCTAGGCGCCGCAAACTTTCGTGCAAACTTTGGCACTCGTCGTGTCGTTCCGGCCTGCTCATCACAAGTTTGTGAGGGTTACAAAACACTCGCCGCGACGCAGCGAAACACGATGGGTGCTTTTGCTTGGCTGCTTACGCTCCCGACTGCGGGGACTAGCGCCACCTTGGCGCATGCGATCGCGGCTCATTTTGAAATTAAAGTTCGGCTGCGGCCAAGCAGCGCCGACGGGACACGAGCAGATTTACGCGCAGTGGCCGTCTTGCCGGTCCGAGGCGATCAAGGGCTTCGCGATGCTGGCAAATGCTTCGCCGTATGGCAGAGGGCGGAATCTCGACGCATGGACCCAGAGAAAATTCGCCCAAGAGGCACGCGCCGGCGAAGCCCCGATCAAAGAGGCCAACAAGCTCATTATCGGCAAGCTCGCGCGCGCCTTCGATCTTAAAATAGGCGGCAAGCTGGAATGTTATGCGCTTCGTTTGTTAGGCCAAAAGGCATAGGGCCGTGGATAACGAGCGGTACCAGGTGCAGACAAGTTCCTTCGAGCCAGCTTCTCACCGATTCTGCCCTGGCACCCAAAGTATGTCAGTCGCCCTGCGTACCGGCCAAAGCGACGAGCAGCCGCTCGGCCAGCGCGTCATGGTGCGGGCGAGGTGCAGGGCCGCCGCCGGCGAATTCTATAGACGTTCACCCAGGAGGCTCTTGACTGCATGCGTCAAACCTGCGGCTTGGGTGGCGGCGCGCTCCCTTGTGCCCATTTCTCCATTTTTCCCAGAACACCCCAGACTGTGGTCGCAAGAAAGATCGGCAACGCAAATTGGCTGAGGCCTGGAACCGATGTTGCGATCGTTCCTAGAAGTCCTGCCAACCCGCCCGCATCAGGCGAAGAAGTAACGGCGGCGAGCAGGCTGGTGATCAGCGAGCCGCCAATGCCGATAGCCGTCTTCTTGCCGTTGAGCAAATTGCCAATGGTTTCGCCGAGCGCGCCGTTCACTTGGCCCAGCGGCGGCTTGGTCTGGCCAACAACCGCAGTGATCACGTCCATAACCTGCTTCAGCTGATCGGCCGATGAGGTACCGGAACCAACGGGCATCGTAGTTCCTGTTCCCGGCTGAAGATTTATCTTCCGCACGATACCAAGAACCCTCTCGATGATGTTAACGGGATCGTTTGGATTAGTTGTAGTTGGCGCTGGCGGAGACAGGATCGTCTGCTCCAAAGTCTGCATCCGCTGGAGGATCTGAGGCAATGCATCGAGCGTCGGCATTGCAAAGGTCGGTTGGACGGATCTCTTGGCAATCGCGGCGACGGTAACGGCATCCGGAAGCCCGGTGTCGTCCAATCCGTTTTGCTGCTGAAACAACGAAATAGCGGCTTTCGTTCGCGGCCCAATTATTCCGTCCTCGACGAGCTGTGGGTCGCATCCAAGTTTGTTGAGCGACTGCTGAACATGAAGAACATCCTCCGCTAAAACGACATCTGGCTCGGGCGAACCGCTCGGAGCAGATGGGGCCACACCAAAGATGATCGAGTCGTCTAGCTCCATGAGCTCCTTGAGGATCACGGCGACGCCGAGCTGCGGATCGACTCTGTTCGGATCGAAAACGTGATCGGCGACGAACTTGCCCGCTCTTGCCTCGGGCGGTCCATAGACGGTGGAGCCGCTCCATAGATAGGGCGAGCTGACTCCTTTGGAGTGGTAGCCGTAACCGTTGAACCCTTCCAGCCGAAACAACGTCCGGGCGATGCTCCAGTCGGTGGCTCCGACAAAACCCTGAATCCTTAAAGCATCCACGGCGCCATCGACGAATGCGTTTGGCCCAAGGAAGGGACCTCTTCCTTTGGGAACGATCGTCGTAACCCTGTCCAGAGCTTGGCCGTTGCCGAGGTAGGTGTTAAGATCGAAGTTGGATTCGCGGTCGTGGCAAAGGCCAATGAAATAATACGGCACATGGGTGATGGCCTCGATCTGTTGATAAATGCCTTTGTTTTTTAGGAGCCGGGCAGCTTGCTGTTTGGCTTGGCCAGCACTGCCAGGCCGGATCTGCATGTTTTGCCAATTAGTTTCGTAACCGGCCTTATACTCCTGAAACTTCGCTTCAAGACTTGCCATCGTTCTCTCCCCCAATGCTACATCATTGATCTTCCGTCTTATCGGACATCCCCCAGATGGCCGCCAGTTTCAGGCTCATATTAACTTAACTCGGTTTGGCTTGTCAGCCGGCATTGCCCAGATAACCGAGAATGTGTCATACGCATATCATTGAGCTCTTGCCGCGACATCAGACATTCGTCTTATAGCGACATCTCCCGAATCTCCCCCTTGTTGAGGTTGCTGCGCTGCCGTGATGCTCTGGCACGCCAAACCCGGTGACATCGGCGCGTCGCGCTGCGGACGATGCCGAGTTGATTGTGATCAAGACGCACCTTTCCCCTTGTTTTTGCTCGAACGCATGACGACCGAACACTTTACGCAGGCGCTGGATCGGCCGGCGGTCGCAGTTCCGCGATCAGCCGCAGAATGTCAGCGAAGAGATTTTTGGAAATCACGACTTCGGCCATTTGAAATGCGACATAGCGGCCACGGCTGACGATCTTCGCGCCGATCTTGCACTCCTGGAGTTCGCTTGGCCCGCGAATCTGCGTGGCGCTGGTCCCGGAAATTTTCGGTGCTTACGCAAATGTCTGAAATTGTATACGTTGACCTGAGGTTGATTTAGCCCGACAGGTACCAAAGAGGGCGTGCGCTGCCAGTTCATTCTGGTGCATGCCGACCGACTTAGCGGAAGGAGGGGATCGGCCGGTTTGAACCGCTTCGACGGACGACGCGACCTGTAATGGCGCAGAGTACCGGTCATGCACACGAGGGGCAAGGATGCGAGCGGAAATCATGGGTTTGCTTTTGAGCGCGTTTTTCTTTGCGGGGTCGGCATCAGCCTATGACGCCTACGACCCCAACAACTGCAACGGAACCGATTGGGATGACAACCGCGCCTTGGTCGTACTGAAGGTAACGGCCCATCCGCGCGTCAACTTCATCAAGAGCCCGTACGACGATGATTTTAAGGCCGCAGCCTGCCCGGCAGCCACTAAGAGTTGCCGGAAAAAGTCCTACCTAGTTACGGGCGATCTCGTGCTCATGGGCAAGACGCAAGGCGATTTCACCTGCGTCAACTACCAATCACCGCTGGCGAAAAAGCAGATTTGGATGAGAGGCTGGCTGCCGAGCGCGGCGCTGACGCCGGTCGCGCCGATGCCATCGCCGAAAATGTCGGATTGGATCGGCACTTGGTACCATCCGGGCGGCCCCATCGAGATCAAGAACGGCGACGGCGGCAAGTTGCACGTTGAAGGCGGAATGACCCTGCCGACCCCAAGTGGTGATTTTCAAAACGGCGACTTCGAAGCGCAAGTTGCGCCTCAGAACGACACCATCGCCTTCACCGACGAGGGCAGCTACGGGGACGGATGCCACGTTCGGATGCAGCGCATCGGTCCGTGGCTGCTGGTTGAGGACAATGGCGGATGTGGCGGCGCCGGGGTGACATTCACCGGGCTTTATCGCCGCAAGAAGTAGGCGCCGACGCGAGAGTTGTCACCGGTTCTGCCCTGGCACCCAAAGTATGTCGGCCTCGCCCTTATGGTTCAGGTAGCGAGCCGCGACAAATAGAAAATCCGACAGCCGGTTGACATATTTGAGGGCTGGGCCGCCAACGACTTCGCCCTGCGTACCGGCCAAGGCGACGAGCAGCCGCTCGGCCCGGCGCGTCACGGTGCGGGCGAGGTGCAGGGCCGCCGCCCCCGGCGAGCCGCCCGGCAGAATAAAAGAACGCAAGGGCCCGAGTTCCGCGTTGAGCTCGTCGATCTTGCGTTCCAGGCGATCCACTTGCGATTGGACGATGCGCAGCGATTCCGAATCCGCGCCGGCATTGAGCGGCACGCAAAGATCGGCGCCGAGGTCGAACAGATCATTCTGAACGCAGAGCAACATCGCGTCGATCCTGGCACAATCGGGATCTGTCGCAGTCACGACGCGGGCAAGCCCGATCGCCGAATTGGCCTCGTCAATCGTGCCATAGGTTTCGATCCTGAGATCGTTCTTGGGGCGGCGCTCGCCAGAGCCAAGCGCGGTCGTGCCGTCATCGCCCATCTTTGTGTAAATCCGGTTCAAGACAACCATGTTGCTCCACATATTAACACTCGCCGCGAAACCACATATGCCGATGATAATGAGTATAACGGCGAACTGAAGACCGGGCCGCCAGCGGATCGGTTTTTGCGGCGGCATCGGTGCCGGTGGCAAACCTAAGAATCCTTGCGGCGAGCATCTTGCCGCGATCATCGAACGCAACGCATGCCGGTCAGAACTCAATAGCGGCGCAAGAGACGTTCCAGGTAATCCAATTCCTCGCGCGGACGGGCGGGCTCCCCGAGCCTGCGGCGGAGTTCCTCCAGGACGCGCCTAGCCCGCTCCGCGCCGGGGAAACGCGCAGACGGATCGAACCCTCGCAAGATTTCCATCTGGCGCCCGAGGGGATCGGTGCCCTCCGCGTCGCCATACTGGCCTGGCCCACCTTGACCGCCCTCTCCGTCTCCGGCTTCCTCGCCGGCGCCCGAACCCTCCCCCTCGCCTTGCATGCTTTCGGCAAGCTTTTGCGCGCCCTCGCGCAAGGCCTCCACCGCGCGGCCTTGCGCATCCACTGCGCCGTCGGTGCCGCCTGGACCTTGACCGAGCGCATTTTCGGCGTCGCGCATCGCGTTTCGCGCATCGTCTAGGCCATTGGCGCCGGCCTCAGCCTGGTCCAAACGTTTTTGAAGATTTTCAAGCCGGTCGCGGAGCATTTTCTGGCGCTTTGCGAGACCGGCATCGCTTTGCTGTCCGGCCCGGGGGCTGATGCCGCTTTTGGGACCAGGGCTTTGCCCGCTTCCTTGGCCGTCACGGCGGGCTTCGTTTTCGCCGCCGTCCTGGCCAAAGAGTTCGCCGAGCGTTGGTTGACCCTGCAGGCCGCCGCGCTCCTCGTGTTGCCGATGCCGTTCCGCTTGGCCACTTTGATAGGTTTCGTCACGCAAATCCTGCTGGTCTTGACTCATCTGGCCGAGTTCGTCGAGCCCGCGGCGCATCTCCCGCGCCCTGGGATCGGCCTTGCGCGGCCGCGCGACGCGCAGGTTTTCCAAGATGTTTTGCAACCGATCCAGCATTTTCTGGGCATTCGCGCTGTCGCCCGAACGCAGCATGTCCTGCATCTGGTCGAGCATTTTTTGCAGGTCCTTGGGGCTGATCGAATGGCCCCGGCCGTCAAGCGCCGCGGAATCGTCCCGATGGTCCTGGTCATTCTGCTGGGCGGCGAGCTCTTGCATAAATTTATCCATTGCGGCGCGCAGATTGTCGCCGAGCTTGCGGATTTCGTCCTCCGGCGCGTTGCGTTGCAACGCATCGCGCAATTGTTGTTCGGCGGCACGGAGGTCGCGTTCGGCCTCGGAGAGATCGCCATTCTCGATACGCAGCGCCATTTGCCAGAGATAATCGGCGGTTTCGACGAGATCGCCGTCGCTATGCGCCGCATTGAGCCGATCGAATGCCACTCGCAATCCAAGATAGACACCGGCGCCAGTGCCGAACACTTCCGGCCCGATCATCAAGGCCTCGAGCGCATCTGCCACCCTCGTCCTGTCGTCTGGCGCCAGAACGAGATTGCGGCGCTGTTCGGCAAGCGCGCGGGCAAGAGGCTTAACGAAAGGTTTTTGCGGCAATGTGATTTCGACGGGATCGCTACTGCCCTCATTGCCGCCTTCGTCGCGCGCGGTAAGCGTCATTTCGACACGCGCGCCGGCCCATGGGTGCTCGGAAAGATCGGCCGTCGTCTCGGCCTCGCCGCTGAGGTCAGGCGGTGGCGGCAACAACAAAGGGATATGCGGCGGATCGACGAGCGAACGTCTGGCGGGATGTCCGCCAGGGAGCACCGGCTTGGCGAAATGTGCCTCGGCACCGGTAACGCCATAATCGTCGGCAACGCTATATTTCAGCGTCATGGATCCGCGCGCATTGAACTTAGGAGCGGCGGTCAACGCGATCGACGGCGGTTGGTCCAAAATGGCATGAATTTCAAACGCGCCGAGGGGCGCGCCGGAATGGCCAAGGGTTAGCGTCGCATCGCCGCGCAAAACCAGGCGCATTTCGCCATTGCCGTCCCGCTTGCCTTTAGGCGGCTTGGCGGCGGCACCGGGGGCGGTTGAGCTAGCTTGAGCGCCAGTTTCATTGTCCTTCGCGGCCGCGAGAGCGCCTTTCATGTCCATGTCAAAATTGCCGCCCGGCGCGTGAATGACGACGATAGAACCGCTAGGGGCTTCGATTTGTTGTGGGTTTTGGTTGCCGCCAAGATTCAGTACAATCGGCGGCCTGCCGGTATAGGC
>DATBQJ010000041.1:0-4463 GCA_036560885.1 Methylocella sp.
AGCGCTCGCCGAGATGCTGCGCCCCCAGCGACAGGTCCAGGTTTTTGTCGGATTCGCGCAACGCAGGATCATATTCCTGTAACCCGCCCAAGGCCGCCTGTCAACGAGGCGCCTAACTCCTCAGCCATTTTGGCGGAACGAAGCCAATCTTGACGCCTGTCGGCGATCTCCGGCTTGGCCTAACGGCCGCGCCCCCTCGCCCGCGCCCCGCCCGATAAAACCGCGGGTTACTTCTTCCTGCCACCCGTTGCGCGATAACGGCAATTCTCGCAAAGCCAAAAGCTTGCGCGCGCAACCTACAAGGCCAACAGCCGGCTTCCAAACCACCACAAACCTCATTACGCGGCGCGGCTTCTTGGGAAGCCGCGCCGGGCGCGGCGACGTCGCCGGCGATCAGCCATTGGTCGATGATCGCGGCGGCTCGGCGCGACAGCCGCCCCGACAGCGCGGCCCCAATCCACCAGGCGATTTTTTCGCCGCGCTCGCCGCGGCGCCCAATCCATGTCGCTTCGATCCATGTGTCACGTCGCGATGAAGCGGCGCTCTCGCCCTTCCAAAACCAAGCAAGTGAGAACATTGGTGGCGTAGGCGCCCGTGTCGACATTGATTCTATTTGTTAGAATTTCCGGCTCGGCGACCGGCGTATGGCCGTGGACGATCATTTTCTCGAACGCGCCGCGAAAATCGTTGAATTCATCCCGAATCCAAAGCAAATCCGTTTCTTCTTGCCGCGCCAAGGGAACGTTGGGCCTCACGCCGGCGTGACAAAAAAAATAGTCTCCCAAACTCCATGAAAGTCTTGTCCGCTCAAAAAATTCTTGATGCGCCGGCGGCAGAACCTCGCGCAATTTCGCTTGCGCGGCGGCGTGATTTCGACCGCGCATGGCGTCTCTAACGTCGACCCCGTAAGAGGCGAGCGTCTCGAGGCCACCAAAATGGCGCCAATTGTCCAGCACGGATGCGTCGGCGAGAAAGTCGAGAAATGTCGCCTCATGATTGCCCCGTAGCGCGATGATCGGAGCGGGCATGCCGCCGGCCAAAAGCCAGTCAATCACCCCGGCGGAATGCGGACCGCGATCGATATAGTCGCCTAGCATAACGATGATCGAACCCTCGCTGGGGGCGTCATGGAGATCCTCTCGCAATTTGCTGGAGAGGGCTTGCAACAGGTCCAAGCGCCCATGAATGTCGCCAATGGCGTAGACGCGCGCCCCATTGGGCAGGCTCGCGGTCGTCGCCACCGGCGTCAGTTGGCGGGTTTTTGGCCCGGCGAAGAACATCAAACGACGCCTCCGCAGGCGCGCCGACAAGCGGGCGCGGCGGGCCGGTGTCGATTCGCCATGGGCGCGCTCCTTCCCAAAGTGGGTTGAATCACAGGCTTACCTCTGCCATAATTAGGCATCCTCGCATAACCATCGCTATCCCAACAAGCACTTCATTCAAGAGATTCGGACGGCATGTTGCAAAGACCCTCACATGAAATTGCTTCGAGCCCAACCGCGCCCAGCGAGCAAGAGACCGGCGCGGCCTTGTCCTCGCGTAAAACAGCGGGAAGAATTTCCCTTCACAGCTGCGTCGCGGCGTTAATCGTCGCCGATTGCATCGCCTTCGCCCTCGCGGGATCACTGGCCGCCCTTGGCCCGCCCGAATTTCAATTAATCTCCTCAAGTGTCGAAGACTGGCGAGTTCACGCGATAATTTTCGCCGCATGCTCCCATCTTATTTGGGCGCGGCTGTTCGGTGTGTATCGCGCCAAAGACATCCTCCGTCGCTCGCATGCCTTCCGACGGCTTCCGCTTTCAATTATCGCGACATTCATGCTGCTGCTCGTCATCGCGGTCGCCGGCAAGTCCGCCCAAAACTATTCGAGAATGTGGTTCTCTTCATGGGCTGGCCTCAGTTTCGCGCTTATTTTCGCGATTCGCTGGACCTTTTTCGAAGTCCTTTCGCGCGCCATGAAGAAGGGCGCCTGCGTCGAGAGGGCTCTTTCCGTCGGGATGTTTTGCGACCCGATCGCGGAAAATGAGATCGAGCGCCATACGGGCAACGAAGTTCGCGTGATTCAATGCCTAAGCCTTCACGATATCGCCGATGTCGCCTCGCTCGCCGGCTGGATCACGCGAGACGAAATAGATCGGATCTATCTGGCCACGCCCTGGGAGCGTATCCCAATGATGTTGCATAGGCTTCACCTTCTGCGACATCTTTCGACGCGGGTCTATGTCGTGCCGAGTTCGCCTTCTCTCGGCCCGCTAATAGCCAAGGTGACCAATCTTGGCGAACGGCCGTCATTTTGCGCGCTGATGGAGCCGATCCCCGGATGGAGCCTTTGGTTCAAGCGCGTCGAGGATCTTGTCCTCGCGGGTCTGGCGTTGCTGGCGTTCTCGCCGGTCTTCGCCCTGGTCGCGCTGATGATCAGGCTGGAAAGTCCGGGGCCGATTTTTTTCCGACAAGTTCGAACAGGGTTCAATGGCCAAACCTTCGAGCTATGGAAATTTCGCTCGATGTATGCGGATATGACGGATCACCATGCCCAAACCCAAACAAGCCGCGACGATCCACGCGTGACACATGTCGGCTGGATCATTCGCCGCACGAGCATTGACGAATTACCTCAATTGTTCAATGTCATTCAAGGCGCGATGTCGCTGATTGGCCCACGCCCGCATGCTCTCGCGACAAGGGCCGAAGGCCGCGAACTCGATGAGCTCGTTGATTATTACGCTGTTCGGCACAGGGTAAGGCCGGGAATGACGGGTTGGGCACAAATCCATGGACTGCGTGGCGAACTGGATAGCGTCGAGAAATTACGAAAACGCGTCGACTACGACATTGAGTATATCGAGCAGTGGTCATTCTGGCTCGACATCAAAATACTGTTCAAGACGATATTGCTGGTGTTTGGCGACACAAGCGCCTATTGAACCGCTCAAGCGACATTCGCGTTCTGGCGCGGCGTATCGGCAAGCTTGTTTTCCAGGAAGCAGCGATAGGCGCTTGCGATGCCGTCGTCGAGAGAAATCTCCGGCTTCCACCCGAGCGCCAGAATTCGGCTCGAATCCATCAGTTTGCGCGGCGTGCCATCGGGTTTGGCGGTATCGAACACAAGCTGGCCGGAAAAGCCCGTCGCTCGCGCGACGGATTCAGCGAGGCCGCGAATGGAAATCTCCGATGCCGCGCCGCAATTGATGTGTTCATATTCGTCGTAATTGTCGAAACGAAACACGGTAAGCGTGAAGCCTTGGCCATTCAACCGGTGTAGTTCCATGGCATGAGCGCCTCGATGTCGCGGTTGGGCCAGCCGTTGGCGATGCGTTCGAGGGTCTGCTTGAGCCAGGCGAAGGGATCGATACCGTTCATTTTTGCCGTGGTCAGCAGGGTCGCTATGGTCGCCCATGTCCGGCCCCCGCCGTCGAAGCCGGGATCAGAGTGCCGGGTTTCTGACATTCGAAGCGGAGGTCAAATATCCCTTCCACCGCTGATCGGTCGGACTGTCGTGGTCGTCGGAGATCTCGTCCATGACGGTGTTCGTTATTTTCTGATTCGTCAGTCGCCGTCAATGCGCACGGGCGGATGAACTGGCAAAGGATGACTGGCTACAACAGGCGCTCGAAAGTTGAAGCGTCGATCAGTCGCTATAAGCGCGTCATCGGAGACACCTTGAAGTCGCGCGATGACGCTCGCCGTGTGACCGAAGTTGCCATCGCGATCAAATCGCTCAACCGATTGCGCAAACTCGGGGAAGCCGATTTCGTACGCGTCGCGTAAATGATTCCACGACGGCGCCGCCGTGCCTTTCGAACCCTTCGTGCAACAAGGCCGGAGCACGCAGCGATTTCCGATCCGCCGGGGTTGTCGTGGGATAATCATGTCCGATAAGCGGCTCTTTTCATATTTGAGATGAGGGACGGGGTATATAATTCATTGTAATCAATGCAAGCATCGATTACAATGCCGACACGCAGCAGAGCAAGACGCCCATGGCCACGTTGACCATTCGCAACATCGATACGGCTGTGAAAGAGCGGCTGCGCGTTCGCGCGGCGGAGCATGGACACTCCATGGAGGCCGAAGCCAGACGTATCCTTCAGACAGCGCTCACCAGGGATGCGTCGCGGTTAGGGCGCAGTCTATCTCAGCGTATCCACGCTCGTTTTGCGGCGCTCGGTGGTGTTGAATTAGAATTGCCGCCGCGTGAACCCACACGCGAACCGCCTGCCTTCGACTAATGTTTATTCTCGACACCAATATTCTCTCCGCCATGATGAGCTTGCGGCCGTCACTAGTGGCCTGAGTCATTGGAACTGAGGGTAAAGCCGTTTCAGTTTAACGCGGGCGTCGTCGGTTGTGAATTGCCAGTCGGCCTTGACGTGGCGCCTGTTGCGATTGTCCTGCCAAACGGCAACCTCCTCAATGAGCGTCGGCTTATCAGGAACGCGGCGGTTGAGGCATTGGGTCGCCAG
>DATBQJ010000042.1:0-8158 GCA_036560885.1 Methylocella sp.
TCTTCCGTTTGCAAAATCCGCGATGCCCTTTAAATCGCGACCTCCGCCGCAACCAACCGGAACCGCGCGAAACGATCGATCCGTTTCGCAGATAACGTAAAATCGGCGCCCTTCGCTGGGGCGTGTCGCATCCATGGCGAAGTAGCATGGATGTTTAACCGCGCCTTCGCTCACTTTTTGCAGGTAAAGCGCGCGTGCCCTCTGCAGAACCACTTGTGCGATTTGACCTTCGCCTTCACCGATATGGGCCTGCAGCCAAGCCGGAACGTCCGACGGTTGCTCCGCGGCAAAAGATCGGGAACCTAACAAGGCGATGATGGTCATGGCGACAATGTCTAGAAGGAGCGATCTTAACTGCAACGGGCAATACTCCTGTCGAAACATTTTGCTCGCCGGGTTGGCATAGGTCGCTCAGGCAAAAGACCATACAGCGCAGGCTAGTTCAAGTTTCGAGGCGTGAGGGTTCAATCGGAGGCATCACCGCGAGCCGATAAGGGCCAAAACCGGCTGTAAGACATAACGAAGAATGCCTACATCTTGCCTAAAGCGGACATGCACTTTGCCGATCGCGGACACGATCATACGGGAATATCTGCTTCATGATCCATAAGCCGCGCCCTATAAGGGCGCACCCATCTGGAACCATGCCATGACCCTCTCGATCCAACCGATGCAATTGTCGAGCCTGCCCGATCTGCACGAGGCGCCGCCACTCGACGCCAGCGATCTGGATTGCCTTGAGGAAATCCGGGACGTCCTGGCGCGGCACAGCAAGCTGGCGCGCTTCGCCGTGCATCTAGCGCACCGGCATTTCGATCTCGCGCCCGATGAAATCCTGATCGAGCGCCCGGACCCCGACGGCCGGACCCAGCATGTCACAGTCGCTGTTTGTCCGACGAGCCGCTGGCGCGGCCAACCACCTGGCAATTCGATGAAGGCCCCGAAATGCGCCTCTCGGACGCGGTCTACTGCATCTGCGTGTCGGACCCGAACATGACCCTCCCTCGAAATGGTGGACACCTCTGATAAGCTCCTGCGGGAGCAGGAAGGTGTTTTATGGGTACGGCACGTCGTCAATTTACGGATGAATTCAAGCAGGAGGCGGTTGGGCTGCTGGCGAGCAGCGGCCGGCCGTTGAGCCAGACTGCCCAGGAGTTGGGAATTGCCGTTTCGCGGCTGCGGGCTTGGCGGAACAGGAACGGCGGGGGGCAGGCGGGATCGCCGCGGCGCTCCAACACGCAGGCGGCGATCCCGCCTGCTGGCACGGATTTAGCCGCCGAAAACGCCCGCCTGCGGCGCGAAAACGAACGCCTGCGCATGGAGCGGGAGATTCTAAAAAACCATCGCGGGACCGCGGTTCCACCTGTCGACGGAGAAACGATTGGCCTACCATGGATGGCGGAGGGGAGCGGCCGTCCGTTTTTTGGTGGCGTATGATCCCGTTAAAAAACATGGTCCACGGGCTGATGCGGACTTGCGAGTGGTGACGCTGTTATGGTGATCCCGTCTAGGAAAATGATCTCTTTGCGTGGCCCCGCCCTCCAGCCCATTTAGCGCAGGAGCATGCATCATGGGGAAAGCAAAGCGCTTAAGACGGCGGCGTGAATTCGCGTTGGTCCATCCCAACGCGGCGGCCATTGACATCGGAGCCACCATGCATATGGCGGCGGTCGGCCCGGATTGTGATCCGGAACCGGCGCGCAGCTTCGGCACGTTCACCGGCGATCTGCATCGTCTTGCGGACTGGTTCGCGAGTTGCGGGGTGAAAACCGTGGTCATGGAATCGACCGGCGTCTATTGGATTCCCGTTTACGAGATTCTTGATCAGCGCGGGTTCGAGGTGCTCCTGGTCAATGCCCGCGACACTAAGCACGTCCCCGGCCGCAAGACCGACGTCAGCGACGCGCAATAGCTCCAGCGATTGCATGCCTACGGCCTGATCCGCGGCAGCTTCCAGCCGAAAGGCGAGATTGCGGTTCTGCGCGCCTATCTGCGTCAGCGCGAACGGCTGCTGGATTACGCCGCAGCTCACATTCAGCACATGCAGAAGGCGCTGACGCAGATGAACCTGCAAATCCATCATGTCGTCGCCGACATCACGGGCGCAACCGGCATGCGCATCATCCGCGCCATCATCGCAGGCGAGCGCAACCCGGAAGTTTTGGCCTCGTACCGGGACCCGCGCTGTCACGCGACAGTGGAGACGATCGGTGCCGCGCTGACAGGCAATGACCGCGAAGAACACATCTTTGCGCTGGGCCAGGCGCTTGAACTCTACGACATCTACCAGGCGAAAGCTGGCCAGTGCGACGTGCGGATAAAGGCTGTCCTTGACCGGCTGAAGGTGGCAATTGCCAAACCCGCGGGCAAACTGCCGCCGGCCCGGCATAAGGCAAAATCGCCCAACGCGCCGGCCTTCGACGTGCGAGCGGCACTCCATGCCATGTTTGGGTTTGATCTCACTCAGATACATGGGTTGGGGCCCGGTCTCGCACTCAAGCTCGTCGGCGAATGCGGCACCAACCTCGCCGCTTGGCCTAGCGCCAAGCATTTCACATCGTGGCTATGCTTTGCTCCAAGCAATAAAATTTCTGGCGGCAAGCTCCTATCGTCACGAACCCGGCGCTCGGGCAGCCGGGCGGCAGCGCTCCTGCGGCTTGCCGCCGTGACTGTGGGGCGCACGGAAACGGCGTTGGGCGCCTTCTATCGCCGCCTGTCGGCGCGTATCGGCAAGGCGAAGGCCGTCACCGCCACCGCGCGCAAGCTCGCCGTGCTATTCTACAACACCCTGCGACACGGCATGGATTATGTGGATCCTGGCGCGGTATATTACGAGGAACGCTACCGGCAACGGGTTCTGAGTAACCTACGGCGGCGCGCCAAGGCATTCGGATACGTCCTGCAGCAAGCGACGGATCGGGGGACCGCAGAAGTTTCTTAGGAAAACGCTGCGCATTTTTTCGGAGGCGCCGAAATGAAATTCCGCCTTATCGAGGATCAGCGCGAAATGTTTCCGGTTCGGGTCATGTGCGATGTGATGGGCGTCTCGCCGGCAGGGTATTACGCATGGCGCGGCAGGCCTGATAGCCCGCGCAAGACAGCCAATCGCGCCCTGCTGACCGAGATCCAGCGAGTTCATGCGGCGCATCGGGGGCAATATGGCGCGCCCAGGGTCCATGCAACTTTGTGCGCCGAGGGGCATAAGGCAAGCCGCAGCCGCGTTGAACGGCTCATGCGTCATCACGGCATCCGGCCACGAATGCGGCGACAGCTTCGGGTGCGCACTACGGACAGCCGTCACGACTTGCCGATCGCGCCGAATTTGCTCGAACAGACCTTCGTGGCGACACGCCCTAATCAGGTTTGGCTGGCCGACATCACCTACGTGCCAACCGCCGAAGGGTGGCTCTATCTGGCCGTCGTATTGGATCTCTTCACCCGCAAAATCGTCGGCTGGGCGATGCGAGATCACCTGCGCGCCGAACTCGCCATCGCTGCCGTGTTCATGGCCATCCAGCGGCAAAAGCCGCCGCCCGGCCTGATCCATCACTCCGATCGCGGCAGTCAATATGCCGCCGCCGATTACCGCAACGTTTCCGGCGCCGCCGGGATGATCCAATCCATGAGCCGGAAGGGAAATTGCTGGGACAATGCACCGATGGAAAGCTGCTTCGGCACTGTAAAAACTGAACTCGTGCACCAGGCTTGCTACAAAACCCGAGATGCCGCCCAGCACGACTTGTTCGCCTACATCGAAGGATATTACAATCGTCAGCGGCTTCATTCTGCCCTCGGGTATATCACCCCCGAACAGGCAGAGCGCCAAGCCGCTTAATTCGGTGTCCACTAAACCGAGGGAAGGTCATTCTCCCAAAAGCGTGGCACGAATCGCCGCACACCACGCGCGGCGCGGCAGAGTCTAAGCGAGTTCGTTGATTCGAGGCAAGAAGTCTTAACGCGCGGCGGTCGCCTGTCAGGCCGTTTCGTTGCCTCTGGCGTCGATCAACCCAGCGCGAAGCGCCGCCCGTGTCGAGAGGTTGCCGTTCCGGTATTTCTCGCGGCAGTGCGACAAACAGCGATAATTGCCGGATAACGACAAAATGATTTTCCCGGCCCTCTCGCCGCGCGTAAATTTTCCGCACGGCGCATGCTGGAGAAGTATGAGCCAAAGCACCATGCAAGACTCCGGCGAGGGCAACGGGGCAATGAGTCGATGTAAGACAGATAGGGAGGAGAACAATGCACGTGATTCCTGGGTACCCTTCGCTCTCCGACGAGGCCCGCGGAGTATTAAAATTCCTGTGGCGGAAGTCGCACGTCAAGGATAACTGGGCCAAGGGGGGCGAGATCTCCGACGCTTGGGACAGATGGAGCATTTTCCCCTGGTACATGTATCCTCGCTATGACCTCGAATGGTCGACGCGGGTCGCCGCGAAGATCGCCCAGGAGATACCCGCCTGGCGCGAGGGCTGCGCCGAAATCATCGAGCTGATGCTCCAACGGAACACCCAGTACGCGGCGTGGTTCGATTTGGTCGAGCAAAAGGGCTTCGATCCCAACCGCGGCCACTACCCCTATGATTACTATGACAAGAACATGCCGCCCGGATGGGCGGGCGTATACAACGCGCCCGGCTACTACGGAAACGGGCTCGCGACCAAGGTGCCTCCGAAAGAGGCAAGGCGCACCTCGCCCTACACCCAGCCACACTCACCGGCTGTGGGCCGCACATACAATCCGGACCCGATCTACGGCAACGGCGGGTCCTATATGATGGGCAAGGGCTATCTGCTCAACATCATTGCTCTCTATGAATTTGTCTGTGGCAGTACCAAGTACGACGAACCGATTGAGCTGGTGTACGACGACAAAATAAAGTTCAAATATACGCAGCTGGAGATGGCAAAAGTTCTCTACGACCAATTTACGGCGCCTGTGGACGAAGGCGGCAGCGATCTCACGCCGGGAATCGATTGTGAAGTAGGGAAGGTCTTTCCGTGGTGCGTCGGCGTCGGTGGCCTTGGTATGAAGATGACCGACAAGTTCCACAACACCAGTTACCAAACCGGCTATTACCGGTGGCTGGACTGGGCCAAGCAGAACCTCGTCGGTGGCGCCAACGGGCCAGGCGAGCCTTATGAGTGGGCGTCGATCTACTACGATCGTGACATCCCCTATAACATGAATGGGCCTAAGCATCAGATCCCAGGCAACTGGTTCTGCTGCGCTTACCAGTATTGGCCCGACGACCAGCATCTTGCGAGGCGCTTGTATGCCGGGGCCAAGAAAAAGTTTATGCGGACAGAGCCCGATGGGTCTGCCCACATTAACTTCCCGCCGGAGCTCGGTGGTGGAGAGGACTTGGTCGGCTTCGGCGCCGCGGCGGCGTGCGCCTGGGAGTTCGGCGATTTCGATACCCATGCACAGCTGATGAACTGGGCGAATGCTCACTATCAACCGACTGCTAAGGATGGCGAGTTCTATTATAAGTTTGGCATTGATGAAGCCTGGCCTCGGGGTTGGCCAAATGACTGGCTTCTGATGTGCGTTGCTGGGGGACAGGGCAGCTGGTCGCGCCTGTATAATGAGCCGAACCTCAAGAAATTCCATCAACCCACGGTCTGTGCTGTCGACTACCCAACGGTAAGTGTTGGGCAAGCCTATTACGATGAGGGCTTGGGCGCGTTGATGCTGGCCATATTGCCAGGAGACGATAAGAAAGCAGGCAGTAAAACGACATTCAAGGTGACAAATCTAACCGGCACGGAACGTAAGGTCTCACAAGACGGCGCACCTTTTGCCGAGTGGAAGGCTCTCGGCGACGGTGAGATAGAGGTAACAACGACCGTCGATCGTCATGCTTTTATGATCCGGTAATCTGGCGCGTTTCCTCGAGCATGTCCCGAAAAAGTCGGGCAACTTTTTTGCGGACAAGCTCGAGAGCAAACGCGTAGGGTCCTGGGATTTAGAACCACATGAAGCCGGACTCCCGAGGGTGCATCCAGTGTACAATTGTCTGCTGGTATCGAACTATGAACTAGGCCATCAGCCGTTCGGTCTGGCCGAGCCAGCAGCGGTTCTGCGGCAAATTGGTGCCGTCGTGGAGACCCTGGACCTCGCGGTGCAGGATCTCGATGAAGCGGTATTCCGGCGCGCCGACCTCATCGCCTTTTACGTCCCGATGCACACCGCCACCCGTCTGGCGGCGCAACTGATTGCCAAGGTGCGAAACTGGAACCCCACGGCCCATATTGCCGCATACGGACTATATGCGCCGATGAACGAGGTCTACTTGCGACGCCTAGGTGTCCAGACCGTATTGGGCGGCGAGTTTGAAGACGGACTTGCCGCACTGGCCCAACGCCTCGCGCTCGGTGTTACAGCGGCGCCTGGCGAGCAGTTGGAGCCGCGCGTGTCGGTCGCCCGGCAGGATTTCGTCATCCCGGATCGTGAGGGGCTTCCTTCCCTCGATCGTTACGCCTATTTGCGCTTACCGAACGGCGATAAGCGGACGGCCGGCTATGTGGAGGCGAGCCGCGGTTGCAAACACCGGTGCCGGCACTGCCCGATAGTGCCCGTCTACGATGGCCGCTTTCGCATTATCCCCCGGGAGATCGTTCTTGGCGATGTTCGCCAGCAAGTCACGGCGGGCGCGCGGCACATAAGTTTCGGCGACCCGGATTTCTTTAATGGTCCTACTCATGCGCTCCGCATCGTCGAGGCGGTGCATGAGGAATTCCCCGAGCTTAGTTACGATGTGACGATCAAGGTGGAACATCTGTTGGTGCAAGCTGAGCTGCTGCCGGCGTTACAACAGACCGGTTGCCTATTCGTGACCACGGCCGTGGAATCAGTGGACGACAGGGTCCTCGCCATTTTGGATAAGGGCCACACACGGGAGGACTTCTTCGAGGTCGTGCGGCTCTTCGACGAGATCGGGTTATCGCTGACTCCAACCTTCGTGGCGTTTACGCCGTGGACCACATTGGACGGTTACCTAAACCTTTTGAAGGTGATTGCGGAGCTTGGCCTGATCCGATCCGTCGCGCCGGTGCAACTGGCGATCCGCTTGCTGATTCCACCGGGTTCTCGCCTGCTTGAACTGGCCGAGATTCGCGCCCTAGTGGGCCCGCTTGACGAAGCCGCGCTTGTGTATCCGTGGTCGAACTCCGACGCCCGGATCGATAAGCTCCAAACGCAGGTTCAGGCCCTGGTGCAACGGGCGGGAACCAAGTCGAATGATCAGCTCTTCGGCGAAATATGGAGACTTGCCCATGATCGCGCCGGGCGTTCTGCCCCGCCCGTGCCTGCCATGGGAACCCGGCGAACGCCGGCTCAGCTTAGCGAACCGTGGTATTGTTGTGCGGAGCCAACCCACGAACAGTTTGCCCTTCTCTAGGCCCCGCATTTCTCTCAACCGCAACAATGATAGGAGGCTGTTATGGCTGGTGTTAAGCTTCTGGTGATTTATCCACGTCCAAAAGACATCGCGGTTTTCGAAAAGCTCTATCAAGAGGAACACGTCCCGATGGCGGTGGACAAGCTCGCCGGCAAGACGAAGTTTGTAGCGACCAAGGTCTTGGCAACCCCGGATGGGACACCCCCTCCGTTCTACCGAGTGGCAGAGGTCCATTTCCCGTCCCCTGAGGCATTGCAAGCGTGTGCGCTATCCGCCGGTGGCAAGGAAACCGTCGCCCACGCCGTCAAAATCTCAAGTGGTGGCGCCCCGATTTTCCTGGTCGCCGAAGAGCAGACGTTCATGTTTGGGAGCGGCTAAAAGCGGTCGTGGCTCCTTGATTGCGGATTTCTTGCGGCCCATGGCGGAGACGCCTATTGTACCAACTTGTTGGCCGCCGCATACTTCGAAAAAACCGGCTCCACACACCGCGGCGCGGCATTGACACGTTAACGAGCGGGCCACAAAAAACTTGGCCGCGGAAGGTCAATTTATGCGGCCGCAACTGTAGCATCACTCCAAGAATTATGCGCTGCGGTCCGAAATTGTCTCTGGATCCGCCGGCTGATCAAATGCCGTTGCACGTTGAACGTGTTGTAAACCGCCGCGTGGACGGAAACAAAGCGCTGAGCTGATTTGGCTGATTTGAAGCCTTGCATTTTTCGTTCGCGTCGTCGAAGCGGCTGATGAGAATTTTCGACT
>DATBQJ010000043.1:0-17832 GCA_036560885.1 Methylocella sp.
GTCCATGCCGACATAATCGTCGATCGCTTCCGGCAGAAGCAGAAGCTGAGATCGATCAAACCCTGAGATGTGCGCCATGCCCGATTCTATCGTGAACTTGGCCACCCGAGAATCCCCCAGTCCGACTTTTCACACACTCTGCTTGAGTTTTGCACATGCCGCGACGTGGCATGCCTACACAGAACCGGAGCCTCGCCCTGAGCAGACATGATACCCGGCTCGGCAATTTCCATTCCACGGACCGGTTGCTAAAACAGTCCCACGACCTTGCCGCTGTCGTCGAGATCGATCTTGGTTGCGGCCGGCACCTTGGGCAAGCCCGGCATGGTCATGATCTCGCCGCACACCATGACGACGAATTCCGCGCCGGCGGCGAGCCGCACTTCGCGGATATTGATTTCATGATGGGATGGCGCGCCGCGCAGTTTTGCGTCGGTCGAAAATGAATATTGAGTTTTTGCGACGCAAACCGGATAGTGGCCGTAACCGCTGTCTTGCAGCTTTTTGATTTGCGCGCGAATTTTCGAATCGGCAGTAACCTCGCTCGCGCCATACAGTTTTGTGGCAATCGCCGTCACCTTATCCCAGAGCGTGGCTTCGTCCTCATAGACGAACTGGAAATCGCCCGGCACTTTGTCGATGATGTCGACGACCGTGCGGGCCAGCTCCTCGGCGCCCTTGCCGCCTTCCGCCCAATGCCGGCACACCACGACCGGGGCTTCGTGATGTGCCATTTTGGTCTTCAAAAGCGCGATCTCGGCGTCCGTGTCGAACGTAAAATGATTGATCGCGACAATGCAAGGCAGCCCGAAATGGTTGCGGATATTGTTGACGTGACGCTCCAAATTGGCGACGCCTTTTGCCAACCCGTCAAGGTTTTCCTGATTGAGTTCCTTGAGTTCGATGCCGCCGTGATATTTGAGGGCGCGGATCGTCGCGACGATGACCACCGCCTTTGGACGAAGACCGGATTTGCGGCATTTGATGTCGACGAATTTTTCGGCGCCGAGATCGGCGCCAAAGCCTGCCTCGGTCACCACATAGTCAGCAAGTTTCAGCGCGGTCTTGGTGGCGAGCACGGAATTGCAGCCATGCGCGATATTGGCGAAAGGCCCGCCATGAATGAATGCCGGGCTATTTTCGAGCGTTTGCACGAGGTTCGGCTTAAGCGCGTTTTTCAAAAGCACCGCCATCGCGCCATGCGCTTGCAAATCGGCCGCATGGATGGGCTTTTGGTCTCGCGTATAGCCAACCACGATCCGTCCCAGCCGGTCCTTCAAATCCTTGATCGAGGTGGAAAGACAGAAGATCGCCATGATCTCGGAGGCGACCACGATATCGAATCCATCCTCGCGAGGATATCCATTCCCAACTCCGCCCAACCCAACGGTGATCTGCCGCAGCGCGCGGTCGTTCATATCGACGACCCGCTTCCACGCGACGCGCCGCACATCGAAATTCAGTTCATTGCCGTGGTGAATATGATTGTCGATCATGGCCGAGAGAAGATTGTGGGCAAGGCCGATCGCACCGAAATCGCCGGTAAAATGCAGGTTGATGTCCTCCATCGGAACAACCTGCGCATAACCGCCGCCGGCCGCGCCGCCTTTCATGCCGAACACTGGCCCGAGCGAAGGCTCGCGGAGACAAATGGCAGCCTTTTTGCCGATCCGGTTCAGCGCATCGCCGAGGCCGACCGAGGTTGTGGTCTTGCCTTCCCCAGCCGGGGTCGGGCTGATCGCGGTGACAAGAATCAGCTTGCCATCGGGCCGGTCCGCGAGACTATCCACATAATCCAGCGATATCTTGGCCTTGTACCAGCCGTAGGGTTCAAGATGCTCCTCTGCGATGCCGAGCTTTTCCCGCGCCACGTCACTAATGGGACGCATTGTCGCTTGCTGCGCGATTTCGATGTCCGACGGCATGGTCTCTCCTCTCGAAGCTGAATTCAGGCTTCGACCACGTTTTGCGGCTTGCCCGCCGCGAATGCGTCAATGTTGTCAATGAGCTGGTCGGCGAGGATCTGCATGGCCTCGCGGCTCGCCCAGGCGACATGCGGAGTGACGATGAAATTCGGCAATCGCAAATCGAGCAGAATATTTCCCTGTTTCGGGGGCTCGACGGTCAGCACGTCGAAGCCCGCGCCGCCGATGATTTTGTTGGTTAGCGCATCGGCCAAGGCCTGCTCGTCGACGAGCCCGCCGCGGCCGGTGTTGATCAGGATGGCGTCATTCTTCATCAGGCGCAATTCCCGTGCGCCGATCATGTTCTTGGTCTCGGGCGTCAAAGGCAAATGCAGGGTGATGATGTCGCTCTCGCGCAGCAACGTTTCGAAACTGGTCAGGCCAGGCTGCGGGAAGATGTCGTAGGCCAGCACCTTCTGGCCAAAGGCCTCGGCGACGCGGCCCACCGATTTACCGATCGCACCATAGCCGACAATGCCGAGCGTCGAGCCGCGCATGTCGCGGATCGGATGGTCGAAGAAACAGAATTGGTCGCATTCCTGCCAGCGCCCGGCGCGCACATCGTCGCGATAAGCGAGGAGGTTGCGGCGAAGCGCGAAGGCCAGCGCGAAGACATGTTCCGGCACCGTATTGAAGGCGTAATTGCGGATGTTCGAAACGATGATGCCATGCGCCTTGCAGTAGGTCTTATCGACGACATCCGTGCCGGTGGCGGCGACCGCGATCAATTTAAGATTGGGAAGCTTTACCAGCGTCGCTTCCCGCATCGGCACCTTGTTGATGATGGCGATGGTCGCAGTTTTGAGCCGGTCGAGGATCTCGTCCGCCGCGGTCACCGCGTATTCCGTATAGCTATGCGGAAAAGCCGGCGTCCGCAGATTGGCTTCCAGCGTCGAACGGTCGAGAAAGACGATCGAGTGTTGCACGGGGGTAATCTTTCTTTGATGCGATTTGCCGCCGGTTTCGGGAACAACTATTTCCGCGGCACGCTCGCCGGGCGCTGCGCGGGCCTTCGCGCTATCGTTCGACCTCGACTCTTCCAGAGCCGTGGTCTTGCCCGGCTCGCCGCCTGGCTTCGTCCGCCCGGGGGCGGCAGCGCCGCGATCACGCGAGGACGCGAGAGGCGCGGCGCTTGGCCTTAGTCGTTGAGGACGCCTTCGGGGTGCATCGCGGCAAAATGCTCCTGATCCGTCGGCCGCTTTTCCTTGGCCATGATGGTCGAGCGGAAATAGTCTTGGGCGGCGCCAACCCCACTGCCGAGTTTAATGCCGATGCCGACATCCTTCATCGCCATTTCAGCCCCCGCAAGAGCGCCCAGAACCATGAGGTCGTTGAGATCGCCGAGGTGCCCGATTCGGAACACCTTGCCCGCGACCTGCGAAAGACCGGCGCCGAGTGCCAAATTATAGCGGCGGAAAGCGGCATCGATAACATCGGCGCCATTGAAACCCGGAGGGACGACGATCGCGGTGACCGTATCGGAATACCACTTCGGTTCCTTCGCGCAGAGTTGCAGGCCCCAGGCTTTGACCGCGGCGCGCACACCGCTTGCGAGAACGTTATGGCGCTCGAACACGCGTTCAAGTTTCTCCTCGAAAAGGATTCTGAGCGATTCGCGCAGGCCGTACAGCATCGGCAAAGACGGCGTGTAGGGAAAATAGCCCGTCGCATTGGCCTTGATCATGTCGCCGAAATCAAAAAAGACGCGCTTCAGTCCGGCACTCTTATAGGCGGCAAGCGCGCGGGGGCTCGCGCAGACAATGCCGAGACCCGCCGGAAGCATGAATCCTTTCTGCGAACCGGCGACCGCGAGATCGACGCCCCATTCATCCATGCGGAAATCGATGCTTGCGATCGAGCTTACGCCATCGACATAGAGCAGCGCTGGATGACCGGCGGCGTCTATCGCCTTTCGCACCGCTCCGATATCGCTCGTTACACCGGTTGCGGTTTCATTCTGGACGGCCAGAACGGCCTTGATCTGGTGGCTCTTGTCGGCGCGCAAAATGGATTCAATCTTGTCCGGCTTAACGCCGGTGCCCCATTCCTCCTCCAAAACTTGGACGTCGAGGCCTAAACGTTGCGCCATGTCGATCCACAAATGACTGAACTGGCCGAACCGCGAGGCCAAAACCTTGTCGCCTGGGGAAAGCGTGTTGCAGAGCGATGCCTCCCACGCGCCGGTGCCGGACGAGGGGAAAATAAACGCCTGACCGCTGGTCGTCTTGAAGACTTTCTTCAAATCCTGGAACAACGGCAGCGTGAGTTCGGGAAATTTGGAAGACCTATGGTCTTCCATCGCCACCACCATGGCGCGCGTGACGCGGTCAGGGACGTTGGTTGGTCCTGGAACGAAAAGAAAGTGGCGGCCCGCCATGATGAATCCTCCATTTGTTGCCGGCTTACCCTATTAGCAAAACCATTGGCTCAAGCGCAACCGCCGAAGTTACGCGCAAGACACTTGCTCATTTTAGACCACGTTTTAGACCATTGTCCGCAAAAGCGGAAACCGGTCGCGGACAAGGAGATGCAACGGCGCCAAGGGCCTGGGCCTCAGCCGAGGACCAGGATGGCGCGGAAGTCGTTCACATTGGTGAGGGTTGGCCCGGTGACCACCAGATCTCCGATCGCGGCGAAAAAACTATAGGGGTCGTTATTGGCGAGCATAGCTTTAGCTGATATGCTCGATTTCGCCGCGCGCGCGAGGCTATCGGGCAAAAGCACCGCGCCAGCGTTATCTTCTGAGCCGTCGATTCCGTCGGTATCCGCGGCAAGCGCGTAAATGTTTGGATGGCCATCCAAGGCGATGCCAAGCGCGAGGAGAAATTCGGTATTGCGGCCGCCAAGCCCGGTCCCCCGAAGAGTTACCGATGTTTCGCCGCCGGAAATCAAAACGCAAGGCGGGGCCGCTGGCTGTGCATAGGCGTGAACTTGCCGTGCGATCGCCGCATGGACCAAAGCCACGTCGCGCGCCTCGCCTTCGATGGCATCGGCCAGAATGAGGGGTGCTACGCCCGCCTTGCGCGCCACGCCGGCCGCGGCCTCAAGCGACATTTGCGGCGTCGCGATCATGATGTTCGTCACTCCGGCCAGCCTCGGGTCGCCCGGCTTCAAGGTTTCGGCGGCGGGTGACTCAAGATGTGTGCGGACGTTCGCCGGCACCGCAATGGCGTATTTTTGCAGGATCGCCAGCGCCTCGGCCGAGGTGGTTGGGTCGGCAACGGTCGGCCCGGAGGCGATCACGCAGGGATCGTCGCCTGGTACGTCAGAAATCATGAGGGTCACCACCCGCGCTGGCGCGGCGGCGGCGGCAAGCCTGCCGCCCTTGACGGACGACAAATGCCGCCGCACGCAGTTCATCTCGGAGATCGTCGCGCCGCTTTTGAGGAGCGCTTTGTTGATGCCTTGCTTGTCTTCGAGCGTCACGCCATCGGCGGGGAGGGCGAGAAGCGCCGAGCCGCCACCCGAAATCAAACAAAGCACGAGATCCCCGGGGGTCAGACCCTTGACCATTGCGAGAATGCGCCTTGCCGCTTCCTGCCCGGCGGCGTCCGGGACCGGGTGGCTGGCTTCGACCAGTTCGATGCGCTGGCAGGGTGCGCTGTGGCCGTAACGTGTAACCACCAAGCCTTCGAGCGGACCGGCCCAATGATCCTCGACCGCCTTGGCCATCGCGCCCGAGGCCTTGCCCGCACCAACCACAATGGTTCGGCCCGCAGGCGGTGGAGGGAGATGCGGGGCTAAGCACTTTTCCGGTAAGGCCGCGCCGACCGCCGCCTCAAACATATTGCAAAGAAGCTGACGCGGATCGATGGTCATTGCGGTTGCCGCTTGCCTGCCCTTGATGGTTGCTGGGGCGCCAACACGATGGCCCTCGCCGTCGCCAAATGCTCGAATACGTGTTTATATTTGGCCTAGCGATGCCGTTTCATAACCGTAAATACTGGGCTTTCAACCATTTTCTCGCCGGGCGTCCCATTGCAGGGCGATGGCCAAACGGAAAAGCCGCGTTTTCCTCCCCGTGCGGGCCGCTCAAGGGCGAATTTTCCGCGCGACGTCATCCGCTGCTTCCCGATGTTCCGGCCTGTTGGAGCGACAATGCCAACGGGAGGCTTGCTAAGGCCGGAATTTGGCAATAAGCGTTCCGCAGAACGATTGGCGGGACGCAACAGTAGGCAACATAAGGAAATCCGCGCTGGTTAGGCGGACCGGGGTTGCAAGGAGGGCTTTTTGGATATCCATGAGTATCAGGCCAAGGAGATCTTGGCGAATTTTGGGGTGGCAACGCCGCATGGGGCAGTCGCCTACAGTCCCGATCAAGCGGTCTATTGCGCCACCGAGTTGGGCGGCTGGCATTGGGCCGTGAAGGCTCAGATTCATTCCGGCGGCCGCGGCAAGGCGGGCGGCGTCAAGCTCTGCAAAACTTATAACGAAGTGCGGGCGGCGGCGGCGGAACTCCTCGGCAAAACCCTCGTCACCAATCAGACCGGCCCCGAGGGCAAGATCGTGCAGCGGGTCTATATCGAGGTCGCCGAACCCTTCGAGCGCGAAATTTACCTCGGCTTCGTTCTCGACCGGAAGGTTGAGCGCGTGCGAGTCATCGCATCGCGCTTCGGCGGCATGGATATCGAGGAGATCGCCAAGGACCATCCGGAGGAAATTCTGCAAGTGGTAGTCGAGCCGGCGGTGGGGTTGCAGCCGTTCGAGGCGCGCGAGCTTGCCTTCGGCCTGGGGCTCAATATCAAGCAGGTTAGCCGCGCCGTCGCGAGCATCCTCGGCTGCTACCGCGCGTTCCGCGATCTCGACGCTACCATGGTCGAAATCAATCCTTTGGTCGTCACCAAAGATGACCGGGTTCTTGCGCTCGATGCCAAGATGTCGTTCGATGACAACGCGCTGTTCCGGCGCGGCACGGTCGCCGATATGCGCGACCATTCGCAGGAAGATCCGCGCGAGGTCCAGGCCGCCGAGCATGACCTCAACTACGTTGGGCTCGACGGCAACATCGGCTGCATTGTCAATGGTGCCGGTCTCGCGATGGCAACCATGGACGTGATCAAACATGCCGGCGGCAACCCCGCGAATTTCCTCGATCTTGGAGGCGGTGCCTCACCGGACCGCGTTGCCGCGGCATTTCGTTTGGTGTTGTCCGACCGCAACGTCAAGGCGATTTTGGTCAATGTGTTCGCGGGAATCAACCGCTGCGACTGGGTGGCCGAGGGCATCGTCAAGGCCTGCCATGAACTGAACGTGGATGTCCCGCTGGTGGTCCGTCTTTCGGGAACCAATGTCGATGCTGGTCGAGACATTATTGGTAAAAGCGGCCTGCCCATCATTTCCGCCGATACCCTCGCCGATGCCGGCAAGGCGGCGGTCGCCGCGGCCAAGGGGGCACCGGACCGGAGCGCCCGCCCGGCCTAACTTCGCGATGGGCGGCACGCGGCAGCGTTGCTGACGTCGAAATCATCAGGACACGGCCGAGCTTTGTTCGCATTTTCCGTCGGCGAATAAGCCGAGGGCTCCCGCCAAAAATTGCTTCAGGGAAAGACGTAAGCCAATGAGCATTCTAATCGATGAAACAAGCCGGGTCCTGGTTCAAGGCTTCACCGGCGACAAGGGTACTTTCCACGCCAAGGAAATGATCGCCTTCGGCACCAAAGTCGTCGGCGGCGTCACCCCAGGCAAGGGGGGCACCAAACATCTCGGCCTTCCGGTTTTCAACACCGTGAAGGAAGCCATCAAGGAGACCGGCGCGACCCATAGCATCACCTTCGTCGCGCCGGCCTTCTGTGCCGACGCCATCATGGAGTCGGCAGACGCGGGGATTAAGCTAGTATGCTCGATCACCGACGGCATTCCCGCGCAAGACATGATGCGGGTGAAGCGCTATCTTTTGCGCTATCAGCGCGACCATCGAACAATGATGGTCGGGCCAAATTGCGCGGGAATTATCAGCCCCGGCAAGGCGATGCTCGGCATCATGCCAGGCAATATCTACATGCAGGGCGTGGTTGGCATTGTGTCGCGCTCGGGCACCCTAGGCTACGAAGCGGCGGCGCAAATGAAGGCCCTTGGAATCGGCGTCTCGACAAGCGTTGGCATTGGCGGCGATCCGATCAATGGCAGCTCGTTCTTGGATCATCTGGTGCTGTTCGAGCGCGATCCGGAAACCAAGGCGGTTATGATGATCGGCGAGATCGGCGGGCCCCAGGAAGCCGAGGCGGCGGCGTGGATCAAGAGCCACATGACCAAACCGGTGGTTGGTTATGTCGCGGGCCTTACCGCGCCGAAGGGCCGCCGCATGGGCCATGCCGGCGCGATTATTTCGGCAAGCGGCGACAGCGCTGCCGAAAAGGCGGAAATCATGAAATCCTACGGGCTGACCGTGGCGCCCAGTCCGAGCGAACTTGGCACGACGATGGCCAAGGTTTTGGCGCATTGAGGATTCCGGCGCATCGCTCGGCAAATTTCCAATTCCGCGAACGCAGACGCTCGTTTTTTACGGCCGCGCCAACATGTTGGGCAATATCGACGCCCTTTCGTCCAAACGCCGCGGGGTTACCGATGACGGAGTTTAGGGCGGGCAGGCCGGGATTCGAGGCCGGAAACGCGCCAGGAAGCATTCAAGCGGCGCTCGACGGTGAGGAAACCGCGGACATATTGTTCGAATTGCTGGCGGGTGTCGTGCACCGTCAGCATCCAGAGGTCGCGGCGGCACTGCGGGGGAAATCCGGGGCTAGGAATCTTGCGCCGGGCCTGCTCGCCAGGGTCTTCCAGGCGCATGGAATCTGGTTCCAGCTGCTGGCCATCGTAGAACAGCATACCGCGATGCGGCTGCGCCGCCAAACCGAGCGCGTGCGCGGCGAGACGGCGGTGGAAGGCACATTCGCCAATTTCATCGCCGAGGCGGCAAATCTCGGCATCGACGCACAGGTGCTGCGCGATAGCCTGGCGTCGACGCGGATCCGGCCGGTTATCACCGCGCATCCAACCGAAGCGAAACGGGTGACCGTCCTCGAAAAGCATCGCCGCATTTACCGGCTGCTGGTCGAATTGGAGCAGCAAAGATGGACCGCGCGCGAACGCGCCGGCATCATCGATAAGTTACGCGACGAGATCGCCTTGCTGTGGATGACCGGGGAACTGCGGCTTGAGAAACCAACAGTCGACCAGGAAGGTGCCTGGGGATTGCATTTTTTTCACGAGACTCTGTTCGATGGGGTCCTCGAGCTTTTAAAAAAGCTCGACCGGGTGCTCGCGCAATATTATCCGGGCGAGCGGTTCACGCTTGCACCATTTTTTCAATTTGGCTCATGGATTGGCGGCGACCGCGACGGCAATCCTTTCGTAACCAACGATGTCACCCGCCGCGCCCTCACCCAAAACGCCCTAGCGAGTCTGCGCTATTATGAGCAACGCATTTCCGCTCTGATGCAAAGAATGTCGATTGCCGAGCGGGCGCTTCCCCCGGCTCCGGCATTCCAGGCGGCGCTCGCGCACGCCCTTGCCCGGGATTTTGGAGGGGTGTTGATAGCCCAGCGCAATCCAGGCGAGCCTTACCGCCAATATCTCTCTTGCATCCTGCGCAGACTCAAGCTGACCATCGCCCGCTTCGAACAAAGGGGCGGCCGGGCTGACGCCGGCTATGGCAACGCCGACGAGCTCATCGCCGATCTCCAGAGTCTGGAGAATGCGCTGATTGATAGCGGCGTCCCCGATCTCAGCGAGGACCTCGTACGGCCCGTTCGTAGGGCGGTGGAGATTTTCCGCTTCCGCACGGTCAGGCTCGATCTGCGCGACAATACCACCCGCATGACTCAGACCTTACAGGCGTTGTGGCAATTGACTGCTGGCCAGAAGGGTGAAACGCCGCCGGATCCGGCATCGGCGGAATGGAAAAATTGGCTTCTTGCCGAGCTGGCCCGGCCGCTAACGGCGCCGCGTTCGCGGCGAGGCCTGCCGCCCGAGGCGCTGGAGACGCTCGGCATGTTCGAGCTCGCCAGCGACAAGGGCAAGCAGTTCGACCGGGAAGCCTTTGGAAGTTTCATCCTCAGCATGACTCGCTCGGCCGCCGATGTTCTCGGCGCTTATGTCCTCGCCAAGGAAGCAGGATTGTTTCTCGACGATGCGGGCGTCGAGGCCTGCACCCTGCCGATCGTGCCGCTGTTCGAGACAATCACCGATTTGCGCGCCGCGCCCGCCATCATGCGAGAACTCATGTCGCTGCCGGTTGTCCGGCGCAGCGCCCGCGCCCAAGGCGGGGTGCAGGAAGTCATGATTGGCTATTCGGACTCCAACAAGGATGGCGGATTCTTTGCCGCCAATTGGGAATTGGCGAAGGCGCAGACGCGGCTCACCAAGACCGGCATCGAAAGCGGAATTCCGATTTCGTTTTTCCACGGCCGTGGCGGCTCGGTCAGCCGCGGCGGCGCCCCCACCGCGCAGGCGATTGCGGCGCAGCCCGCGGGCTCGATCAACGGCCGCTTCCGAGTGACCGAACAAGGCGAGGTGGTCTCGTTCAAATACGCCAATCGCGGCACCGCGGGCTACCAGATGGAAGTGCTCGGGGCCGCGGTGCTGAAGCACGCTCTAATATCCGAACGCGAGCAGGCGCTGGTGCCGATGGCCGAGTTCGACGAGGCGATGGAGGCGCTTTCGGGTGCCGCCCATGCGGCCTATGCGCGATTTATTGCGCACCCGGATCTCTTGGCCTATTTTCAGGCGGCAAGTCCGCTCGAGGAAATCGCGCTGCTCAATATTGGATCGCGGCCGGCGCGGCGTTTTGGTGCCCGTACGCTTGGCGACCTCAGGGCAATTCCCTTTGTTTTCGCGTGGGCGCAAAATCGCCATGCGGTCACCGGCTGGTACGGGACGGGGAGCGGCGTCGCCAGCTTCCTCGACGTGCGCAAGGCGCGCGGCGAGGCGCTATTGCGGCGAATGTTCACGGAATCTCGGTTGTTCCGGCTGGTCATTGGCGAGGTCGAAAAAACCCTCTGCCTCGTCGATCTGGAAATCGCTCGCGAATATGCGGGCCTGTTCGCCGACGCGGCCAAGCGCGATGTCATCTTCACCCTGATCGAACAAGAGTTTAGACTCACCTGCGAGATGGTGCTGCGGATCAGCCAAGAGCGCGAGATCGGCGAGAGATTCCCAAGCTACCGTGCCCGCCTCGCGCACCGTCTGCCGACGATCAACCAGGTCAATCGCGACCAGGTTGAGCTGTTGGCCCGTTTCAGGGCTTGCGAAACGGAGGCGGCCATGGACTCCTATAAATCGAACCTGCTGCTTTCGATCAATTGCATCGCCAGCGGACTTGGCGCCACCGGCTGACCGCGCCGGGCCAATAATTGGATAAAGAGAGAGGAAAAAGGCATGAGTTTTACGATCATCGAGCAGGCCACGCCGCGCCTGCATCGCTCCGAGCTGGCGGTTCCTGGGTCCAATCCGGGATTGTTCGAAAAGGCCGCCCAGTCGGCGGCCGACATTATTTTTCTCGACGTTGAGGATGCTGTCGCCCCCGACGACAAGGAGCAGGCCCGCAAGAATATCATCGCCGGGCTGAACGACATCAATTGGGGCACCAAGACCATGATGATCCGCATCAACGGTCTCGACACGCATTATATGTACCGCGACGTTGTCGATATCGTCGAGGCCTGCCCGCGCCTCGACATGATCTTGATTCCGAAGGCCGGTGTCGCGGCCGATGTCTATGCCGTCGATATGCTGGTGACCCAGATCGAAACCGCCAAGAAACGCGAAAAGCGGATCGGCTTCGAAGTCTTGATCGAGACCGCGCTCGGCATGGCCAATGTCGAGGCGATCGCGCAATCGAGCAAACGCCTCGAGGCGATGTCCTTCGGGGTTGCCGATTATGCCGCTTCGACGCGGGCGCGCACCACGGTGATTGGCGGCGTGAACGCCGATTACGGCGTGCTCACCGATAAGGACGCCTCCGGCAAACGTGACTATTACTGGGCCGACCAGTGGCATGCGGCGCAAACTCGCATGATGGTCGCCTGCCGCGCCTATGGCTTGCGTCCGATCGACGGTCCGTTCGGAGATTTTTCGGACGCCGATGGTTTTATCGCCGCGGCGAAACGCGCCGCCGTGCTCGGCTACGAGGGAAAATGGGCGATCCATCCTTCCCAGATCGAGCTCGCCAACGCGGTGTTCACGCCTTCCGAAGCCGAGGTCACCAAGGCCCGCCGCATCGTCAGCGCGATGGCCGATGCCGCCAAAGCAGGCAAGGGCGCGGTGTCGCTCGACGGCCGGCTGATTGATATCGCAAGCATCAGGATGGCCGAGGCGCTTTTGAAAAAAGCCGCCGCGATGGGCATGGCGGCGTGAAAGTTTCACATAGGCCAACGGCCGTGCTCACCGGCCGTTGGCCAGTTCAGAACTTTTTGCCCTGGTCACCCCAGACGAGAAAATTTTTCCAGGGCGCGCCACGGCGGACTTGAATTGCCGAGCGTTGTAGTGGCCCGCTCGTCCTGAGCGCAGGGCGGCTCCTCAAGGAGGAGGAATTGGGATCGAAGGAACTGCCGCCGCCAAATTCGTGGCAGCCACAAGGACGGCCTCACTTAAGGCAAACACGCTCAGCAAGGCGACGAGAATCTTTTTCATGACGCACTCCGCGAAAAGAGGAAAGGGCGCAACCAGCAAGGCCGGATTGCGCGCAGAATTGTAAACGAACGGATGCACCGTGCGCATCCCCCGATCAGGGGTGCGCCGCGATCCCGATGGGCGCAAACTGGAGAATCCTCCGAAGGCGAAGGTGACCCAGATGCCTTCGGCGTGACCAGCGGCCATATCTATTGACCGTTAGTCCGGTTCAGAACATTTTGTCTTGGTCACACCGGCGAGAAAACTTTCAAAGGTGCGCCACGGCTGACCTGAATTGCCGAGCGAAAGGTGATCGATGCAGCGGCCGTTCTTTTGCCATCCGGAATTCAAGACTTTCGCATCAGTTCCGCGCCCGCCGATTTTCAAATGTTTGCGCGTTGCATAGGTCAGTGCGAAGCATTACCGCCACGGATCGATGACAGGCGCGCGGACGCGTTCTTAATTGCTCGTGTCGCGGGAAACGATCGTCAGTCCGTGGAACAGCGCTGCCGCCTCTCTCCGGCTTGCGGCATCACATGCGGCAACATTTCCTGCCAACAACCCTTACGGAAGCAACTCAGGCGAGTCTGCGGCGGACGCGGCGTGCAGCTGCACAATCCGCTCGAAAGCGTCTAGAAAGTCTGCCGCGACCCCGGAATATGGGATTTGCGGCTTGGGCCTCACGTCGCTCCGAGACAGATCGATTAGCTTTCGTGCAAACAAGGCTGGATCGTCGGCCACCACGACATCGGGGTATAGCTCGCGCCGCAACCCCCGGACACCCGCCGAGGTCGCAACAACTGGCTTGCCGTGGGCAATCGCCTCCAAGGTCTTAACGCTCACCCCTGTCCCCGAAAGCAGAGGAACAATGCTCGCGCCGATACGGGCATAGAAAGACCCTACATCCTCGACGCGCGGTTCCATCGATACCCCCGGCCAGCTCTGTTCCAGGAGCAATAGCGGTTCGGTGACTTCCCCGGCGATGAGGCAGCGGAAAGAAGGAATTTCCTGTTGAATAAGCGGCAGGATGCGGGTGCAGAAATTGATGATGCCCTCAGTGTTGAAAATCGCACCCGAGCCGATGAAGCCAGCATGAAATTCCGGGGTGTTCGAAGCCGCCGGAGTGAAACTGGGAGCGCCGATAGGCCAGGCCAGGAACTCGCAGCCGATGCTATCGCCGAGCCGTTTCCGGTAGGCGCTCCATTCTTCGACGGAACTCGACAGGATGCAATCGAATAATCCCAATATCCTCCGCTCTTGCCTGCGAGCTCTATCAATCGAAAGACGCGACAAGGAGTGCCGCATGAAAAGTCGCCGGTAAGGTTTGTAGCGGTATAATGAAGGATAGTTCCATAACAATCTCCTTGTTACCTCGCGCTGCATCCGCTCCGCTTCGACGAGGTCGTCATGGAGGTCAAAAAAACGAGGCTGGTCAAGCCTCGCGATCGCCTCGCACCCGAAGAGATAAACGATGCGGAGCTTGCTGAAGACGAAGAGATCAATTTGATTCGCACGCAGGAAGGCCGATATGCGTTTCTTGACATTGGCGCAGTGATATTCTTCGATGACGCGCGGCGCGAAGAGATTTCCGCTGAAATACCGGGCGACAGCACGCAGCGTCTTCCATGACCTTCCATCCGCCTGCTCAGGGAGGATCAAATGGCCGCGGCAGACGTGCGTCAAATAGTCATTGGCCTCGCGCGTATCCACAGGGAACTGTGTGAAGAGAATGGCGTAGACGTCGTGGCGCCGCGATAGAGTGTCGAGCCAGGCCTTATAGACGAGTCCCGACCCGTCGAGGACGGGCGGAACGAATTGCTCCGCCACAAAACAAATACGCAATCTCTGTCTACTCATGGGCATTTCGAACAATATTCGCTTCCGGCGAATAACCGGAGGATTCGGGTACCGTAGTTTACATATGTCGACTATCCCTACGTGCCGTTTGTAGCGGAATTGTGCACGCGAGAAGGACGCCGCAAGGAGACGCGTTTCATGCCAACCCTTTAGGCGCCGCCGCAATATTCGCTTCGTATCTTCGCGATATCTAGGCGACCGCGTTTTCGCCGGGGGCTGCCATGATTGGCGGAGCAATGCTCGCGGCGCGAAATACCGCCGTTCTTAATCCGGCGGGCCGCCTGGACATGGCAGTTTCCCGCACGCCGGTGTTCCAGGTGTTTCGCAGCCGTTCTCAGGCGGCCCCTCCTCGCATCAGGCCGCTCCCACGATTTAATGATTTTGCGGCTTCAACTTCTTTCCCGACGGACGCTCACCGCCAGCGCCACGATCGGGTGCGCCCGCGTTTTCAAACGGCGGCCGTCCTCGTCTTGACGCGGTGCTCTTTCTTGGACCGTCTTTTTTTAAACATGGGTACCGAAAAGCCTATCGGTAAAGATAAAAACCGT
The DNA here is from genome assembly GCA_036560885.1 of Methylocella sp. Classification (GTDB taxonomy): domain Bacteria; phylum Pseudomonadota; class Alphaproteobacteria; order Rhizobiales; family Beijerinckiaceae; genus Methylocapsa. The sequence continues at coordinate 14,975 of DATBQJ010000043.1, forward strand.
TCCGAAATTCCTTTTCGGCTGTTCATGATGAAGCAAGTGATGTTTGCGCCAAACGCTGTAAAAAGGGAGCTTGGTAACCCAGTTCTCGGAAATGCCATGGTAGGACTCATGCAACGACGACCAAAGTGCGGCATAGCAGATGCTCGCTACCAGAACGAAAGCGACCCAAGCCCAGCCGAGGAAAAAGGCAAATATGAGCAATGGAATTACCGACGCCGAGACGCTCAATGCGTTGATGTCGATGTTCACGTCGTTGCGGCCTTTGCCATGATGCTCAATGGCGTGTTCTCGCCACCACGAACCCTTTCCCAATCCAGGATAGTGCATGAGCCAGCGATGCGCCGCGTACTCGGCGAGTGGTGTGTAAAGAAGGAGACAAAGTATTCCGATAGACCAAACCATTGATTGCCCCTTGAGCATTTGTTGGCCTGCCCCAGCCGGGTGGCCTTTTTACACGACGACCCGACGGTCGACGAACTTTTTGAAAGTGTAACTGCCACGTCCAGCAAATTTTTGCAATGCCACACCCTCGATTATCGGGGGTCCGCTGCGCCAAAGCCAGTGACCAAGGCTCGCCCAGCGCCTGAAATGCGGATTTTGTTGTTGTCCAGACGCATCGCTCCGTGAAGTTTGGGCGAAAGCCAAGTGGCACCACAAAAGAATGCCTGGACCCGAAATGACCTATTCGGGACAAAATTACGGTGGAAGGCGATTTCCGGTTTGGGCCACGCTTTTCGTTCGGCGGCTTTCGATGGGTCGGCCATCTCAAAAAAAGCTGCCGGAACTGAGGTATTGCGACAAGTTTCTAAAAGCGATACCCGCGGATTTTGCCTGGCGCGAGCCTCGCGGCGTTGCTTCTTATTTCGTCTTCGGCCTCGGCGGGGACCGCGTTTCCTCACTGACGACAGATGTGCGGCATGAGGTCGCTCCGCCTAAAGCCCAGGAAGCGGCGCCATAACTGAAGCATCTCAAGAGGCCGCTCCCTAGTTGTCCATGCGCCAAGGCGAGCGATCCCGCCAGGATTTCAGAACCGCGCCCGCCCATTCCGTCGATTTGTCGCTGTGGCAAACGTTGCAGGCATTGGGGATCTTGTAGGCGTCCGTCTCCGCCGGCGTAATGAAGCGGAAGGTGTGGGCGTGGACATTCACGTCCGCAATTGTCTCCTCGATTTCCGGCATGTGGCAGGCGACGCACTGGCTGCCCGTGCTGCCCGCCTTGTGATGCGTGTGTTCCTCGATGGAGGCGGCATGCGGCCCATTCTGGGTGTTCGCCCCGTGACAAGCAAAGCACATCTCACCGGGCGGCTCGCGCAGTTGCGCCACGTTCTCGGTTCCGTGCACGTCGTGGCAACTGAAGCAGGTGACACCGCGATTATACATGAGGCTTTGGACGAAATCGTTGCCCTGCATGCGGTTCTTATGAGCCGTCGCGTCCGGGAAATGGGTGAAGGAGGTCTCGCCGAGACGGTAGTCCTCCAATCGCCAGAAATGGGAAAGGTTCAGGCCCATGTGGAAGCCGACGGGCCAGTCGTAATACTTGCCATTAATCGGATTGTTGGGCGGCCGCCCCTGGGAATGGCATTGGATGCAGGTGTCGTTGGCGTGGACGTAATCCAGGCGGGCAGGGTTGACGATGGTCTCGCGCGTCCGCTGCTTGACGTGCTCGCTCCCTGGCCCATGGCAGCGTTCGCAACCCACATTCCATTCGGTGACGGTCTTGGTATCGATGTCGTAGTTGACCGAGTGGCATCCGTCGCAAAGCGGGCCGGTCGGGCGTTGAAAATTGTCGGGCAGATAAAGCGTGGCCCACCAGTCGTTCTTGACGAAGTACGGCCGCCACATCTTATGGGTGACGTCCCACTGCGCGGGAAATGGGAAATAGTCGTCGCCCATCTTCGTGAAATAGCGCTGCTTCCAGATGCTGCCGTAGACAAGCGCTATGTCGTCCTTGGAAAAATGGACAAGCGGGCCGGAGAGGTCCGGGATAATGGCGTCCGGATGCTCGCGCGGGTCACGCACGACATTGGCCATCGGCGTCTTTTTCCAGCGGTCGTATATGCTGGAATGGCACGGCTTGCAGGACTCGGATCCGGCGTAGTGCCAGGCCCCGGCGAGCTCGACTGGCAGGCCGGCGGCAAGGTCCGCGGACAGCGGCGCGGTTTTTGGAAGGTTCCGCATGTAAAGAACGAGCTGCCAGACCTGCCGGTCCGGCAGGGTCCAGGCGGGCATGCCGGTGTTCCTTATCCCGTTGCGGATGTGATAGAAAACCTCGCCATCGGTCATCGATGCGAGGCGCGGCCCGAGAGCGGGCGGACGTGGATATTCTCCCGCACCGATCGGCGTCTTCCCGCCGCCATCATAGCCGTGGCAGATCTCGCAATCTTGCCGGAATAAATCGTGCCCGGCGGCGATGTCAGCCGCGTCCGCACCGAGCGGATTGTGCTGCTCCCAAGCCGTGGCCGGAACGCTATGCCGCAGCAGCCACATGGCCACTGCAACTTCCATCGCCGGCGGCTGCGGCCGGGCGCTAGAGAATCCCGGCAGCGCGAATTTGTAGAGCGCCACCGCGCCGCCCAACACGACGGCGGCGGCCATCGCCGCGGCCGTCGCCTTGCGGGGCACGATCATTCCTGGCTCTCCGCTTCGGACCATCGCCGTAGCTGAATATCGATCCGGCGTGGATCACGTGCGACGCCTGGGGAACCGGCGATCAGTGCAACATACAATCCGTCGAAGAACAATATTCCGCGGGCTTCCAAATCAGCATCAGCGAGATCCGAATGCCGCCAGCCTTTGAGCACCAGTTCTATGCCCTCAATTTCCGAGCGGTGGTATCTGCCGTCGCGTAGGTCGATCTCG
>DATBQJ010000044.1:0-4854 GCA_036560885.1 Methylocella sp.
TAGATTTTGGCGGGTTCCGCGAAGGCAAAGGGAACGGCGAGCAAGACAAGAATCGCGTAAGGTGGAAGCGCCGCGACAATGTCTTGCAGGCGGATGACAAACCGGAGTCTTGCCACCCAGCCGACCAGCGGCCGGACCACCGGCGTGATGATGCCGTCGAGGACGACATAGAGGACAACGACGGCTTTTGCCGGGAAGAGAAACACGCGGCGCAAACTGGAATGTTCGTCTGTTGTGGTCAAGAATACGGGTCCTCTTTGGCCTCGGAAATCGCGCGGCGTCACCCGCGGTTCCGAATTCTTCCGGATTGATCGTTACCCGCCTTCATCTTTGGGCTGGAAGCGACAGCCTTCGCAATCGTGACAACCGGGCGGGCAAAACGCGCATCTACCGATTTCAAACCGGCGATCAAACGCGTGGCTTCAACGTACGCAAACGCCACAACGCTGACTTGCCCGCAACGGCAAGAACCTTACGGAAATTTCCGCGAGGCTCACAAATGGCACGCGAGCGGCCCGCCTATTGCGTCACTCTAAATCTTGGCGCGTTTTGCTCATCGATGCCGCCGGTGCCGGCCCCAAGACTATTTTGATCGGCAAGCCCGCCGCTTCCCGCCCCAATTGGGCTGCCATTGATGCCGCCGGTATCCAGGCCAAGCTCCACCTTGTCATTGAGGCCGCCAGTTCCGACCGGAAGACCACGTCCGACACCGTTGATGCCGCCCGTTGAACTTCCCCAGGTCGCAATATCTTGAAGACCGCCGGTCCCGGCTCGAGTCGTGGCCGCGATACCGCCGGTGGCATTCCCCAATCCCAAGTTCGTGCCGCCGGTCCCGGCGCCGTTATGGCCGGTTCCGACGATGAGCGGTGCATGTTGGCCTGCGCCCCCCGCTCCGATGCCAATGCCCGTGCCGGCAATACCCCCACCGCGGTTCAAGGTGAGAGGAGCCTGGGCCAAGGCAAGCCCGGGGAAAGCACCAACAAACGCTGCCATGGCCAGCATCAATCGACACAGCATGTGCGTCTCCGCAAGTTTGGACAGCAGGACAGGTCTTCGAAACAGCACTCTAGCATGAGAGCACGATTCGCGAAAGCGGAAACCGGTCGCGCTCTAAAGGGGAGGCACGGCTGCGAATATAGGTCACCTGGCCTTTGCCGCGAAAACGGGCGGCCGAGCGCTGGCGGCGCATCGGCGAAGCCCTCACTCCGCCTTGAAATGCTTCGACAGTTTTAGCCCCTGGCCCTGGTAATTCGAGACGCCGCTCGCGCCGTAAAGGAGGTGCGGCGGCTCGGCCATTTTCTCATAAACGAGTCGCCCAATCCTTTGCCCGTCCTCCAGAAAGAAAGGAACTTCATAACTGCGGACTTCGAGTACCGCGCGGGCGCCCGGCCGGTTGTCCCGCGAAGCGCCAAAGCCCGGATCGAAGAAGCCCGCGTAATGCACCCGGAATGCCCCCATGGCGGCGTCGACCGGGATCATTTCAGCAGCGAGATCGGCAGGGATCTGCAACCGTTCGCGCGAAGCCAGGATGTAAAACTCGTCCGGGTCGAGGATTAGCCTTTTGTCCGGCCGCGCCCTGACCGGATCCCAATAGTCCGCCATCTGATACGTCCCGGCCCGGTCCACATCGAGAATATCGGCATGTTTCTGCGCCCGGTAGCCAATCACGCCGCCGGCCTGCTCCGCGCTCAGGCCAACCCGGAGGACAAGCCCGTTGCGCCGCAACTCCAAATCCGGGTCCACAAGAGGCAATCTTTTATGTCGCTCGCGCAGCTCCTTCTCTTCGATGGCGAACCCCGTCCGCCAGAGCTGCTGCGAGTTCAGTCTGCGGAAGCGGATCTGATTGAGTTTCGAGCCTTTGCGCACCCGCACGCTAAAACTGCGCGGCGAGACTTCGGCGTAAAGCCGCCCTTCGTAACCGCGTGTCACCCGATCAAACATGTCGCACTTGTCAGTGATGAGGCGGGTGAAAATATCGAGGCGGCCGGTCGAGCTTTTCGGGTTGGCGATCGCCGAAATACTATCCGGTAAATTCACATGCTCGATAAGCGGGATCACATAGACGCAGCGGCGTTCCAGCACGGCGCCATTGCCTTCAAGATTAATTGCTTCGTCATCGGTTTGGAGGGCACGCAGCTGTTCTTCCACGCCATGGTCTTGGCCCGGAAGGAAGCTGGCCCGCACCCTGTAGGCCCGTGCGCCCAAGCGCAGATCGAGGCTCGCTGGCTGAAACTGCTCACTCTCGATGTCAACTTCGGCTTGAATCATCTTCCGCCGCACCATCAGTTCGATTTTTTGGCGCGGAAGCAGGCCGAATTGGGTGCCAAACTCATTTGCGCCGAGGAGCGGTGCGGCACCGCTCTCGTGCCCCGGCTTGGCGAAAAGGGTGAGTGGCTGGACGGTCACGATGGTTTTCGAATGCCTCGCTAACAAGGATTGCACCGGCGTTTTAGGACGAAATGAAGAACGCGTCGCGATGCTACTTTTAAAATCCCCGTTGTTCACCGGGGTTGAGATATATTTCCCCACAAGTTAAACAACCGGCGGCTCGGTGAGGCAATGCCGCAAGGTGGCGGCGCGGCTGCCGCTTGCCACGCGGCCCCCCTGCCCTGCCGGCCGCGACATGGAGACCGGAATGAGCGCTAGCGGGCAAAAGCCTGACATGAGAACCCTGCGTCCGGCGACCCAGCTTGTCCATGGCGGTACCATGCGCTCGCCGTTCGGAGAAACGTCCGAGGCCCTGTTCTTGACTCAGGGCTATGCCTATCCGGACATGGAAACGGCCGAGGCGCGGATGAAGGGTGCCGAGCCCGGCTATGTCTATTCGCGCTATTCGAATCCGACCGTCGACATGTTCCAAAGCCGGATGGCCCTGCTCGAAGGCGCGGAGGCGGCGCGTGCGACGGCGAGCGGCATGGCCGCGGTTACAACGGCGCTGATGGCGCAGCTCCGGGCGGGAGACCATGTGGTCGCAGCTCGCGCGATGTTCGGAGCCTGTCTTTATGTGGTCGAAGATTTGCTGCCGCGCTTCGGCGTCGCGTCGACCCTTGTCGATGGTGGCGATCTGGCCCAATGGCGCGCGGCGATGCGGCCGGAAACAAAGCTCCTATTTCTCGAATCCCCGACCAATCCATGCCTTGAAGTCTACGATATTGCGGCGATCGCTGGCGTAGCGCATGAACATGGCGCACGCCTCGTCGTCGACAATGTCTTTGCGACGCCAATTTTGCAAAAGCCGCTCCAGCTCGGGGCCGATTGCGTCGTCTATTCGGCAACGAAGCATATCGACGGGCACGGCCGCTGCCTCGGCGGCATTATACTCAGCAGCCGCGAGATTATCGAAAACGAAGTTCATCCCTTCTATAAGCAGACCGGCCCCTGCCTGTCGCCGTTCAATGCCTGGGTTTTTCTGAAATCGCTCGAGACGCTTGCCTTGCGCGTTCGCCAGCAGGTGCAAAACGCCGAACGGATCGCCGAATTCTTGAGCGGCCACCGCCATGTTTTCAACGTCCGCTACCCTGGCCGGGCGGATCATCCCCAGTCCGAACTCGTCAAGCGGCAAATGTCCGGCGGCGGCACCCTTGTGTCCTTTGAAGTCCGAGGCGGCAAGCCGGCGGCATTTGCACTTGGCAACCGGCTTTCCCTCATCTCCATTGCAAATAATCTGGGCGATGCAAAAAGCCTCATCACCCATCCAGCGACCACGACGCATCAAAGGCTGACGCCAGAGGCACGAGCCGCCTTGGGGGTTACGGACGGGCTTTTGCGCCTGTCGGCCGGGCTCGAGGATGCCGGCGATCTTATCGCCGACTTGGATGCGGCGCTGACGTCGCTCGACCGCCAGGATCTCGCCGCCGAGTGACGTGCATTTTGCTGCTGGCAGTCGGTGGTGTCCCGGCGTGAATATCAGCAACGGGCCAAATGCAGAAAATCAATCTGTGACATTACCAAAATTTCCCATCACGCCAAATCTTCGCTATAATATTATAACTAAATGCTTTGGTCTGATGCCGCGACGATTCGCGGCTCCTTGGCACCGGCAGGAGGGATCCATGCCCCGTTTGTTCACGGGCCTCGAAATCCCTTCCGATCTCGCGATGGACCTTGCCATGTTGCGCGGCGGGCTTTCCGGCGCGCGCTGGATCGACGCCGAAAACTATCATCTGACCTTGCGCTTCATCGGCGATATCGACGATTCTACCGCGCGCGACATTCATGCAGCGCTCGAGCAAATCCGGCGGCCTCCTTTCACCGTGACGATCGAGGAGCTCGGCTCCTTCGGCGGCGCTAAGCCCAAGGCTCTCGTCGCCAGGGCCAAGCCCGCCGCACCTTTGATCGAACTCCAGGCCCAGCAAGAAAGGCTCATGCGGCGCATCGGCATTTCGCCCGAGCCGCGCAAATTCACGCCGCATGTCACGCTCGCGCGGCTGCGCGCGGCGAGCTGCGCCGCTGTCGCCGAATATCTTTCCGCGCGGGGGTATTTTTTGTCGCGCCGGTTCGAAGCGAAACGCTTCGTCTTGTTCTCGTCGCGAGCATCGACCGGCGGCGGCCCCTATGTCGTCGAGGCCGCCTATCCCCTCGGATGAACGCCGAGGCAGCTTTTCCGCGGCGCCAGGGTTGATGCTGCCAACCGGTGTTGCTATCTCAGTCAGAATTGGCTGGCATCCTAACGAGAGATACCATGGACAATTCCATCTCTCGCCTCGCCACCCGCGCCGCTTATGGTGCCACGCAGCTGTCACGCATTGCCTGGTATGTCGGGCACAGCGTTGCGATGCGGCGGCTTTCCGAGAGCGCGCGGCGACAAGATAGCGAAAGTGCGCGGCCTCGCGCCCATACCGATGCAGCCGTGCC
>DATBQJ010000045.1:0-1944 GCA_036560885.1 Methylocella sp.
GCAGCGCATCACCATCGTCAAGAACAACGAGCCGCCGATCGTCTGGAAAATCTCCAGCGGGCGCCCCGGCTATGAGACGCCGACCGGGCGCTTCATCATGCAGCGCATGGACGCCGATCATTTTTCCGACGAATACGACCAAGCGCCGATGCCTTACGCGATCTTCTTCTCGCGCGGGCTCGCCATCCACGGCTCCGCTCAGCCCGGACTGGGCCGGCCGGCGTCGCATGGCTGCGTGCGGCTGTCGGTGGACCACGCCCGCGATCTCTACGAATGGGTCGAGCAATATGGCGCCAGCCCCATCGAAATCAGCGGCGACGCGACCAGCCTCACGCAATTGCAGGACGACGAGCCGCGGCCGCGGCGCAACAGCGGCAAGCGCGCCCGGCGGCGCGAGCTCGGCGACGAGTCGCCCGGCTTCGACCGCTATTACGACGATTTCGATCGGATCATTCGCGGGCGGTGAGAATGCCGCTCGACGCATGAAATCATCTATATTGGCAAGAAGTTATTGGCGTTTTCGTCCCTTGGAACCGGAAGCGGCCTTGGCTAATAGCCCTGTGTGTCGCTCTTTTTGACGTTGGAGTACGTTTCGTGACCCTCATTCTGAGCGTTAACGGACCCAAGTCGATTTGGCTGCTTGCTGATCGTCGCCTGTCCTATAAGGGCAGGTCGCCGAAGGACGATGCTCGCAAGGTCATGTTTCTCGAGACTACCGATGGAGTGGCTATTCTTGGATATGCCGGGCTTGGAGCGACGGCTCTCGGAACCGAACCCGCAGATTGGATGAGCGCGGTTCTGCGCGGTAGAAATTTTCCGCTGGAGCAGTCTCTCGAGGCGCTCGCGGAGGCGATGAAAAAACAGTTTCCGCGGCACATGGTTCATATGCCGGGGGGCGGCGGCCCCACCCATAATGTGATTGTTCCGGCATTCTTTGGCGGAGAGCCGAGGGTTTATACCATCGACCTGGTATTTGCACCTGATCGTAAGAGTTACAAATTTCGCTGCACACGCCACGTAGCTGATAAGCCACCGCTGGTTAGCCCTAAGACACCGCGATTGGCATTAGCCGGGAGCGGCGGACTGTACTTGGCTCAAGACAAGAAAAAGAAGTGGATACCTAGCCTGCTTCGCATGGTCAGAGCTTACGACCGTGGTCAAGTATCGCCGCATGCAGTAGCTGATCACTTCGCGAACTTGAATAATGAAGTTCATCTAGGGCTTAGCGACAAATCGGTAGGACCGCGTTGTATAGTTGCCTGGCGACCCAAAAAGGGAAGCGTTCATGACAGGGGCGGAGGGCACCAGTTCTATACCGGCACGACCCGAGACGCCAGCTCACCATCCCTCCCCACAATTGTGAACGGCATGGATGTACAAGCTATCGTGAACGTCACGACGCCGCACTGGACAAAGATGTTCGAGGCGATGCGGGCAGGCCAACCGGCAAAGGAGCCGAACAAGGATGAAATTAATGCAGAGTTAGCTCGACTCCCGGACAAACCCGACGAAAACCTTCGTTAGCGCCTCTTCTTTTGACGGTTGATCGACAATGGCCTCCTAGCTCGTGTCGTCTACCAATTGCCAAGGAATGTGCGAAAATCAAGGCTTCGAGAAGAGCCCTTCGAGGATTGACGATGCAAGAAAACGACTGGATCGCTTCAGACCGCTTCATCGAGGATCATCTCATCGGCGCCGCCGAGGCGCAGGACGAAACCCTGCGCGCCAACGCCGCCGCTGGCCTGCCGAAAATCGACGTTTCCGCCGCGCAGGGAAAATTCCTGCATCTGCTGGCGCTCTCCGTCGGCGCGCGGCGAATCCTGGAGATTGGAACGCTCGGCGGCTATTCCACGGTCTGGCTGGCGCGGGCGCTGGGGCCGGACGGCCGGATCGCGACGCTGGAATTCTCGCCCAAGCACGCCGAGGTCGCGCGCTACAACATCG
>DATBQJ010000046.1:0-27089 GCA_036560885.1 Methylocella sp.
AGTCTGGGGCTACAGCGAAAAAGCCAGTGGTGGCATCCAGACCATCGCTGCGCTCCGCTACTATGGCCTCATAACGTCATTGGCCAGCGGCCACGTGAGGAAGTTGAAATTCTCCGATCAAGGGCGCAACTATTTTTTGGATGAGCGGCCGGAGAAGCACGCGGAGGCCCATAAGTTCTTCGCCCTCCAGCCAAAAGCTATGTCAGCGCTTTGGGAAAATTGGAAAGCCGCGCCTCCGGCAGAGCCAATCGCCCGAAGCGCGCTTAAGGTTGACTACGGATACAGCGAGAACAATGCGCGAGAACTTTTGGCAATATATCTCGACAACATTCAGTTTGCTGGCTTAGCAAATTCTGATAAAATTCCTGCCAATGGTGAAGCATATGGCGACGCCGTGGAGGAAGAACCCGTGGAAGCTGTCTCACGCACTCATCAGTCTGATGCGATGCCGCCGCCGCGGAAGCCAACCGGAGATCAAAAAACTGAGTATCGTGTCGGCATGAATTTTTTCCACGACCGACCACCGGACGGTATGCGGCGCGAGGTTATAACCTTGGACGAGGGCGATGTGGTGATAACGTTCCCCGAGGGGTTATCGGCAGAGAGCTTCGACGACCTTAAGGACCATCTCGATCTCTTCATCAAGAAGATGCAGCGCCGTGCCAAGGGCATCAAAAAAGATGAGGCTGCCAAATGAGACGAGGAATGCGATACTTTCTGCTTCCCTCAATTTAGGATACCCGTTCATTCAAATTCGGACACTTGGCTGCAAGCAGTCAAATTAATTACATTCCTCTGGCAAAAGCGGAACCGGCATGACCGGAACGCCCTCGTCGAGCAAGGCCCGCGCGTCGCCGACACTCGCCTGGCCGTAGATCGGGCGCTCGGGAACGAGGCCTCCGTGAATCTTACGGGCTTCCTCGGCGAAGCTTGTGCCGACATCCTCAGCCTGCTCGAAAAGCCGTTTCCGGAAAGCGTTGATCATTGCCCGCGTTTCCAGGTCGCGCTGGTCGAGAAGCGCGACCTTCGTTTGCGCCTGCGGCTGCGGCTGCGCCGGAGGTTTGGCGCGCTTCGCAGCGCTCCGGCTCGCGATTGCCGGCGCCATGATGGCTTTTGTCACCTCCGTCGCCTGGCAAAGCGGGCATAGGACGAGGCCGTCCTTGACCTGCACGTCGAAAGCCTCGCTGCTCTGGAACCAGCTCTGAAACTCGTGGCCGTGCGCGCATATTAAGGCGAATTTGATCATTGCACGCAGCCGTCCAGAAGCTCATCGAGCTTGCCATCGCGGTCAAGTGCGTGCAGCTCGTCGCTGTCACCGATGTGAACATCGTCAAAAAAGATTTGCGGAACGCTCCTGCGGCCATGTGCCCTTTCCGTCATCTCCCGGCGCGCCCGCGGGTCGCCATCCACCGGGATCTCGGTGAACGCGAGATTCTTCCTGCGCAACAAGGCCTTGGCCCGGTGGCAATAGGGACAGGTGGCCGTCGTATAGACGGTGATTTGCGGCATCGCGTTACCCTTTCACGAAATCCTTATATGGGAGAGGCGGCCGAAGCCACAACCAACGCCATAGCTCACGGAAAAGGCACTGCAAGCGCCGCGTCAGCCTTTCGCCGCTTCCCGGAGTGATCGGGTATTTTCACGTTTCAGCCGTCGACAATAAAAAATCCGGACCTATATCAAACACGCCAGCCGCGCGGCGAAGGCGGAGCGGCGAGTGGAGACGAGAGGAGCTAGGAAACGAGATGAGTGCCGACACCGGAAATCCGTATCAATCGTGCGCGGCGCATCAATACGGCGGAGCGCGGGGGCGCGGATGCGCACCTGGGGAGCCTTGGAAGCTCGTCGAAATTCTCGCGATGGTTTTGGGCTTTATCGTGTTTTGGCCGGTCGGCCTCGCCGTTATCGGCTGGAAATTTTGGCAAAGCAAATCCGGCTATTCCGGTGATATCGTTTCTTTCGGGCGGGAGAAATGGGGCAGCGGGGCAAATTGGGCCTCCGGGCGCTGGGGCTATGCGGCAAATCGATGGGCCGACTTTAGCTCGGGCGCGTCGGGTAATCGTGCTTTCGACGAATGGCGCGCTACCGAAATCGCGCGGCTCGAAGAAGAGTACAAACGCCTCGCCGCCGCCGAACGGGAATTCGCGGTCTACATGGAAAATCTCCGTCACGCCAAGGATCGCGAGGAATTCGAGCGGTTCATGAATCAGCGGCACGACCAGCAAGGGCGCTAGGCTTAACGTCAGGACGCCGCTTATTCGCGTTTCATGCGAACGTCGGCGGCCGCGCGCGATTGCCCCAATTTGGGAGCTTCGCACGTTCCGCCGCCTGGTTCTCGAGCGCCGGATTCCACCAGCGGTCGAAATGCACGACATGTGCCGCCACCCCATTCAAACTAGCCTGGATTGAAGGGAGTTCTGGTGTTCGATCGCGACCCGGATTAGATCGGCGGTTCGCGCGAGGCCGAGCTTGTTCTTCATGTGGCTGCAATTATTAGCCACAGTCTTGTAGCTTAAGCCGATTGCATCGGCGATTTGCAGCATGCTGTAGCCTTCGCCGAGGAGACGGAGAATCTCCAGGTCTCGGCGCGTCAGATCCTTGAACGGGTGCGACCAGGGGGAACCGCGGGGCGTCCGGACGCTGAGCAAGGCGAGCTCCTGCGCGATAACCGGCTCTATGTATTGGTGCCCTGCGGCAACGCGGGAGATGGCTCGCGCGATCTCATCCGGTGGCGCGCTCTTTGTCACATAGCCAAGCGCTCCTGCCTCGAAGGCGCGCGCCACATGAATTGAGTCGTCGTGCACGCTGAAGACGAGTATGCGCGCCGAATCGTCTTCGTTCTTTAGCCGCCTGATCGTCTCCAGCCCGCCGCTCCCAGGCAGGTTGAGATCCATGATGATGAGATCCGGGCGATCGTCCTTGAAACTTGCCAGAGCCTCTTTCGCCGTCGCCGCCCCGCGGATTTGGGCGTCCGGTTCGACGGAGATGAGGCGCCGGAGACCAGCATGAACGATCGGATGGTCGTCAACGATCAGAACCTTCATGCGCCGCCTGTAAGGGAAGAGGCGTGAACCCGAATGGTTCGCGCCGGACAGGGAAGGGTTGCCGCAACCGAAAAACTCAGCCCCGGTGGCCGAGTGAGAACAAGGTTCCCGCCCAGCGCTTGGACCCGCTCATGCATTCCGGCCAGGCCGAAGCCGAAACCGGCCGATTTGTCGACTTCCCGACCATCATTCGCGACCTCGACGTTGACATGTTCCGAACCAGAAGCTTCGGCTGGCGCCGATGTCACTGATACAGAAATTTTCGCCGGATTGCCATGGCGCACCGCATTACTCAAGCTTTCCTGAACAATTCGATAGATCGTGATATCGATCAGGGCGCCGAAAGTTGCCTCGTCCGGTGGGAGCTGCAGCTGGAAGTGAATCCCCGGATACCTCTGGCGCCAGAATTCAACCAAGCTCGTGATGGCGGCGGCCAACCCGAAATCGGCGAGAACTCCAGGGCGCAAGCGGCCGAGCATCGTCCGGATCTGCTGTTGCATGTGGGCGACCGCTTCCATGGTTGACCGGATCTCCCTGGCGATCTCGGCATTTTGACCATGAATGGCGAGCCGCGAGATGGTGGCGATATTGACGTTGACCGCAAAAAGGAATGGGCTGATTTCATCGTGGAGATCGCGGGCGATCTCGCGCCGTTCCTCTTCCTGCAGGGTCAACAGCTTCTCGTTCAGATCGCGTCTCTCCTCATCCATCCCCGCGAGTTCGGAGGCCATCCGATTGAAGTTGCTCTGAAGCCGTGCCAACTCCGGTACGGAATTGCCGCCGATCCTCGACTTGTAATCCCCATGGCCGATCTGCTTCAGCGCACCGGCAAGATGATCCAATGGCCGCAAGGCGTATCCGATGAAGAAATAGATGAGCAGAATGTTGAGGCCAAAGAAAAGAGTGAGCACGGTGAGGCCGTCGCCGAGATCATTCCATACTTCGAGAATTTCGTTCTTTGGATCAGTCTCGATGAGAATACTCCCGTAATCTTGTCCCGCAATCGCAATTGGGACCCGGGCGGCAACAGGATTTATGCCGAGGACCCGAACGAACCAAGATGGCACCGTCCCAAAATGTGAACCTTCGAGAGATGGTTCTACGGTGGCGTCCGCGCTACCGATCAGGGATACGCGAAGGTGCCGGTTGCCTTTGAACGCGGCCACCAGTCCTTCGAGGTAGTGCCGCCGATCAGTGGATTCTGGAAAATGTGCCAGCGCGCTTGTGACGATCTGCTGGCCGACTTGCAGCGCTGAATTCATTTCGGTCTTTACCGACCGCGAGGCGTTGAAAGACACGGTTGTGCCTTCGACGGCGAGGCTAGCGATCAGGACGATTGCAATAAGCGAAATTAGGCGAAATCGTAGAGACATCATACTCGGCAATGTTGACTGGCGTCTTTACCGGCGCACAATGGGAACATGCCGCGAGACCGAGAGCAATGCCTGCTCGGAGAAATGGGATGAATCCCCGGGCATTTGGCGAATTTTTACCCCAGTGTTCGCGGTGGGAACGTACCTAGACGATCAGTCTTCTGCATTTTCTTTTGCGTGTCGCCAGAACGATTTAGGCCGGCGTCAAAGCCTTCCCGGCAGGCTTTATCCATGGGATGCGACGCGTCGTTTCACCTGGCCCTACCATTCGGGAAATATTCCCAAAATATACGGGAGTTTTTCACCAACAGTCTAGGAAGTCTGAGAATGGATATTAAGAAAGTGTCTATTGTAGATGATGAACCATTCCTATCAGGTCCACAGTGCATAAGTGCAGACATGCAACAGTTCTAATTGTTTTGTAGTCGAGCAATGAAATGCCATTGTCTCTCCAATTTTATTAATTTAGTCTTTGGTCTTGTTCGGAGCGCCATGAAATGTGGGTTTAGGAGAAGCAACATGCGGCGAATGGCTGACTCGGCGGGAATGATGGCAAAGTGTTGCAACGCAGATTGGCAGGACATAAATGCGTCGCTTGCGCGAACCAGGCTTCGCAGGTCTCTTGCCGGAATCATGGGTGGCTTCGTTTCGACAATTTCAATTTCTCAGGCAATGGCCCAATCGGCACCGGCGCAGCCCACGACCGCTCAGCCATTGCCTGTTCAAACGCTACCCGCGGCGATAGAACTGGAAACTGTCGAGATCTTTGCTACCACGCCGCTCGGCACGGGAATGAGCGCGCTGCAGATTCCGAGCGAAACCCAATCCATCGACGCGCAGGAAATCGGAACTCTGAACCAACTCACAATAACTGAGGATTTTGCACGGCGCACGCCAGGCGTCTCGACGACAGACGAGATCGGGAGCCCCCTTGCGCAATCGCTCGACTTTCGCGGCGAGACCGCATCGCCGGTTCCTGGCACGCCCCAAGGCCTTTCAGTTTACATGAACGGCATTCGCATCAATGAGTCCTATGGCGATGTCGTCAATTGGGATTTGATTCCCTCCGTAGCAATCGACCGCGCGGAAATTGTCACGGGCAACCCGGTCTTCGGGCTTAATGCTCTCGCCGGCGCGGTCGTGATGAACATGAAGAATGGCTTCACCTGGCAGGGCACGGAAATCAAACTCCAAGGCGGAACCGATTATACTGTGCTGGGGTCCGCCCAATACGGCTTGAACAACGGCAACTGGGCCTACTACGTCGCCATGGAAGGCGTCAGGACGAACGGTTACCGCTATTTCGGTCAATCGGACGTGGAACGTGGGTATGGCGATGTCGGCTACCGGTCCGACGGCAACGAGATTCATCTTAGCATGACTGGGGCCGCGGATGGCCTCGGGGTTGCTGGCACAACGCCGATCGTACTCGCCGAGCAAAATCCGTCGGCTGTTTTCACCACTCCGCAAACGACGAATACCACGGCCCAGATGATTACGCTCTCGGATGAGACACAGATTTCGAGCACGCTAAAGTTTAATGGGAATGTCTATTTCCGCAACTATGCCCAAGCGCATGTTGACGGCAATATCAGCGATTTTTACCATTGCGCTGCCGGCGCTGGGTTCCTTTGCAACGATGGCAATGTCACCACCCTGGTTGATCCAGATCCGAGCCAACCCAATGGGCAACCCATGGGTGAGATCGACAGAAACTGGACCAAGACGGAAAGCACCGGCGCGACAGCGCAGCTGACCGACACCGATCAAATCCTGGGTTATAAGAATAGCATCACGGCGGGCGTTAGCGTCGACCATGGGTGGACGCATTTTTTTGGCAACAGCCTTCTCGGTACTCTGCCACCAAATCTCGTCGTCCAAAGCTATGGCGAGTACATCGATCAGCCGGCATATGATGTCTCTCCTGTCAATCTCAGCGCCCAAAACACGTATATTGGCGTCTATGTGCTCGATGACTTCCAAATCAACGACCAACTCGCCGTTCGTGCTGGCGCCCGCTTCAACGACGCACAGATCAATTTGGTTGATTTAAGCGGCGCGAGTCCGGACCTTAATTCAAGCGACAACTTCAACCGCATCAATCCGGTCGCTGGCGTGACATTCAAAATCACGCCGGAAATTTCGGCTTACGCCAGCTACTCGGAAGCCAATCGAGCGCCTACGCCCCTCGAACTCGGCTGTTCAAGTCCGACCCAACCATGCATGATCGACAATTTCCTCGTTGCTGATCCGCCGTTAAAGCAGGTCATCGCCCGAACCGTCGAGGCTGGATTAAAAGGCAATAATAAAGTCAATTGGCTTATGCCAGGAAACATAGACTGGAGTATTAGCCTCTATAGAACCGAGAATCAGGATGACATCTACGCTGTGCCGAGCATTGTGACTGGATTCGGCTATTTCACAAACGCTGGCGACACTCTGCGAGAGGGTGCCGATATTGGCGCGCGATATACAACAGAGAAGTGGGACGTTTATGCCAATTATTCATATATAAAAGCGGTTTTCCTGACACCCGTGCTGTTGGCATCGCCCAACAATCCGTATGCGGACGCCGACGGGAATATACAGGTCGAACCAGGGAACAATCTTCCTGGAATTCCAAATAATAAATTCAAAATCGGCTTTGACTATTTCGTATCTCCCGAATGGAAAATCGGAGCAGACCTCGTCTATCGATCAAAACAGTATTATTTTGGCGATGAGATTAATGCGCTGCCGCCAATATCCGGCTTTGCTACGCTCAATCTGCGCACCTCATATCAGGTCAATGATCACTTCCAAATTTACGGTTTGATCAACAATGCGCTCGATTACCGAGCCGCCACATACGGCGCGCTCTTTGAAACAGATTCTACGACCAACCAGATCACTGGCGCTCCGGTTCCGGGGCTCTTCTCGTCGAATGACCCGCGTGCGATTACGGTTACGCCGCCTTTGGAAGCCTGGGTGGGTGTCAGGATGACATTTTAGAACGAATTCCACCCATGTTGCATATCCCGCGTCGGCGAAGAAATTGGCGCAAGCTTCGAGTTGCGATCGGTGGACGAAATGGCTAACGCGGCGACGTAGCATCTATTTCGAGCGCTCGGCGTATTGACGCTGCGTTCCTACGATGTGCTCGTCGCCGGCGCTCAATATCTTGTCGGCGATGACGCCAACCAAAACCCCAAACTGCCGCTCTATTGGGTCGCGAACTTGCATGCTTCCTATCAGCTCGACGAGCACGTTCAGTTCTTCGGGCTCATCAACAATATCTTCAACAACAGAAACGCAACCTACGGCACTTTCTTCGATACGAGTACCGATTCGCAGCTCGCGACGCCAATCCGCTTCACGAACGATCCACGCACGATCACGCCCCTGCAGCCAATTTCGTTTTATGGTGGCGTGAAGGTCACTTTTTAGCGGATGATCGCGAATGGATGCGAGCGCGCCGGATAGAGGTTGGCCAGGCGCGGGGCTTTGATTTCCGCTTTGCCATGCGCTAAGGCTTGCAGGTCTGCCACAAGGGATTGTGCGGCGACAAGCATGAGGGGACCCCATGACGGATCAGGCCCGTTTCACCATCGCCAGTCTCTTGGAGGGCAAGAGTGCGGTCGTGCAAATCACGCCGGTCGCGGCCGAGGGGAATTTGCCCACAAGCGCTGGCGCGGGGCTCGAGGGATCGAAAGGTTTAGGGTTCGATATTGAAAATATCGCGGCTCTGCCGGACGCCGAGGATTATGCGCTCCACGAATTCTACCGCGCCCGTTTCACGCCCGCGGAGATTGCATATTGTATCAGGCAGCCAACCGTGAAAACATCCTTTCAGGGTCTCCTCGCGGCCAAGCGCGCCATCGTAAAATCCGGTGTGGCGAGCTCTTCGCCGGATGCACCGCGGAGCGTCGAACTCGGTTTTGATCGGGACGGCAGGCCAACTTATCCCGGCTGCCTGTTATCGATCAGCGATACCGGCACGATAGCCGCGGCGATTTGTCTGTGGCAGGGCGCGCTTGACACGCTACCGCCGCCGCCGCAAGCGAGTGGAGCGGAAGCCGCGCGCCCGCAACTGCGGACATTTCCGGTAAAAACCAGGATTCTCGCGTTTCTGGTGTTGGTGTCGCTGTTGCTCCTGTTCTCGTTGGGGCTGTGGTTTGGCATATCGAAGCTCATCGAATCGTGGCGCTAATTTTTCGCCGCCGGTCCGCGCGGGCTATCCTTGCCGTGCACCGCGTCTAGATCGCCGGCAAGGCGTAGCCATTCGTCTTCGGCGGCCATGAGAATTTGCTCAAGTTCGCCGCGCTGTGAGGATAAAAGCGCCGCCTTGGCCGGATCCTCGATGAAGACCGTCGGCTCCGCGAGCACCTTGTCGATGCGCGAAACGAGATCGCGAAATTTCCGCATCTTTTCCTCGATCGCCGACATGCGCTTGTCCAACCGGGCCGCGTTTTTTGCGGCCTGCGGGGTCTCGCCGCGGTCCGGAGCCGCTCGATTTGCCTCGCCCCGGTCTTTATTCACAGGCCCGCTGTCGCCGTCCCCTGCTCGCGCGAGGACATAGTCGTTGTAGTCACCGATGTCGCCGTCAAACGGCTTGACCGTGCCTGATTCGACGAGCCAAAGGCGGTCGGCGCAGGCCTCTAGAAGGTATTTGTCGTGCGACACCAGAATAACTGCCCCCCGATAGTCATTGATCGCTTCAATCAAGGCGGCGCGGCTATCTATGTCGAGATGATTGGCCGGCTCGTCGAGAATTAACAAATGAGGTCCTTTGAAGCTTGCCAATCCAAAGAGAAGCCGGGCTTTTTCGCCTCCCGACAATAGCGCGGCCGCCGTGTCCGCCTTCACATTCGGAAAGCCGAGCTGCGCGCATTTGGCGCGAACTTTTGCCTCTGGTGCCTCGCGCATAAGCAAGGCAACACATTGATAGGGGGTTGCCTTCGGGTCGAGTTCGTCGATTTGATGCTGGGCAAAAAATCCCGCCTCCAATTTCGACGAGCGCCGGATAGTTCCGGCTGTAGCGATCAGCCGTCCGGCGACAAGCTTCACGAACGTGGATTTGCCATTGCCGTTGGCGCCGAGAAGGCCGATCCGGTCGTCATCCGAAATCGTGAGGGAAAGCCGCCGCAACACCGGCTCCGGCCCATAGCCCGTGCTCGCATCGTCCATCACGACAAGCGGCGGACTCAAGGGCCTTTCCGGCGAGGGAAAATGGAAAGGCAGGACGTGTCCGTCGACGATGGCCGTCACGGGTTCCATCTTGGCGAGCATCTTTAGGCGCGACTGCGCTTGCGCCGCCTTGGTCGCCTTGGCGCGGAAGCGATCGACGAAAGACTGGAGGTGCTTGCGCTGGCCGTCTTGCTTCTTTTTCTCCTTGAGCGCGAGCGCTTGCCGTTCGCGCCGCTGCCGCTCAAACCCCGAATAATTGCCGCGCCAGAGGGTGAGCTTGGCTACATCGAGATGCAGGATATGCTCGCAAACGGCATCGAGCAAATCACGGTCGTGGCTGATGATAAGGACCGTTGCCGGATAGCGCTTAAGATAATCGATCAGCCAGAGCGTGCCTTCGAGATCGAGGTAATTGGTCGGCTCGTCGAGAAGCAAAAGATCGGGGCTCGAAAACAAAACCGCGGCAAGCGCGACACGCATCCGCCAGCCGCCCGAAAATTCGTCGAGCGGCCGTTGTTGCGCGGCTTCATCGAAGCCAAGACCAGCCAAAATACGCGCTGCCCGCGCGGGCGCCGCATGCGCCGAAATATCGGCAAGGCGCGTTTGAATCTCGCCGATGCGGGCGGGATCAACTGCGGTCTCGGACTCGGCCATCAGACGCGCGCGTTCGCGGTCGGCGGCAAGCACGAAATCGATCAAGTTTTGCGGCCCGCTTGGTGCCTCCTGCTCGACCCGGCCGAGACGCGTTGCCCGGGGGAGCGATATGCTCCCCGCGTCCGGCGCGAATTCGCCCGCGATCATTTTGAACAGCGTCGTTTTTCCGGAACCGTTGCGGCCGACGAAGCCCGCCCGCGTGTTCGCGGGCAAGGCCACGGTCGCCTGGTCGAAAAGAACCCGCGACCCGAGCCTCAGAGTGATCCCGTTGATGTGGAGCATGTTGGCTTGTCGCCTGCCGGACCGGCTCTGGCAAGTGCAGGAAGTGGCTCCTGGAGCGGGGTTCGTCCGATATTCTCGCGCAATCGCACCAAAATGTTTCACGTGAAGCATTTTGGTACGATTTGGACTAAAAAATTTACCAGCCTTCATACACTGCGCGGGTTTGAGACGTGTGGGTTTGCTCGAATAGCCGGTGCGATAGCACGGAAAGGCGCGGGCCGGAGCACGGCACGGCCGCCGTTCCATCCTTCTAGGCGCGCCCTTCGGGCGCTCCTTAAGACGAGAAGGGAACTTTTGCGACAGATTCCACGATTGATCGATCGTGCCGGCCGCGCCGGTTCAAAAATCCTTTCCAATCGGTTACACTGCGCGCCGCGGATCCCTAGGCGGCGGAAGGCTTGGCAGATGGTGGAGGAGACACGCGCGGCCATCATAGGGGTCGTCACGGCGTCCGACCGCGCCAGCATTGGGATTTATGAGGATCAAAGTGGACCCGCCATCGTCGCCTATTTGACGAAAATCCTGACATCCCCTTTTCGTGTCGTGCGAAGAATCATTCCGGACGGCTTCGAGTCCGTGCGCGACACGCTGATTGATCTTGCCGACAAGGACCATTGCGATTTGATCCTGACCACTGGGGGCACTGGACCATCCCCGCGCGATCTCACCCCGGAGGCGACCGAGGCGGCGGCGCCGCGTATTTTGCCTGGCTTTGGCGAACTGATGCGCCAGGAAAGCTTGAAGCAGGTTCCGACCGCGATCCTGTCGCGCCAGATCGCCGCTCATCGTGGGCCTTGTCTCGTTATCAATCTGCCGGGCAAACCGGGATCAATCGAAACCTGTCTCAACGCGGTCTTTCCGGCGGTGCCTTACTGTCTCGATCTCATTGGCGCCGCGTATATAGAAACCGATGCGGCGATCCTAAAATCCTTCCGGCCCAAGCAGTCATAGATGAGTCTCAGCGCACCGGACCAGGAAAACGCAGATTGCGACGCGGCCCGGCGGATGGCTGAGCTCGCGGCCGGTTACAAGCCGCTGCCGGGCATCCCCGATGAATTCACCGGAGCGGACGGGCGACCGCGCGCGCATTGGCTGCGGTTTCTCGCCGCTCTGACGGAACTGAGCGCCGGCGATATCGGCAAGCGCTTTGCCACCGCCGACCGGCATATTCGCGACACGGGCGTATCCTACCGCGCCTATGGGGATAAGAGCGAGCGCGCCTGGCCGCTTTCCCATCTGCCGCTTCTTATCGAGGCCGGTGAATGGCGCGAGATCGCGCAAGGGATTGAGCAGCGCGCGCGGCTCATGGAGCTGCTGTTGGCCGATATTTACGGCGAGGGCCGGTTGATCGCCGCGGGCGATTTGCCCGCTGCCGCCGTCACCGGCAGCCCCGAGTTTCTCCATCCCTTGCATGGGGTGAAACCGCCAGGCGGCAAATTCTTGCATATTTACGCCGCCGACATCGGGCGTGGTCCGGATGGCCGCTGGTGGGTTCTTGGCGACCGTTCGCAGGCGCCATCAGGGGCTGGCTATGCGCTCGCCAACCGGCTGGTCCTGGCCCGCGCATTCCCGGCCCTCTACCGTGATATGAACGTCGAACGGCTGGCGCCGTTCTTCGAGGCATTCCGCTTTGGCCTCACCTCGATGGCACAGCGCTCGGACCCGCGTATCTGCCTGCTGACGCCGGGTCCTTTTAATGAAACCTATTTCGAGCAGGCTTATCTTGCCCGCTATCTCGGGCTTCTTCTGGTCGAAGGCGGCGATTTGACGATGCGCGACGGCAAGGTGCATGTCCGCACCATCGCCGGGCTCAAGCGCGCCGACGTGATCTGGCGGCGCATCGACAGCGATTTCGCCGATCCGCTCGAACTCAACGCAAGGTCGCGGCTCGGCGTGCCGGGTCTTGTCGATGCGCTGCGCGAAGGCGGCGTCGTCATCGCCAATGCGCTTGGGTCCGGCGTGCTCGAAGCACCAGTAATGATGAGTTTCATGCCGAAACTCTGCCGCACATTGCTAGGCGAGGATCTCCGCCTGCCGAATATCGCAACCTGGTGGTGCGGCCAGAGCGCCGCGCGGCGGTCCGTCATCGCAGGCATGGAGAAGCTTGCGATTTCCGGCGCCTTCGGCAATCCGCTCCCCGGCTTTCCCCGCGGCCAATCCATCGTCGGGGCGGCGCTCGACGCGGACGAAAAGCGCCGGCTCGCAGCCGCCATGGCCGAGCGCGGCGTCGATTTCGTAGGCCAGGAAGTCGTCAATCTATCGACCACTCCCGTGTGGCACGAAGGCCGGATCGAGCCGCGGCCCTTCGTTCTGCGCGTCTATGCGGCGCGCACGCCGGAGGGATGGAGCATCATGCCGGGCGGCTTCTGCCGCATTTCCGGCCGCGCCGACGCGCGCGCCGTGGCAATGGGCGAAGGGGTGCAATCGGCCGATGTCTGGGTGCTCGCCAACACCCCTGTCGCGATGGTCAGCTTGCTGCCCACGGACGAGACCGTTCGCATCCGCCGGATCATGGGCACCTTGCCGAGCCGGGCAGCGGACAATCTGTTCTGGCTTGGGCGCTATATCGAGCGCTCGGAAGCAACATTGCGGCTCATCCGCTGTCTCGCTGGCCGGATGATCGAGACCGGTGCCGGGACCGCCAATCCGGGAACTGCGCTATCCAAGCTCGTCAGCCTGCTCGCCGCTTGGCACGCCGCGCCATCGGAGGCTGCGGCCTCCAGCGCCATGGCGTTTGCCGCGATTGCCCTTCATGGCGGCGAGGACTACGGCTCGGCCTTGTCGCTCGTGCGCGATGCGCGCCGCGCCGCGTCGTTCATTCGCGAACGGCTCTCGCCAGATACCTGGCGGCTTATCGGCGATCTCGATCAAAACCTTTCCATCGATGTGCCGAGGCCGCTCGCCGAAGCCGAGGCCTTCGAGCGCGCCGACGCGGCCTTGCGGACGATCGCGGCGATCTCCGGCTTGGCTCAGGAAAACATGAATCGCGGTGCCGGCTGGCGCATGTTCGATACCGGGCGGCGGATCGAGCGGGGTATCAACACATGCCGCTTTGCCCGCCATTTCGCGAGTGGCGACGCGCCAGCCGACGATCTCGACGTCTTGCTCGATCTCGTCGACTCGCAGATCACCTATCGTTCGCGCTATTTGATGGGCGTCGCGCTCAGCCCGGTTCGCGACATGGTGGTGCTCGATTCGTACAATCCGCGCTCGGTTGCCTTCCAGGCCGAGCGGCTCGACGAACATCTTGAAACTCTGCCGTTGCTCAGCGACGACGGAATGCTCGAGACGCCGCGCCGCTTAATTCTCCAACTCGCCGCCGAAATCGCGACCACGACCGCTGCAAGCCTCAACAACGAAAAGATTCTCGGCTTCGAACAAAGTCTCCTCGGCCTCGCCGACGCGATCGCCGCACGCTATTTCCTGCAAGGTCCGCATGTTGCGCGCGCCGACAAGTCGAGCGGCCTCGCATGATCTACGATATCCGCCATCTGACGCTTTACGAATACGGCTCGGCCGTGACGTTCTCACATTGCGTGCTGCGGCTTCTGCCGGCGGATGGACCCGGACAAAAAGTACTTTCGAGCGAGCTTCGCATTACCCCCGCGCCCGCACAAATGATCGAGAGGATGTGTTTTTTCGGCAACCGCCTCACTTTTCTTACGATCGAAACCGCGCATCGCAAACTGATCGTGGAGACTAACGCGAGCATCGAGATCGAACGCGGCGAGCCGCTGAACATAAGCGAAACGCCAGCGTTCGAAATCGTCCGCCAAGAAGCCTTTGCGAGCACCTTTTTCGACAAGGATTCGCCCGCCCATTTCCTGCATCCGAGTCGCCTTGCGCCGCGTTTCGAACCGGCATCCGATTATGCCCGCGAAAGCTTCTCCCCGGGGCGCCCGGTCCTTGAAGGCGCCACGGAATTGATGCGGCGGATCAAGGCCGATTTCAAATACGACACGAAAGCGACGGTGGTCTCGACGCCGCTTTCCGAAGCCTTCGGCAAGCGGCGCGGCGTATGCCAGGATTTCGCCCATATCATGATCGCCGGCTTGCGCGGCATCGGCCTGCCCGCCGCCTATATTTCTGGCTATATCCGCACCATTCCGCCCGCCGGCAAGGAGCGCCTCGAAGGCGCCGACGCGATGCACGCCTGGGTATCGGTTTGGTGCGGCGAGGCGCGCGGCTGGGAGGGTCTCGATCCGACCAATGCGATCATGGCTGGCAACGATCATATCGTGCTCGCGAAGGGCCGCGACTACGCCGATATTTCCCCCGTCGCTGGACTTATCCTCGGTTCGCGCGAGCAGGATGTCGATGTCAAAGTCGATGTCGTACCAAGAGCGTGAGAGGCGAGATTGCCATGCATTCGAGCCATCTAAATTATTTCCCCCTGCCATTTGTCTTCTACGCGATCTTCGCAGGGATCCTGCTCGCTCTGTTCATTCTCCTCCAGCTCAAACTGCTGCGTTACGCATATATGCGTATCGGCCTCGATTCTCGCATGGCCATGCTGGTTCTCGTCGGTTCGCTCCTTGGCAGTTATATCAACATCCCTGTAGCGCAGCTTGCGGAAGCGCGCGTTGCGTCAGACGAGGTGATCGATTTCTTCGGCATGCGTTATGTCGTGCCGGTCGTTGTCGACTGGCCCGGCACAATCATCGCGGTCAACGTTGGCGGGGCGCTCATTCCGGGCCTGCTTTCGCTTTACTTGCTCGCGCGCAATAGGATTTGGCTTCTTGGCGCCGTGGGGACCGTTATCGTGGCCGTCATTGTTAATCATCTTGCCTACCCCGTTCGAGGCGTCGGCATAGCGGTGCCGGTCCTTGCGCCGCCGCTCGTCACGGCGATCGTGGCGCTGTTGCTGTCGCGGCGTTTCGCCGGGCCGCTCGCTTATGTCAGCGGGAGCCTTGGCACACTCATCGGCGCCGATCTGCTCAATCTCGACAAGCTGCATGGCCTCGGCGCGCCCATAGCTTCGATCGGCGGAGCTGGGACATTCGACGGCATATTCGTTACCGGCATACTGGCCGTGCTGCTTGCGGGCCTCGGCGAACGGTAAAGTGTGTGGCGAGATTTGAACATTGCTTTTGGTTGTATTCGGGTTGCTATATAGACCGTCTTATCCGGTCACGCTTGGGCGCGCGGTTTTGGGTTTTTATCTCGCATGACATCAAAAAAAGTGGCCTTGATCACCGGCGTCACCGGACAGGACGGCGCGCTCCTCGCCGAGCTTCTACTTTCCAAAGACTACATCGTGCATGGCGTGAAGCGGCGGTCGTCGTTGATCAATACCGATCGAATCGACCATTTGTATCATGACCCGCATGAGCCCGGTGTTTGCTTTTTTTTGCATTATGGCGACCTCACCGATGCAACGAACCTCATACGCATCGTGCAGGAGGTTCAACCGAACGAAATTTACAACCTCGCAGCACAAAGCCACGTTCAGGTCAGTTTCGAAACCCCGGAATACACCGCGAATTCCGATGCGCTCGGCACGCTTCGTCTGCTTGAGGCGATCCGCATCCTGGGGCTTACCCAAAAAACCCGTTTTTATCAGGCTTCGACATCGGAGCTTTACGGAAAGGTGCAGGCTACGCCGCAAAACGAGGAGACGCCATTTTATCCGCGCTCGCCTTACGCCGCCGCGAAGCTCTACGCCCATTGGATCACGGTCAATTACCGCGAAGCCTACGGGATCCATGCCTCGAACGGAATCCTGTTCAATCATGAGGGGCCCGCCAGGGCCGAGACATTTGTCACGCGCAAAATCACCCGCGCGGTCGCGGCGATCCATTTGGGTTTCCAGGACAAGCTTTTTTTGGGCAACCTCGACGCCAAGCGGGATTGGGGTCACGCGCGCGATTACGTCGATGGCATGTGGCGGATTCTGCAACAGCCGGAGCCCGGCGATTACGTCTTGGCGACCGGGGAGACCCACAGCGTGCGCGAATTCGCCGAACGAGCCTTTGCCGGAATTGGCATTGAGATCGGCTGGAGGGGAGCCGGAGTTGACGAACAAGGTTTCGATAAAAAGAGTGGCCGGACTCTTATCGCGATCGATCCACGCTACTGTCGCCCTACCGAGGTCGATCTCCTTCTCGGTGATCCCGGAAAAGCATTCAAGAAACTTGGCTGGAAGCACACGGTGACATTCTCTCAGCTTGTCTCCGAAATGGTCGCGAGCGACTTGATCGCGATGAAGAAACGCGGCCGAGTCTGAGGGGCGGTCCATGGCTCATCCTTCGGCGGAGC
Organism: Methylocella sp.; assembly: GCA_036560885.1. Taxonomy (GTDB): domain Bacteria; phylum Pseudomonadota; class Alphaproteobacteria; order Rhizobiales; family Beijerinckiaceae; genus Methylocapsa. Next base: position 16,778 of record DATBQJ010000046.1, read on the forward strand.
GCGGGACCAGGCGGCGAATTTGGGTTGCTGGCCATCGCGGCATGGTTGGCTCGGCGATCCTGCGCCGCCTTGCCAGGGAAGACGTGGAAATCCTTACCGTGGATCGCCGGGATGTGGATCTCCGCGAGCAGCAAGCCGTCCGGCAATGGGTGGCGCGCACTAGGCCCGACGCGATCGTCCTCGCCGCCGCCAAGGTTGGTGGAATCCTTGCCAACGACACATATCCAGCCGAGTTCCTGTTCGACAACCTTACGATTGAGACAAATGTCATTCAGGCCGCGCATCTGGCGAATGTCGAGCGCCTGGTGTTTCTTGGATCGTCTTGCATTTATCCGAAATTCGCGCCGCAGCCGATCAAGGAAGAAGCGCTGCTGACGGGCCCTCTCGAGCCGACCAACGAATGGTATGCGATTGCGAAAATCGCCGGTATCAAATTATGTCAGGCGTACCGGCGGCAATATGGCCGGCGCTATATCTCGGTCATGCCCTGCAACCTCTATGGCCCGAACGACAATTTCGACCTTGCGACAAGCCATGTCTTGCCTGCCTTGATCCGGAAATTCCATGCGGCGAAATCCAAGGGCGAAACGGAGGTTACCATCTGGGGGACCGGAACGCCTTTGCGGGAATTTCTTTATGTCGACGATTTGGCCGATGCCGTCGTGTTTCTGATGGACCGGTACGATCGGGACGACCCAATCAATTGCGGCGCCGGCTCCGAGGTCAGCATCGGCGAGCTTGCGAAGATAATTGGCCGCGCTGCAGGGTTTGAAGGGACACTCGTCTTCGATCCAACAAAGCCCGATGGCACGCCGCGAAAACTGATGGATTCGAGCCGGCTGGCCGCGCTCGGCTGGCGGCCCAAAACAAGTCTCGAAGAAGGCATTAACGAGGTCTATCGCTGGTTTGCGCGGACCCAAACTCGGCAAACCGAAACCCTATGAGGCACGCCCCGCTTTCATTGCCGCCGCCGCTCAGTCCGGCAGGGCGCGCACTTTGATGGAAAGCAGCTCCCGCGGATCGGCGCTTTGCCCGGCGAACAACAAAAATTCGCCCGGCTCCAAAACCGGTTGTAAATCGCTCCCCGGAAAAGCGAGCGCCGCGGCGTCGAGCTTGAAGGAAACGGTTCCGCCTTCGCCAGGAGCGAGCGCGATCTTGCCCACGCCCTTAAGTTCGCGCACCGGGCGCGCCACGCTCGCTACAACATCGCGCGCGAACAGGAAGACCGTCGCTTCCCCGGCGATGGGACCTCCATTGAAAACGTCCACCTCGATAGTCAATTCGTCGCCGCGTTTGAACTCGGCCGTGCTTACCCGCAAATTGGTCAAATTGAAGCGGCTGTAGCTCAAGCCGTGCCCGAAGTAGAACAGCGGCTCGACCGGCATATCGAGATATTTGCTGGTGTAATGATCGTCGGGATTGGCCGGCCGGCCGGAAGGCCGCGCGGCGTAGAAAATCGGCACTTGGCCGACATCGCGCGGCCAGGTCACGGGAAGCCGTCCACTGGGATTGAATTTCCCGGTCAGCACATCCGCGATGGCATGTCCGGCCGCCGCGCCGAGGAACCAGGTGGCGACGACGGCCCGCGCCTTTTCGACGATCAATGGGATCGTCAGCGGCCGTCCCGAGGAAATCAACACGACGACCGGTTTGCCGAGATCGAATATGGCTTCGGCAAGCGCGTCTTGGACGCCGGGCAGGCCGGGGTTGGCCCGACTCGCCGCTTCGCCGCTCATATTGGCGGCCTCGCCGAGGCACAAAAGAACTATCTCTGCGTCCTGGCAAATTTCCCGCGCTGCGGCAATGCCGGTCATGTCCGCGCCGGTGATCGCCACTCCGGGCGCAACTGTTATCTCGGCCTCCGGCAATGCCGCCGCGAGACCTTCGCGGATTGTGACGGGATCGGCCGCGCTTCCGGCAATTGCCCACGGCCCAAGCATCTCCGCGCGGGCATCGGCGAGCGGACCGATGAGGGCGATGCGCCGCAGGGTTGGCGAAAGCGGCAATACCCCGTCATTGGTAAGCACAACGATTGCCCGCCGCGCTACGTCGCGCGCTAGCTCAATCCTGGCCTTGGCGTCGCCTGGAGCGGCCGCCCGCGCAGAACCGCGCCGGTAGGGATCGTCTAATAGGCCAAGCTCCTCCTTGAGCTTGAGCACGCGGCGCACGGCGGCATCGATCAGGTCAATCGAAACGAGACCCCGCGCGAGTGCCTCGGGCAAACCCCGGCCGTAGGCATCGCTCATCATGTCGATATCGACGCCGGCCAAGAGCGCGGCCGCGGCCGCCTCGGCAAGATCGCCGGCAACGCCGTGGCGAAGCAATTCCGCAATCGCGTTATAGTCGCTGACGATCACGCCGTCGAAGCCAATGTTTCGGCGCAGCCAGCCGCGGAGCAGTGGAACGTGGGCGGTCATAGGGATGCCGGCCAAATCGTTGAAAGCCGGCATGATCGCAGCACAGCCGGCCGCCACTGCCGCCGCGAAGGGAGGCAAATAGACTTCGTGCAACTCGCGGTCGGAAACATCCGCCGAGGTGTAATCGCACCCAGCCAAGGCGGCGCCATAAGCGCAGAAATGCTTGGCCGTGGCGGCAATGGCGCCGGCGCCAGCCAAGCTCTCGGGCAAGCCAGGTCCTTGAAATCCGCGCACCTTGGCTTTCGCAAACTCCGCTCCAACGAACGGGTCTTCGCCAGGCCCTTCAGCGATCCGCCCCCAGCGCGGGTCGCGCGCAATGTCGAGCATCGGCGCGAAGGTCATATTAATGCCGCTGGCGGCGGCTTCGATCGCCGCCTCGCGGGCGCTGCGTTCCCACAAAGTTGGATCGAACAAAGCGGCCTCGCCGAGCGGAATCGGGAAGATGGTTTCGTGTCCATGCACAACATCGAAGCCGATCAGAAGCGGAATGCCGAGCCTGGTCTCTTCCGCCGCGATTTTCTGTACGGCATGCACCTCCCGCCCTCCCCAGATGTTGAGGAGGCTGCCGATCCGCCCGGCACGAATGCCCTCTATCATTTCGCTGGCCAGGACTGGCCCGGTGACGGCATGGCCCGCTGCTGCCATAATGAGCTGGCCGATCTTTTCCGCAAGCGTCATCGCCGCGAGGAGCTTGTCGATCCTATTCATTGGCGAACCCCGGTGCCACGATTGCGGCGGGCAACTAGCCTAGCGCGATCTTCGCTAAAGCTCATGCTCTCATTGCCATACGACCGTACTTATAGGCCGCCATTCCCCCGGCGCCGTCATCAACTTCCGCGCATAGCTCGTTCAACCTTCAAATTTCCGTCGTTCTCCCGTTTTGCCCCCAGGATGGCCGCGTTCAATTCGCCTCCGAAGATGAAAATGGCAGCGATCATGTAGAGAAAGACGAGTGCGATCATCACCGACGCGAGACCCGCGTAGGTTGTGACGTAATTGCGCGCGAATTCGGCGAGGTAAGAACCGAAAGCAATCCCCGCCGCGATCCACATTGCGAACGTCAGCAAAATCCCCGGGGCAATTTCGCGCAGCGATCTTCGCCCGGCTGGCAGAAACTTGTGCACGAGGACAAGCGCCAGCAGAAGCACCAAACTCGCCACCGTGAAGCGGCCGAAGGTGATTAGGCGGCTGAGAGGCTCGAGACCAGGCGCGAAGCGCAGGACGGCCGTCCAAATCAAGGGCGCGAGAACAACCAAAAAAGCGAGGGTCAAAAGCGCGATCGCGCCAACGAAAACATAGGCGATGGATTCAAGCCGCAACAGCCACCACGACCGGGAGTCGCGGACGTTGTAGGCGCGGTTGAGCCCGATCCGGACTGCTTCGATGCCACTCGACGAAAAGTAGATCGCCAGAATGACGCCTATCGTGAGGAGCCCACTCCGTGCTTGCGTCAACACATTGTGCAGCTCGTTCGCTATGGGTGCCGCTACCTGCTGCGGCCAGGTCTGCAATAGAATGTGTGCCACTTCATCGGCCAGGCTTTTCGAGTCAAAAAAGCCCGCGAGCGCGGTCACAAAGATCAGGAACGGGAATAGCGAAGTCAGGATCGATAGAGCGATGTGACTCGCAATGGCCCAACCGTCATCTTGAGAAAAGCGCATGATGGCAGCGTAGAGAACCCTAAGGACAAAGCGCATCGGTCTGCAGCCTCATGCCAGGCAGGACTTAACGGGCGGGCTTCTCCGTGCATTCACGCGCCCGCGCCGCAACTACAATTTCAAGGCTGGTCAGCCGATTTTCCCTAGCCGACAAGTTGCTAAATTTGCGCAACTTTACCTATTCTGGCAATCCCATCCCCGTTTTGCCGGGCGTAAGCCCGCTTTAGAGGCCAGATTGCTCCCGGTTCATGTTCCTAAAGCATCATGCTATGGTGACTTGGCCGGAAATGGAACCAGGTGAACATGGACGAGCAGACGAAAAACCCGTCCCCGCCCCGGGGCGACGCGGCGGCGTCAGGCCAGAGTCTCGCGCCGCAATTGTGGATGATGGCAAAAACGTTTTGGTATTCGCCTGACCGCAACATACTCCTCTCGCTCGCAAGCGCGGTCTGCACCATTGTCGCGCTGACGGCGTTTGGCCAGATTAAACTCAATGCTTGGAACAAGCCGTTCTACGATGCGCTCTCGCTCAAGGATTTTCGGGAGTTTTTGTTCCAGCTCGTGATCTTTGGGGTGATTGCCGGCAGTTTGTTGATATTGAATGTCACCCAGGCCTGGCTTCGAGAAATGAGCAAGCTGAAGTTGCGCGAAGGATTGACGCGCGATCTCTTCGATCAATGGCTCGTGCCCAGACGCGCGTTTCGCCTTTCCGGGGCCGGCGAAATCGGCGTGAACCCGGACCAGCGCATCCATGAGGATGCCCGTCATCTGGTGGATCTCTCGACCGACCTCGGCATTGGCTTGCTCCAAGCGACACTTCTTCTCGGAAGCTTTATTACCGTCCTTTGGGCCGCTTCGGATGGCGTAACCTTTACCATTGCCGGAGCGAAATTCGCTTTGCCCGGTTACATGGTCTGGTTGGCGCTGATCTATGCCGGAATCGCGTCCTTTGGAAGCTGGCGGGTCGGGCGTCCGCTGATCGCGCTCAACGCCGGACGCTACGCGCGCGAGGCAGACCTGCGTTTTGGTCTCGTGAGGGTCAACGAGCGTACCGAAGCCATCGCACTTTACGGTGGCGAAACGGACGAAAAGGATTATCTGAACCGCGAGTTTAATCAAGTCCTTGCGATGATGCGGCGGCTGGTCAGCGCGATCACCCGCCTTACCTGGGTCACTGCCGGTTACGGATGGTTCGCGATCGTGGCCCCGTTTATCGTGGCGGCGCCCGGATATTTCGCCGGCGAAATGTCGCTCGGCGGACTGATGATGGCGGCAGGAGCCTTCAATCAGGTGCAGCAGGCGCTTCGCTGGTTCGTTGACAATTTTAGTTTGATCGCTGACTGGCGCGCCACGCTTTTGCGGGTCGCGAGTTTCCGCATTGCGTTGATCGAGATGGACAGGCTCGGAAGCGAGACAGGCCGAATCGAGGTTGTTTCCACTGCCGACGACCGGCTCGTGTTCGACCACATTGGCATCGCCTCGACCGCAAGGTGCACGATGCTCAGCGAGAAGCATGCTGTAATCAATCCAGGCGAACGGGTTTTGATCATCGGCAAGCGGCGCGGCGGCAAGACCAGTTTCTTTAGCGCGATAGCGGGCCTTTGGCCGTGGGGATCCGGCCGCATTTTGCTGCCGCCTGCGCAATCCATGATGTTTATCTCGCTGCAAGACTATATACCGCCAGGCACGTTACGAGGCGCGCTCGCTTATCCAGCAGAGCCCGCCCAATTCACGAGCGCGGACTACATGGCCGCGCTGGAGCGAATGAAGCTTGGTCATCTGTCGCCGGACATCGATCGCGATGCCCGCTGGGAACGGGAATTAACCCCCGAGGATCAGCACAAGCTCGCCTTCGCCCGGCTCTTGCTGCACAAGCCGCACTGGATAATTCTCGACGAAGCAATCGATCACCTCGACGAGGATTCGCGCGGCTTGGTCCTCGATATTTTTGGCCAGGAACTAGCGGACACGGCAATCGTCAATATCGGTCAGGCGGACACGCGGCACGGCTTTTTCACGCGTGTCCTCCACCTGATCGAGGACCCGGAGGGTCAGCGCTTGGCACCCTGCGCAGGGGCTCCGGTTCCGGTACAGGCAGCAAAACAAAAGGCCCCCGCGGTTTGACCGCTCAACGGCAGGAATCCTCCACCAGTGCCAGCCCCACGCAGACAGTCTAAAAGCGTCAAGCCCAGCGCGGACTTGCCGGATGCGGCACTGATCGATCTCGTCCAGCACCAGACCTTCAAGTATTTTTGGGAGGGTGCGCATCCGCTCTGCAGGCTCGCGCGGGACCGTACTGGTCTTGACAAGGATCCCGCGGACGATCTCGTCTGCACCGGCGGCTCCGGCTTTGCAATCATGGCGATTATTGTCGCGGCGGATCGCGGCTGGATAACACGGGACGAAGCGGAGAACCGGCTCTCCCTCATGCTCGGCTTTCTGGTAGGAGCGCCATGTTTCCATGGTCTATTTCCGCATTATATGAATGGCCGCACCGGGGCGGTGATAAGGTTTGGTCGCAAGGACGATGGCTCCGATATCGTTGAATCGGCGTTTCTGTTTCAGGGGCTGTTATGCGCCCGCCAATATTTTAATGCGGACAACCAGGCCGAGAAAAGCCTGCGCGACCGGATAACTTGGTTATGGCTCGACGCCGAATGGAATTGGCACGCGCAGAGTGGCCACCATGTCTTGACCTGGCATTGGAGTCCCAACAATGGCTTCAGCCTCGATCATGACATCCGCGGCTGGAACGAATGCCTCATTACTTACGTGCTCGCGGCCGCCTCGCCCCGCTTCCCGATCGATCCCGCCGTCTACCATGACGGTTTTGCGCAAAGCCGCACATTCATTAACCGCCGCCGCTATTACGATATCGATCTGCCGCTTGGCCCGGACTTCGGCGGGCCTTTGTTCTTTTGCCATTATTCCTTCTGCGGGCTCGATCCGCGCGGGCTAAATGACACCTATGCAAATTATTTCGAACAAAATGTTCGCCACACGCTCATCAACATCGCGCACTGCGTCCGCAATCCCAATGGCCATAAGGGCTTCGGTCCCGCGTGCTGGGGCTTGACGGCAAGCGACGATCCGGCAGGCTATGCTGCGCATGCTCCCGACAACGACACCGGCGTCATCACCCCCACGGCGGCGCTGTCGAGCTTTCCCTATGCGCCGGAACAGGCGATGCGCGCGCTCCGCCATTTTTACGATGTGCTGGGAGATAGGATCTGGGGTCGCTTCGGCTTCACCGATGCCTTCAGTGAAACGCATGACTGGTATGCAAAAACCTATCTCGCCATCGATCAGGGGCCGACCGTGATCATGATGGAGAATTACCGGACGGGACTCCTGTGGAAGCTGTTCATGGCCGATCCCGATGTCAGGACCGGCCTGAAGCGGCTCGGCTTTTCCAGCCCGCATGTGAGTTAGGGGGCGAGCCGATGGCGACAGCCGTTGTTGCGGGGATCGTTCCGGGGCAAACTGAAGAGAGTGACTTGCGCGATTGGATGACGCGGCAGAACGACGTTTCGGCAACGTTGATGCTGCGCGCCATTTCGGCGACGCGTCTCGTCAAGGAGCGGGCAGGATTTGGCCAGACCATCCGGCCTTTGCCGGGATCCGTGTTGGCCTCGACGGCGCTTGGCTCGTGGGATCCGGACCCCGACTATTTCTTCCATTGGCTGCGCGATTCGGCGCTCGTCATCGATGCCTTGCGGCATCTGATCGCCGAAGGAGCCTTGGCCGGGGAATGGCTTTCCCGTTTCAAGGAGTTTGTCGCGTTCAGCCACTCCCTCAATCGTCTTGACGGAGTCAGCTTTTTGCGGCTTGCCGGCGATTTCAGGAGCAATATCGATCCTTCTTTTTTGCAATACGTGCGCGACGACAACGAGCTTTCCGCGATTGCCGGAGATCGCGTGCTCGGCGAGCCGCGGTTCAACCCGGACGCAACGCTCGACATCTCCAAATGGTCGCGCCCGCAACACGATGGCCCCGCCCTGCGTGCGCTCGCCTTGATGCGCTTTTGGCCTCTCACTCGCCTCGATGAGGCAACCCATTTATCCATGCGCGCGCTTATCCTGACCGACCTTGCATTTATCCTCCGGCATTGGCGCGAGCCATGTTTCGATATTTGGGAGGAAGAGCTCGGCCACCATTATTGCACGCGGCTTATTCAGCACGCGGCGCTCGCCGATGGCGCTCGATGGCTAGCGGAATCCGGCGCGGACAGCGCGCTGGCGCAAGCCTGCCTCGCGGCGGCGCAAGAGATCGTAACGTCGCTGGACGAATTCTGGTGCCCGGACAAGGGCTTTTATGCGAGCCGCCGCGGCGTCGCGAATGGGGCAGCCGGAAAGGACCTCGATTTTGCGACGATCCTCGCGGTGATCCACGCGCGGCGCAAGGACGGCGCACATAGCGTATTGGATCCGAGGGTCATGGCGACCCTTGCGCGGTTAGAGGAACTGTTCGACGCAAGTTATGCGATCAACCGCGGCCGCGCGGAAGATCGGGGCCCCGCCATGGGACGCTATGCGGACGACCATTACTTCAGCGGCGGCGCCTATTATTTTTCAACGCTCGGTGCGGCGGAATTTTACTATGCTCTCGCCGAAGCGGCGGCGAGAGCGGAGGTTCCGGTGACCGCGGACAACAGGGAATTCATGCTTCGGCTGGGCGTGGCGGATGATTCGCTTGATCTTCCGGCGCCGGTGCCAGAGCATCGAAAGCGCCTTTTTGAGGCGTTGCTTCGGCGCGGCGATCATTTCATGGCAACCGTTGCGGCTTACACCTCCGCCAGCGGCGAGCTATCGGAGCAATTCGACCAAGCAACCGGCGTCCAGACCTCGGCCAAGTCGCTTGCCTGGAGCCACGCGGCTTTGATCACGGCGTTCGCCCGACGGAACGCTGCCATGTGCGCCGGCGCCGGCGAACTCTCGCGATCCATTGCTGCGCCATGATCGACAAGCTCGAATATTTGATCGCGCTGGCGCGCGAGCGCAATTTTAGCCGCGCCGCGGAAAGCTGCGGTGTGACCCAGCCGACCTTGTCGGCGGGCATCAAACAGCTCGAAGACACATTGGGGGTGCTGCTCGTCAATCGCAGCTCACGCTTTTACGGACTAACGGCGGAAGGCGAGCGCGTGCTTGAATGGGCGCGGCGCATCGTCAGCGACGCACGCGCCATGCGCCAGGACGTACATGCGTCGAAGACCGCGCTCGCCGGGCATTTGACCCTCGCTGCCGTGCCGACGGCGCTCCCCATGGCGGCGGAACTCACCACGCCTTTCCGCACCAAGCACCCGAGGGTGCGCTTCACGATTCTTTCGAGCACATCCCGTGACATCCTCTCCATGCTCGACGATTTCCAAATCGACGCGGGCCTCACTTATCTCGACAACGAACCGCTCGGCAAGCTCCACACGGTGCCGCTCTACCGGGAGCGGTACAGGCTCTTGACCTCCGCCGGATGCCCGCTCGCCGAGCGCGCGGAGGTGACCTGGGCGGATGCCGGGCGCATCCCCCTCTGCCTGCTCACTCCCGACATGCAAAACCGCCGCATTGTCGACCGGCTCTTGGCGAATTCCGCCGTGCCGCCGCCGATCGAATCCAATTCGATGGTGGTCTTATTTTCGCATGCCCGGAGCGGTGGCTGCGCGTGCATCGTGCCGGAAAAGCTCGCCAATTTGCTGGGCGTGACTGAGCCCCTGCGCTCGATTCCCATCACCGAGCCGCGCGAACTTCATACCATTGGGCTCGTTATGCCGCACCGGGAACCAATTCCGCCACTAACCCGGGCGCTTGCCGCCGAAGCAGACCGCCTCGCCATGCCGCAAAAAAATCGTGTCACCTGGCGCGGTGTCGCCGGCGCGGGATGATCGCCGCCTCTGCAAGCCGTGATGGCCGCACACAGAGTTCTATTTGTATTTGGTCGCATTGCCCAGGAACCGGCTTGCTCCATTTTTCGTTTTCATCAATTGGAGATGCCACCGGACAGGGGTTTCTTTGAAGAGGATTCAGATCAAACGGATTTACGACCCGCCCGCGGCTTCGGACGGCACCCGGATTCTCGTGGACCTTCTATGGCCGCGCGGACTGACGCGCGAGGAGGCGCGCATCGATGCCTGGATCAAAGGTGTCGCGCCAAGCAATGCGCTGCGCCGCTGGTTTTCCCACGACCCCGAAAAATGGCCGGAGTTCCGGGCGCGCTATATTACCGAGCTCAAGCACAATCCCGCTG
>DATBQJ010000047.1:0-3534 GCA_036560885.1 Methylocella sp.
CGCCGCTAGTCCCTCGGCGACGATTTCGCCGCCGTCACTGGCACATCGCTCGACAAGGGGGGAACCAAGGAAGCCGATTTATTCGGGCGAATGACGCTGCTTTCGCCCTTTCAAGGCGCGCCCAACGCCAATGAGAGCAAAAGCCAAAATTGTAGCGAACACAAACGGCAGGGCAGCATTAACCGCTGGTAGGGCGGCAATTTCAACGAGCAAGTTCCACCAGGGGGCATTCTCCGCCGGATTGCTCATGGTCAGTCTCCTCCGTTTAGATGCTCCCTGTTAGAGCTCAGGTAGCGCACAACGGTGCAGAGTCGATCGATTGATGCGAGGAAGCCGTCAAGAAGACAGGAACCGCGCCCGACGAGAGAGGCGCGCCCTTACCGCCGCAGGAATTCCGTCGCGACAAGCCCCCTGATCCACGCGTCGCGTTTTCGCTCATCGGCCGGCCGGGGGTCGCCTTATCCGCGACGATGGGCGGGGCAGGCGCAGCCTTGCTGTTGCGGGATCGCGCGGGAAGGCTGGCCCACTCTATGGTGAAGGGTTTTATTGGCTTTCGCATATGTCCTCGAATCAACGCGCGGGCGTGGGGCGCACCAGCTATGCCAAATTCAGCAAAAATTCGAGAGATTCCGCCCCGCCGCCGTTCTCGGCGATGAACTCGACGCCGGCGGATATTCCGGCGCGGCGACGGCCTACGCGAAGTTGGCGATCACGTCGACGGAGCACCGCTCGCCTCTAGGTCCGGCAGGTATTATTCTTTCAGCTCTTTATTTAATTCGGCATTTAGTTCGGCATTAACTTCCGGCCACGCGTCATAATCTGCGCTGGCGGCTTTCGTTGCCCTTTCATGTTTTTCTAGGACTTGTAAAAACGCCTCATACTCCCGGACATATTCGTCCGCAGGTCGTTCGCCCATTGCGGACACTTTCGCCGCAGCGAAGATCGCAGCAACTATCTTGTCAGTATCGCTCATCAGTCGGCCCTTCCCTATGCATTGCACCAGGCACAACAGGGACATTGGCCCCGCGCGAGCCCCGTCAAGGTGGCAATTCTTGAACTGAAAGGCCGCCGCTACTCGTCATTCTCGGCGTTCAAGTCTTCGATCGGGATAGATGCGGCCTTGGTGCCCGATACGCCCTTCCGCAGCCTGACGCCCACGGCCGCCGGCCTGCAATCCCAATGCCTCGCTGGCGCTTGCGTGACGGGCGCGTCGACGTGTCGCCGGACTGGCCCAGGCATAGGCGCAGCGGGAACGGTTTGCGGGCGAGTTTATTTGGTCGAGAGGATGGATCCGACTATCGGTAATCCGTGCCGGCGGCCAAAAGCCGCGTCCTGCTCGAGGAGGTATGAAAATGACGAGCGAAATCCGAGCAATCTCACCCGTATTCAGCTTTGAACCGGAATACGAGAGCTTCTGCGTCATCAAGAAAGCCAAAGCCAAACTCGAGGAGATGGGCCATCGCCTAACTGAAGACGATCAGAGTCTCGTCGCGATCTACGTGACCGAAAGCCCCGAGGAGGAATTCAACCCCAACGGCGAGGGTGCCGGCCGCATCGTCGCGCTCGTTCGACCGCTCCCCATGCCCGCAGGTGCATCGGTCGAAGATTATCCGTCGGAGTGCATGCACTTGAGCGGAGACAAGCTCGTCGACCGCTGGCCGGTCGGATGGCCATGCGAAGTCGTGTTCCTTTCAAAGCGGGGCGGCCCGATCCTACGCGACGCCATCTTGGCGACGGGCGACTCCGCGCCATTCGCCGACTTCGCCCAGGCGTTTATGCAAGGTCCGATCGATTTGGCCACGCGCCCCTATCTGCGCCGACAATTGATGGTCGAAGTCCGCCATGAGATCGACCGCAACCCGAGCGCGCTGATACAGCCGTTTTGAACGGCGAACTTGCGGGAAAGTAGGTTCAATGCGGGGCCCGGCCGCAGCCGCCATGCCAATTCCCGCTCGTGCCCGCCGCGATTTCGCCACCGACCATGCAAGAACGGCCCGCCCGGATGTGCGGCGGGTCGTTTTGCGTTTTCCCAGCGTCAAGCGCCGGCCAAATAGTCACCACTTTTCGGATCGAAATCTCGGCTCTCGCCCATTGCGACAAGGCTCCAATATTGCGCGAACCCTTCTGGAACGAAAAGATCGGCTTTGTCGCTCGATGGCAGGCGATGCAGATCGCAGCGACATTCTTCGATAAACAGCCGCCACGCTGCGCACTCCCTCGTCGGAGCAACGGCGTGGCTATAGCTCTCCATCATGCGCGTCAACGCGATGAGCGTAGTCATACCTCCCTCCATTTTTGTGGATTCTATAGAAACAGTTTTCGAGCATCAAAGGTTGCGTCGGCGCGGCGGACTTAGGCCGCCACAGACACCTCGCCCGCACGCATCTCGCCAAGAGTGTTTCCAGTCTGATCTTTGATTATGCACACTGTGGCCTTTTGATCTCCAAAGAGGACGTTGTGCATCGCCGATTGCCCATGGGCATGCGCCAAATCCCTGGTCTTGGCGCGATGCTTTGTGATTTCGAGTAGGAGACGATTGCCATCTGGTTCGACTGTGAAAAACTCGAATACGTAAACCATCGACACCTCCTGTTTTGCGTCAAGAATATTACGGAGATGCGACCGGGGTGTGACACTTTAAGCGCCCGCGCCGCCAGCCCATGCCCGCGCAATGCGCGTCATGCTCGAAGGGATTGCAGCCCGTCACGCAAGTGCCAGCGAGGCATTGGGATTGCAGGCCGGCGGCCGTGGGCGGGGCGAACCCGACGGCAAGGTATCGCGGCCGCTTGCATGTCAGGGCCTTGAACCGCTTGCGATGGCGCTACTTTGGATTGCATGCGCCGGCACTCTTCTACCGGCGAGTGCCCAGGTATAGGCGCTTCCCGGTCAGCAGCGGCCGGGATTTTTTTGCGCGCGCCACCAGAGGCAAGCGGCATTGAGGGCGGGGCCGCGCGCCGGCGGCCTTGCGCCCCTACCCCCGCGCCACCATTACACACCCTATCTGCATGAACACGCCGCACAGCCCCCCGCAGCCCCAGCGATCGCCCTCATTCAGAAAGGCTCAGGAACCCGCATATGAAGAACACCCGACCACCGCGCTTAACGATTGCCGACCTTCACCACATCGCGCGCGATCAAGCAGACCTCGTTTCCGGCATGACGCGCGGTGCGGCGGCCCTTTTTCGCGAAAGCAAGAAACTCCAACGACCGAACGAAATATTGGACAACGCCGAGGCGGTTTTGGATGATCTTGAGGACGCCCACTTCGAGATTGAGCGACGATTGCAGGCAGTGATCGACCGCGCTCGCGGAAACATGAGGCGCACGGCCACAGGGAAGAAGGCCGCGAGGGTCCGCAAGGCTGACGCGCCGGCCACCGTCGCCACGCATGACAACGTGATCGCCTTCAAGCCCCGCCGTGACGACAGCAAGGCAAGGCCCTTGTGAAAGCCGACCCAGGCAGCATCGCCCCCAGGATCACCACGTCCACCCGCGCCAGCGACACCAGAGGCGAGAGGCGATCAAACGCCGCGA
>DATBQJ010000048.1:0-14966 GCA_036560885.1 Methylocella sp.
TGCGCGCGCGGCTGCACAAAATTCTTAGCCAAGCGCGGGCGGCGCAAACGTCGCCCTGGGAGCCGGCGCGCGTTTCGCTCTATCGCACCATTTTCCCGCAGATGACGCTCTGGCTGCCCGAGGACGAAGGCGCCCAGTTACGCTTCGAGTTCGAGACGGAATTGGCGCGGCTGGAGACGGTCTGATTTCCTTAGCCCGCTCGACGCGCCCGCGCCGCAAGGACGCTGGCGCCGGGATCGATGGCAAGGGCTGGGCGTTCGGCCAGTCAGGCAAAACCTAATTCTCCCTCATGCCTGTCCGGCCCGGTCGCGGCTGAGCTTCTTGGTTTTGAGCTCTGCCTCATAGGCCGTCCATTTCTCGTGATAGTGCGCGCCGAGCTCGTGGAGATAGTCCCAGGTGAAGATGCCTGTCGCGTGCAAATCGTCGAAGATCAGGCGCACCGCATAGCTGCCGACCGGCTCGATCCCGGTCACGCGGCATTGCCGCTTGCCGCCGATGGTCAAGTGATCTTCCCGGCGGTGGCCCTGGACTTCCGCGCTGGGGCTCATGACCCGCAGATATTCGGCGGAAAGGTCGTAAGCATCACCGCTCTCGAAACTGACCCTAAGGATACTGCCGTTTTCCCGCAGCCGTATCTCGCTCGGCCATTGTTCCGGATTGTCACCCATCGCTTGACCCTCAGTTTGCCCAGCCCTCCTGCTTACGGATTTTGCTGCAGCGCATCCGGCCGCTCTCATAATCTATCATTTTGGCGTGGAATTTTCGCCCCCGGACAGGTAAGTGTATGCTCATGACCATCGCAACGCCAATCCCGCGGGCAGATTTTGAACCGGCGCCGGCCCCGCCGGTCACGGTGCCGCTCGCCGACCGTTTCGGACGCACGATCTCCTATGTTCGCGTGTCGGTGACCGATCGCTGCGATATGCGCTGCGTCTATTGCATGTCGGAGGACATGAATTTCTTGCCCAAGCGCGATTTGCTCAGCTTGGAAGAACTCGACCGTTTATGCACGGCGCTCATCGGGCGCGGCGTCCGCAAGCTCAGATTGACCGGGGGCGAGCCCTTGGTGCGCCGGAACATCATGCTGCTGTTCCACGCGCTCGGCCGCCACATCGAGTCGGGCGCGCTCGATGAATTGACCCTCACGACAAACGGGTCCCAGCTCGCGCAGCACGCAAAGGAACTCGCGCAAGCAGGCGTGCGCCGTCTCAACGTGTCGCTCGATACGCTCGACCCGGCGAAATATAAGGCGATCACCCGCTGGGGCGATCACGCCCAAACCATGGCCGGGATCGATGCCGCGCAAGCGGCGGGGCTGGCGGTCAAGATCAATATGGTGGCGCTTAAGGGCGTGAACGAGGACGAGATTGTCCCGATGCTCGAATGGGCGCACGCACGGGGGCTCGATCTTACCCTGATCGAAGTCATGCCGCTCGGTGCGATCGAGCCTGGGCGCGCGGATCAATTTTTGCCCCTGAACCTGGTCGAGGCGCGGCTCAAGGAGCGCTTCACTATTCGCGAGACTGGGTATCGCACCGGCGGACCCGCGCGTTATGTGCATATCGTGGAAACTGGGGGCCGGTTGGGTTTCATCACCCCGCTCACTCACAATTTTTGCGAAAGCTGCAATCGCGTGCGCGTCACTTGCACCGGAACCCTTTACATGTGCCTTGGCCAGGAGGATGCGGGCGATCTGCGCGCACCATTGCGCGCCTCGGCCTCCGACGAGCTTTTGCACAAAGCGCTCGACGCCGCCATCGCCCGCAAGCCCAAGGGCCATGATTTCATCATCGATCGTGATCATACGAAGCCTGCGGTTGCGCGTCACATGAGCGTCACGGGCGGGTAAGCAGCTCGAATCGGTTTATGGGGCTTTGAAAGCCAAGCCGGACACGGCAAGATAATTAGCGGGAGGCGCTCATGAAATGGCAAGATTTCGGCCGCTCGGACAACGTCGAAGACCGGCGCGGGCAAATGGGCGGCATGGCCGGCAAGGGCGGTCTTGGCATCGGGACCGTGGTGGTTCTGGGTCTCCTCGGCTGGGCGCTCGGCATCGATCCGCGGCTATTGATCGGCGGCGCGGAAATGGTCAACAAGATGCGCCAGGGCGGGCAAACCTCGGTGACGCAGCCCGGCCAAATCGGGACACCCTCCGACGACATGGGCCAATTTGTCGCCGCCGTACTCGCCGCGAATGAAACCGTCTGGGCGGAGGTGTTACCACGAGAGAAAGGGATTGCCTACGTCAAGCCGAAACTCGTCCTCTATAGCGGGCGGACCGCCTCGGGTTGCGGCGGCGCCCAATCGGCCATGGGGCCTTTCTATTGCCCGCTGGATCAAAAAGTCTATCTCGACACGGCCTTCTTCGGCGACATGAAACGGCGCCTCGGTGGCGGCGGCGACTTTGCCTACACTTATGTCATCGCGCACGAGATAGGCCATCATGTACAGAATCTGCTAGGCATTCTGCCTAAGATCCAGGCGGCGCAGCAAGCCGCCGCGAGCAAGGGCGAGGCGAGCACTGCGAACAATCTTTCGGTGCGTGCCGAGCTCATGGCCGATTGCCTCGCCGGCGTATGGGCCGCCAATGCCGAACGGAAATATCAATTCCTAGAATCGGGTGATCTCGAAACCGCGGTCGCAACCGCGCAGGCGATCGGCGACGATCGTTTGCAGCAAGCCTCGAAAGGCTATGCGGTGCCCGATTCCTTCACCCACGGCACGGCAGCGCAGCGCGTGCAATGGTTGAACGCCGGCCTGAAATCTGGCGAAGTCGATTCGTGCAACACCTTCGCGCGGTAGGATCGCACTAGGCTAAGAGGCCGCCTCCCTTGAACAACACACGATTCATCCGATTCAATATGTTTCTGGACGGACACTCAGAATTCTTGGTCTTGCCGTTTATACATAATGTACAGCACCGCCATCGCAACCAA
Source organism: Methylocella sp. (assembly GCA_036560885.1). Taxonomy (GTDB): domain Bacteria; phylum Pseudomonadota; class Alphaproteobacteria; order Rhizobiales; family Beijerinckiaceae; genus Methylocapsa. The sequence goes on from DATBQJ010000048.1 coordinate 2,937, forward strand.
TACAATGGCCACCAATAGAATCAGCAGAGTCGCTTGGTCGAGCCAAGCGACGGCAGGAACGGCAAGGGCCAGCACGACGCCGACAAGGCAGATACGCCAGGCACCAATGTGGACGCCGGCTGTAAACGTCCCCAGCGCCAACAATGTCAGCAACATGAGTGCACTGGCGTCCGAGTTCATCATTTGCTTTACGTCCGCCACGAATATGAGATACATCGCAGCAAGAACCGCAATCCAGTGCAAAGCCTCGGTTTGGATAAGGCGCCAATGCGGCGCCTTGCCATCGACGTTTCGCCAGCGAGTGATCACACAGATAACGGCGAAAAAGGGCGCAAGAATAACCCAATAGCTCGTCAACGCTGATCGTGCGACGCTCGTACGAGCGACCCCGAAAAGGGCAAGCGCCAGCATGGCGAGGTAGGGCCAGTCCCTGATGAGAAAGGCGCGCAGGCCGGAGCGAGACGCCTTGGGGTAGTCATCGTTTGATTCAAAATCGGCCATGGTGCAAGCTCCAAGCAAGCTCCAAGATGGAGTCGGCGTTGTTCGTTCGGCCGCGCCGCTCGATCGGCGAAGCCATTCTAGCGCTGGAATGGTTTGGCGGATAGCTCCCGCGATTTGCCGGGAATTCCGGTGCCGAGACTCAAACGCACCACGCACGAGAATCGATGCATTACGATAGACTTTATGGCCCGCAAAGCACTACCGGTGAACTCTTCGGCCATAGCAAACGCACTAGCCACAACGGCCTCGGGACCGCGCGACAGCACAAATTTGGTTGGACGGCGTGCGTTGCCCCGCACTGCGGCGGGAACTTTCTTTCGGCGACGCCGTTGTACGAGGGGGAATATAAATCATCGCATTCGAGAAGCAGAAACGAGCGTTTTTGCACAACGGAGCAAGTGAGATGGCGGTTTTGGACGGGCTCGCTAAAGAAATCGCGCTGAAGTTTGATCTTGGGGTTAAGGCCCGCACGCTTGTTCAAGAGGTAGCGGATCTGATTGCCGCGCAACCAGGGGAACTTGGCGGTTTCCTGGACAAGTTCAGGGGCGCCGGCCTCGATGCTAAGGTAACCTCATGGCTTGGAGGACCATCTCCCATGGCGCTTTCGGTGCGAGAGGTAAAAATGGCGCTTGGCGATGAAGTAATTGAGGGAATCTCTGAAAATACCGGAGTAAGTGAAGGCTTCGTGAGCGGAGTTTTAGGCTATACTATACCGAAAATTGTTGGTCTCTTGACGCCCGGCGGCACTATTCCAGAGGAAATTCCTTCCGTTCTATTGAGCTCTTCTGGCTCGGTACACTCATTTTTGCCACCGCGCCTCGAGGACGTTTCACTAGGGGAAGGCGATAGCCATGCCAAGGGGCCCCGTATGGTTATTCCCGGCGCGGCGCTGCTCGTTACACTGGGATTGTTCGGATACGTCATCTCATCTGGCACTGCAGGCGACAATGGACCTGTCCCATCCGCAGCTAGGGTAGCAGAAAATGCACAAGTGGCGTCTTCACAGGCGCCCTCTACGCCGTCATACCGCGCCGATGCGAGAGGTGCCGCGTCCGGCACTGTCGCACACGAAGCTGATTTCGCGGTCAAGGCAGGATGGATCAAGAATCTTAGTGAAGGATTCGTCGATTTTTGGAGCCGGGACCGGAACTCGCGGGCGCTGTTCGCAGGCAAAATATTCAATGTTGGACGCACGAGGCCTCTTGCAGACCGCGCTTGGACGATTGCTTCGTTGCAGTCCGCGCAGCTGCCACGATCTGTAGTAGCGGCCCTGACAGGAAACGGCGCGGCTAGTACAAGGATAGCGTCGTCAACATCGAATTTGGGATCGAGCATCAAGGAGTCAGTCAATCATCCAAGTCAGGCAACGCCTGATTTCCCGGCCATCATTTTCTCCGCCAATAGTGCAAAGGTCCCACGGAGCAGTCTCCCTCTCTTGCGGCGGATCGCAGGGCAAATCAAACAATTGCCTTCGGGAACGGTGGTTCAAATTGTTGGCTATACGCACGGCACGGACGCGTCATCCTCCAATGTGGAGCTGTCCCAACGGCGTGCGGACTCCGTGTACCGGGTCCTTGTTCGTGAAGGGGTGAGCCCATCCGTGCTGAGCGCAAAAGGAGACGGCAGTTCGCCGTCCTCCTTGGCGAGCATCAACGGGATAGTAGAAGGCCGCAGCAGCCATAGTATGGGCGATGGGGATCGGCCGCGCATCGACCGGCGTGTCGAATTCCGTGTTGTTCAACAACACCCTTGACGTCTCCGCGGCGTTTGGGGAACTTAATTAAGGCCTAACTGAACAACGTGTCAGTCCCTTGTCCGGGTCGATCGCCGTGCGTGATTATTCCGCGCACGGGGGCGACAACGGGATGCGCGGGTACGTTCAGCCCTAACCGCCAGAGCCCGTGGAATCAGCCTTGATCACGGCCTCGAGCGCGGCCACCCTTTGGCTCAGCTTTTTGTTTTCGTCGCGGGCCTTCGCGGCCATCTGCTTGACTGCCTCGAATTCCTCGCGCGTGACGACATCCATCGTCGCGAGAAGCCGTTCGAGCTGACTTTTCATTGCCGTTTCGGCCTCGCGGCGCACACCTTGCGCCATCTCGGAGGCGTCGGTCATAAGACGCGCGAAATCGTCGAACACCCGGTTTTGTGACATGAGCAACTCCAGCCTTTGTTCGCTTGTAGCACGGAGCAATTCCGTGGCCAATAATTTATGCGGCGATCGCCTCGGCTCGGCTTTGGCCAATAACGATTGCGTTGCCCGGCTGCGGAGCGTTCCCGGCGAGCGCTTCAGCGCTCTCGATGACCTTGAGGCGGAAGCGCACGGCCGAACGCGGATTAAGATCCGCCATTTGTCTCTCCTCCAGCGGGCACATTGCGGCCCGGTCTTTCATCTTGGACGAGGATGTCGCGGGTTATTGCGCCAATGCTGGTCACGCCGGTGAGAGCCATGGCCACTCGCATTTCGGCCTCCACCAATTGCAGCATATGCGCGACGCCTGCCTCGCCACCGCCCGCCAACGCATAGGCCCAAACGCGGCCAAGGAGAACGGCTTTGGCGCCCAAAGCCAGCATCCGCACCACATCCAACCCGGAACGCACGCCGCCGTCCGCGAGCACGGTCAGTTTGTCGCCGACAGCATCGGCGATTGACGGTAAGACACGCGCGGTGGAGGGAACGCCGTCCAACTGACGGCCGCCGTGGTTGGAAACAACAATGCCGTCCGCTCCAATTCCGGCGGCGGACTTCGCATCTTCCAGATCCAGAATGCCCTTGATGACGAGCGGTCTCGTCCATTCTGAACGAACGAAATCCAAATCCCGCCAGCAGACCGTCGAATCAGAGTTGTTGCGTATCCAGGCGAAATAGTCATCGAGCCCCGTGCTATCGCCCAGAAAAGGTACGACATTGCCAATCTGGTGCGGACGGCCGCGGATGCCCACGTCCCAGGCCCAGCCCGGCCGCAGAGCCGCCTGGTAGAGCCGCCGGACCGCGCCGCCGATCCCCGGTGCCCCGGCAAGCCCCGAACGATAGTCGCGATAGCGCGATCCAGGCACCGGCAGGTCGGCCGTAAATAGTAGCGTCGAACAATCAGCCTCGCGTGCGCGGGCGAGCAAATCGCGCATGAAGCCGCGGTCGCGGATCATGTAGAGCTGAAACCAGATTGGCCGGGTAACAGCGCGCGTGACTTCGGCGATTGGACAGGCAGAGAACGTCGACAAGCAAAACGGAATTCCCGCCGTCTCCGCTGCATGCGCGGCCTGGCACTCGCCGCGGCGCGCGCTCAAGCCGGCCAATCCGATTGGCGCGAGGGCGATGGGCAGGGCAAGCCGCTGGCCGAACAGCTCGGTCGAAAGATCAAGTCTAGACACGTCGCGCAGAACGCGCTGGCGGAGGGACACCGCTTCGAGATCGGCGACATTGCGCTTAAGTGTCACCTCGGCATAAGAGCCGCCGTCGATATAGTCGAACAAGAACCTTGGCAGACGCCGCCGGGCGAGCTCGCGATAGTCGAGCGCGGACGCCGCTTTCAAGCTGCCGCCTCCGCGCGATTGGCTTCGTCGAGCCAGCGGTCCCGGTAGCCGGCCAGGTCCTGATCGAGCGGCAGGACTTCCATCAAGGCAGGCGGCGGCGCCACATTCGGATCGATCAAACGCCGCGCACCATAGGAGGCATCGTTGTGCGCGCTGGCGACATATATTTTTGCGTCGGAGCGCAAGCTCGCCAAGGCACGCACGAAGATTTCTGCCTCCGCAAACCGCCCTTCGATCAGGATTCGCTCCTTCGCGCCAATGAGATTCAGGGAAACATCGGCGACGAGCGCGGCATAAAGGCTGATTGCAGCTTGCCGCTCGAAGGGGCCGGATGGAATGCTGGTCCAGCGTCCGCGGCCATTCGGAAATGGGCCGCAGCCAGGCGTCATGGTGGGCAGGACGCTGGCGCCGCTCCGCAGCACCGCGGTCACGGCACCGGGAAGTTCCGTCGGACCGGACACGCCGTCAGCACGCGGTGTGTCGATTCCACCTAACATCTCGATTTCGCGGCCGCCCATGAACCGGGCCGACGGGATGGGTTGTCCAAAAGCATCGACATTGACGAAGCAGTCGCGTCCCTCGGGCAAGGCGGCAATATCGACGGCCGCGCCGGCCACCGGTGTGCGCATCGCGACAAACCACGTTCCTGTCGATAGCACCGTCGATTCGTTTGCGGCAATCTCGGCACACGCGCGGGCGGCAAGCAGGGCAGCGTTTGAATCATGCAGGCCGCAGTGGACGCGCACGCTCGTGGAAAGGCCGGTGCGCGCTGACCAGGCCGGGGAAAGTGTGCCGAGCACCGCATCCGCGCGCCTGAGCGGCGCGAAACGATCGGCCCAGCCGCGCGCCAGGGAGAGTGCCGACGGCGTTCCTTCGATTGGCCGCCACAGATCGGAATGGCAGCCAAGGCTGGTCACCTCCGACGCAGCCACGCCCGAGAGCACCCACGCCCAATACTGCGGCCATGGCAGGATCGTCGTCCCGCTCTTGAAGAGACCGGGGTGCAGCTGTTCGAGCCGGTGCAATTGAACCCCGAGATTGAGGCCGCCCGGAAGCGGTGGCGATCCCGTCATGGCAAAACCATCGCGGTCCGCATCGTAGCGCCGCCGTTCTGCCGCAGGCACAGGGTCCTCATAGTCCATTGGCGCGCAGACGAGGGCACCGTCGCGCACGATCGCCGCCGCCGAACCATGGCCGATGGGGATGATCCGCTCGACCGCGGTCAACTGCGCGAATTCGGAAAGCACGCCGGCCATCCATTCCTCGATGCCCGCCACGTCCAGGGCGCGGTAGCCTTCGGCGTTTACTCTGGCGTTTTGGCGAGTCCGCCGCTCGATCGGCTTTTCGCCTTCGGTCCAAAGGCTTAGCTTCGCGAGGGTTTTCCCCACATCGAGGACAATTGTCCCCATTTCGATGGCTCCTCACAGGCCACGCTTTGGCCGATTGTTATCGATTGAGATTGATTTACACTAGTCCTGTGCTAGGCACTTCCCCAAATTCCTTCATCCGTGAGATATTCGAAATGAGCGATGTTCTTGATATTCCCGGGGCGCGGGCTCCGTCTGCCTTGCTTTTTAAGTGTCCCGCAGATGGCTGGTCGGACTCCGACGCCGCGGCGCTGACACCCGCGGAGCTGCTGCTCTACCGGTCCCATTTGCTTGGCTCCGATCTCACGGTGACCAATTTTGGCGGCGGCAATACGTCTGCAAAGCTCCGCGAGAGCGATCCGCTCAGCGGAGAAAAAGTCGAGGTGCTCTGGGTCAAGGGCTCCGGCGGCGATTTGGGCTCGATGAAGCTCGACGGCTTCTCCACGCTCTATCTCGGCAAGCTTCTCGGCCTGGAAAAGCTCTATCGCGGCCTCGCCCATGAGGATGAGATGGTAGGCTACCTTGCCCACTGCACCTTCAATCTCAATCCGCGCGCCGCCTCGATTGACACGCCATTGCATGGCTATCTGCCGTTCCCGCATATCGATCATGTCCATCCGGATGCAATCATAGCCCTGGCAGCGTCTTCGGGAGGACCTGCCGCGACCCGCGAAATCTGGAGCGGCGAGGTCGGCTGGCTTCCGTGGAAGCGTCCCGGCTTCGAACTCGGCCTGCAGTTGCGAGACTATGTTGCGGCCAATCCCGGCCTCAAGGGGGTGATGCTGGGTGGCCACGGCATCATCTGCTGGGGCGATACCTCCAAGGCCTGCTATCAAAACACCATTCGACTCATTGCTCAGGCGGCGGAATATCTTAATGCGAAACTTACGAAGCGGCCGGCATTCGGCGGTCAGGCAATAGCCCCTTTGCCGGCCGACGAACGCAGGAAGCTCGCCTCGCGGCTGATGCCGAAGCTACGCGGGTTCATGGCCGGGACCAGACCGAAGGCCGGACACTTCTCCGATGATCCGGAGGCTCTGGAATTCGTCTGTTCCGTGGACTTCGCGCGGCTGGCTGCCCTTGGCACATCGTGCCCCGATCACTTCCTGCGCACAAAGATCGCTCCGTTGACGCTCGACCCAGAGAGGATTGACGACGACGCTTATTTGAAAGGCGCGATTGCGAACTATAGCGAGCGCTACGCGGCCTATTATAGGCGCTGCGCGCGTCCGGACAGTCCCAAGATGCGCGATCCCAATCCGGTGGTCATATTGCTCCCCGGGATAGGCCGCATGACATTCGCCGCCGACAAGACCACGGCACGGCTCGCCAGCGAATTCTATGGCAATGCGATCAACGTAATGCGCGGCGCGGAAGCCATCGGCAGCTATGTAGGACTAGACGAACAGGAAGCCTTCAACATTGAATACTGGGCGCTGGAGGAAGCCAAACTGCAACGCATGCCCAAACCCAAGCCCTTGGCCGGAAAAATCGCGCTCGTCACCGGCGGGGCAGGCGGTATCGGCTCTGCCACCGCCGAGCGGCTGCTCGCTGATGGCGCATGCGTGATGCTGGCCGACCGCGACGCTACCGCGGCTGGGCAGGTCAGCGCCGGCTTGGCCAGCCGGTATGGCAAGGATGTCGTTCGTTACGCGGTCTGCGATGTCACGGACGAGGAACAAGTCCAAGCCGCGTTCGATGGTTGTGCAAGGGAGTTCGGCGGCCTGGATATTGTCGTCGCCAATGCTGGCATTGCATCCTCCGCGCCGGTCGAGAAAACCACGCTCGCGCTCTGGCGCAAGAACCATGATGTGCTTGCCGAAGGCTATTTCCTGACCGCGCGCGCCGCCTTCCCGCTGATGAAGGCAAACAATAGCGGTTCGATCATTTTCATCGGATCGAAGAACGGCATCGCCGCGGCCACCGATGCAAGCGCTTATGCGTCGGCCAAAGCGGCGGCGCTGCATCTTGCCCGCTGCCTGGCGCTCGAAGGCGCGCCGGCGGGCATTCGCGTCAACGTTGTCAATCCGGACGCGGTCATTAAGGGGTCCAAGATTTGGAACGGCGCGTGGCGGCAGGAGCGGGCCGGCGCCTATGGCATCGACGCCGGCGAGGAGCTGGAAGCGCATTACCGCAATCGATCGATGCTGAAGCAGGCCGTCCTGCCGTCGGATGTCGCCGAGGCCGTGCATTTCTTCGCGTCCGATTGCTCCGCCAAATCGACCGGTAACATGATCAACGTCGACGCGGGCATCGCGCAGGCCTTTGTCCGCTGACGCGAGAGAATGGAATGATGCGCGAGCGTCCATTGGTCCAGGATCAGATCGACGGCCTCAACGCGGGCCAAATCGAAGCGCTCCGGGACGACTATGATAGCCTTGAACGTCAGCTGGCACGGCGCGGATGCGGCATCGATTCCATCAAAGCCGAGCTGGCCAACTTCTCCGTCGCCGTTCCAAGCTGGGGCGTCGGACGCGGGGGCACCCGCTTCGCCAAATTCCCGCTCCCGGGAGAGCCAGCCAACATCCACGAAAAGCTCGAGGATTGCGCCGTCGCGCACCAACTCGCGCGGATAGTGCCGCGGGTTTCGCCGCATTTTCCGTGGGATAAGGTGCAGGATTACAAGGCGCTGCGCGAGGAAGCGGCGGCGTTTGGCCTCGGTTTCGATGCGGTAAATTCGAATACGTTTCAAGACCAGCCCGATCAGAAGATCAGCTACCGCAACGGCAGCCTCTCTGCGTCCGATCCGGCCGCGCGGCGCCAAGCCATTGCGCACATCATCGAATGCATCGAGATAGGTCAGCAGCTTGGCTCCAAGGCGATAACGGTCTGGATTGGCGATGGCACCAACTTTCCAGGTCAGCAGGATCTTTCCAGCATGCTCGACCGCTATTTGGAGTCAGCGGCACAAATCTACGCGGCATTGCCTGACGATTGGCTGATGCTGATCGAGCACAAATTCTATGAGCCCGCGTTCTATTCGACCGTCGTCTCCGATTGGGGCACCTCGATCCTCGCCGCCCAGGAACTCGGGGCCAAGGCGAAATGTCTTATCGACCTCGGCCACCATGCACCCAACACCAATATCGAGCAGATCGTGGCGCGGCTGCATCGCTTCGGCAAGCTCGGCGGATTCCACTTCAACGATAGCAAATATGGCGACGACGATCTCGACACGGGATCGATCAATCCGCACCAATTGTTCCTTGTGTTCAATGAATTGGCCGAGGCGAGCCTCAATCCGCGGGGCGGATTCGACCCCGCCTATATGATCGACCAATCCCATAATGTGACCGACCCGATCGAAAGCCTGATCGCCTCGGCCGAAGCAATCGCAGCAGCCTATGCCAAGGCCTTGATCGTCGATCGCCAGGCGTTGCATCAAGCACAGATCGACGACGACACGATGCTTGCGTTTCAAACACTGCGGCGCGCCTACCGCACCGACGTGACGCCGATCGTTGCGATGGCACGGTTTGAAGCTGGCGGGGCAATCGATGCACTTGCGGCGTATCGTGCCACCGGCTGGCGAGCGCGCAAGGCCCAGGAACGCAAAACTGTGAGCTTCGGCGCCGGGATCGTCTAATGCTGCCTCTCAAGCCCGACACTTGCCTTGCGCCGCGCGAGAGAGGAGGAACCGTGGCTGCTCATGCACGGGCGATGCGCGCGAAACCGTGATATTGTAGAGACTGTAGATCATGGGCCTGGCCGCTTACCGTGATCTCGGTCTCGTTCTCCCGGCAAGTTTTGCGATGCCGCGCCGCGATCTCGACCGAAGTGCGCCCCTAAAGGCAGGATTAGGTTTCAATTTTGACGGGCAGCCGCCGGATCGCTCCTCTTTCCATCCGCAAGCCGCAAATCCCCGCAGCCCGGATCCCTGCAGCCATGCCACTCTTCGAGCCGGAGGACCTATTCCAAAAAATCCGGGCCATTGTGGCTTTTTCGACACAATGTCCGGATAAGCTTCCCCGTGAATGATAGAAGAGTGGCCGCACGCCCCCGAGAATGGTAGGAGAATGGTTCCATGCGGAACTGGTTGTAAATGCCGAGAGTTTTCTTAACCATCGCGTGCATCCTAGTGGTTGGCGGGGCGTGTCTCGCAGTTGCGGGTTGTTCGACCTTCGCAGGGGCCGGGCCGAGCGCGCGCGACGTTATTGATGAAGCTGGCGAAGAGGCCACGTCAAGGTATGAGCTCGTCGATATAGATTCCTCTGTCGTCGAGACCTTGCGGCATCGCGGGCCGAACAGCTTTCTTGCCCACTTTGGAGACTACCGGCCGGCGGTCGAACCTAGCATTGGCATTGGCGACACGGTCTCTGTGACAATTTGGGAAGCGGGCGCGGGTGGCCTCTTTTCGGCATCTCTCGTCACGGGTCAGTTCAGCACCGGCTCGAAAAGCGCGACGATCCCGGATCAGGTCGTTGGACGGGACGGCGCGATCACCGTTCCTTATGCTGGCCGTATCCAAGTCGCTGGGCGCACGACCAGAGCCGTGCAGACCATCCTGGAACAGGCGCTCCAAGGTAAAGCCATTCAGCCGCAAGTCTTGGTCAATGTCACCCATTCGGTCAGCAATACGGTCACGGTCACCGGCGAGGTCGCAAATGGCGCAAGGGTGCCGTTAAGCGTCAAAGGCGATCGCGTGATGGACGTCATCGCGGCGGCTGGCGGAATTCGCGCGCAGGTCAACGAAACTTACGTCCAGCTGTCGAGGGGAGACGTGACCGAGCGCGTCGCGATGACCCGAGTGACGTCCGACCCAAAAGAAAATATCTACATGCGTGCGAACGACGTATTGACTTTGATCCGGGATCCGCAAACTTTTATTGTCTACGGCGCGACGGACAAGAACGCCGAAATCCCTTTCGATGCCGAAGGTATCAACTTGTCGCAAGCCCTGGCCAAGGCAGGCGGGCTTGTCAATGCCCAGTCAGATCCGTCGGGTGTCTTCATTTTCCGCTATGAGCCGGAAGATGTCGCGCGCGCGCTGAGGCCGAATAGTCCGCTGATCCAGCATGGCTTTTCGACGCCGTTTGTCTATCGGCTTAACCTGCGCGAGCCGAACAGTCTGTTTCTCGCTCAAGGTTTCCAAATCCAAAACCGGGACTTGCTTTATGTGTCTAACGCCCCGATCGCCGATCTGCGGAAAGTCATGGAAGTCGTCAGCTTGATTGCGACACCGGCCTACACCGGGGTAATCGTGTCCAGGACCATAAAATGATCATGTCAAGGGTCGCGGGTTACACCGTTCCCGGCCACTTCCATCAAATTTTCTGGGCGAGGCATTCGGCCAGATTCGCGCATGGCGCGTTTCCCGGAACCGCGAAGGGGCGCGCTTGGAGACGCAAGGCCTGCGAGAATTGCCCCCCATCGCGGTTAAGCGCGACCCCGGTATAAGCAGTCATCTAGGGGAAAAGGAATCCACAAAATTGCAGCAAGCTTTGCTTTTTTTTGCCACATTCGGCTGCAAATTTAGAAAAATATTCTACGATGGAATGGTGCAACGTGATTAATAATGCGTAACCTGCGGGGGGCTTCCGGTGCAACGCGTTGCTGTCGTTCAAGATGTCCAACAAGCTCTGAAGCCGCCGCCCGTGGTTTCGCGCGTTCAAGAAAACATTCTTGCCGAACTCGAACGCGATATCCTTAACTGGCTTTGCCTGCATATGCCGCGCGCTGTCACTCCGGACCGGCTCACCGGATTTGGCGCCGCCGGTGCCGTGCTCGTGTTCGCCGGCTATGTGGCGACCCACGTTCATCCCGCGTTTTTTTGGGTGGCGACGTTCGGCATTGTCATCCACTGGTTCGGCGATTCGCTCGACGGAAGCCTCGCCCGTTACCGCCGGATTGACCGGCCGCGCTACGGTTATTTTCTCGATCATTCCGTCGATGCGCTCTGCAACTTAACGATCATGACCGGCGCCGGTCTTTCCGCCTATATCCGGCTGGACGTAGCTTTGTTTACGCTGCTCGGCTATTTCATGCTTTGCATGTACGTGTTCCTGTACAACCAAGTCTCGCATAGATTTCAATTGTCGTTTCTGGCCCTCGGACCGACGGAGCTTCGCGCCGGGTTGATCGGCATCAATTGCTGGATGTATTTCGCGGGCGAATCGCGGATTGCGATCGGCCGCGCGACGTTTTCGCCCTACGATCTCGTGCTCTGCGGCGCCGGAATCGTTTTCGTTTGCCTCTTCGCCGTCAACGTTTTCAACGTGGCGCGGACGCTGCGGCGCGAGGATGTAGCTTCCACCCGCTTGGCCGGCGGGGAAAGGCGATAGGCCGTTTTTATAGAGTGTCTAGAAAGTTTCTAACTTCGGCGAAATAGTTCGATCCTGCGGTTGCTTCATACCTGTCGCTTGCAGCCCCGATCGTCTGGCGTTCCGGGCGATTGGAACGGGCCATGATGCGGATCGTATCGAGCCAGTCTTCGCCGGCAATCGGACTGAGCGTCGTGATGCGGGCGCCGCCCGTTTCGCGGAATACCGGTATATTCGAAGCGATCACCGGCACGCTCGCCGCCAAGGCTTCGGCGACGGGCAGTCCGAACCCTTCGGCAAAGGACGGCATGAGCAAAGCGCGGGCGCCGTCGAGCAGCCGTTTTAGACCTGGCGTAGATAGGCCGCCGACC